>NZ_QNUD01000026.1:0-131196 GCF_008042405.1 Bacillus sp. SH7-1
AATTCTTTCTTATCGTTATTCTTAACTTTCCATTTCATTCATTGCTATATGTAAAGCTGCCACCGCTTTTGGCCAGCCAACATAAAAAGCCATATGTGTTATTAATGCAATCATTTCATTTTCCATAATTCCATTTTGCTTTGCCAGCCGCAAATGAAATGGTAATTGTTCTGTCTGATTAAGACTAATTAGTGCCGCCACTGTACATAAACTTCTTTCTCTTAATGTTAAAGTGGCATCCCGCCACACTTCCTCGAACAATATCTCTTCACTATAATGAGCAAATGCAGGTGCCATTTCTCTCATTTTCTCTTGAATACAATATTCAATGGATTCATTCATCATTTCACTCCCCTTTCATTTTACTAATTGCGCCAATCCTTTACCAAACGACCAATTTTCAGCAGCTGTCTCATTTAGTGTAATAAAAATGTCTGCACTTTTTATACTAGAACATTCAGAAACCTTCAAGGATATGGACTGATACAGATCCCTTTTCTGTTTTATCGTTCTTCCCGGTCCACATGTAATAGAAACATAAATCATATTCTCTGTTCTCTTTTCTCCTCTTTCTAATAAATAATATGGATTATATAAAAAGTGATTTTGTTGATAAGGTAAAAACATTTGAAAAAAATCATTTTCAGGGATATTAAAATGTTCAATTAATGAAAGATGAATACATTCACCTATCTTTTTCAACTCTTCTTCATTTAATATATTTTCATGATAATAAACATTCACAAAAGGCATACATTTTCATTCCTTTTTCTTAATTTAACTTCAACAAATTTTCAAAGTGAAATGTGTAAAACCTCATATATTGTAATATCCACCATCTCTTCAATTTCAGGCTTTACTTCATAAAATTCAAACTGACTATATCCCCACTTATCTGGGTTATACACTATTACATTCCCTTTACATTTTTCTATATTTTGAATATTCTGTTTGACAGTATTAAATTGAGTCCCAATCAATGAATTCTTTTGAGGGATACTCCCCGTATATTCAACAACATATCTACATTTTTTAAAATCATCCTTTACATTAACAACTAATGGAACACCTATATTTATTTGTTGCCACCCAAACGATTGTAAAATATTATCGTAATACCCTTCAAAAATAAATTTATTCATCCCTTCATGACCATTCCAAATATATAAAGGTGCATAACAGTTATAGAAATTTCCGTCCTTATCTGCCTCAGTAATTAAATAAGCTTTAAAATTTAGGTCTTGAAAACCATCCGTTTTATACCCATTATCCTCTACCCTTTTTCTAATAATCTCCATGTCATAATCCTTTGGCAAAATGACCTTATATTGCATTCCAATCATGTTTATCACTCACTTTCCATCTTATATACACAATGATAAACCGATGACTGGCCAGCGTAAAATAGGTATAAATTATGTTTGGTATCATTTATAATGATATCATATAAGGGGCTGTGATAAATGGAAATAAATGATCTTATTATATTCAAAACTGTAGCTAGCGAAGGTTCTATTAGTAAAGCTGCGAAAGAGTTAGGTTATGTTCAACCGAACGTAACTGAGCGAATCAAAAAATTAGAACAAGAGTTAGAAACACCTTTACTACATAGAGATAACAAAGGCGTTTCCTTATTACCTTCTGGTGACATTTTATTAGACTACACGAATCAAATATTAACTCTAGTAGAAGAAGCGAAAGATAAAATTAAAATGAGTGGTTCTTCTTATATAATTGCGACGTCACAATCTATTTTGACTAATTATTTAAGTAAGCGCATTAAAGAAAATTTCAGGAATTATCAAATATATGTAGAAAATAGTAGTCATTTGCAAAAATTACTGCAGCAACAAAACGTTGATATGGTCATTACTTATGAGGATTATCCGGACACAGCGTTTAAAAAAGTATTTTCCACTTCAATTTCTATAGGCTTATTAAAAGCGAAAGAAAAGTGTACCATTGACTTTTCAAAGGAACTCTTCTTCGTTAGCAATGACAAAAAGTGCCCTTTTAGAAATAAGACGATACAATTTCTAAAAGAAAATAATCTATCTCAGCATCAACTTCAGCAATTAGATTCTTATTCACTCATTGAAGATTTTATAAACGATGGCAACGGAATAGCCTTTTTACCGATTAGAAATGATAAATTGGAACCAATTGAAGATATTCCAGTTGAGAAATTAGCTGTTCATTTTTTTACAAATCAAAACTCTTTAAAACAAATCCCTGATGAACTATTTGATTAATAGAAGAGCTATCAAACTAACTAATTACATACGCCAATAAAAATCCCTCCTTTACGAATCTAAAAGAGGGATTTTCATATTCTATACAATTGATTTTTCACACATTTTGCTCCACTTCTGCATTGTTCTCCTTCTTACTCCGCTTCATATTCTTCAATTTCTTAACCGTGCCAACTAATCCTTTCGGAAAAGCTAGTAATACGATAATGTACAATAAACCAAGAATAATCGTCCATCGTTCAAAGATCGGATACTCTGTAGCTAGTTCTGATAAATAATATTTCAGTGATTCAATAATTCCGGATCCAGCAATTGCTCCAATTAACGTTCCAACGCCTCCAATCATTGTCATCAATAATGCATTTAATGTCATTTCAATTGAAAATACAGTTGTATTAACAAAGCGCAGTGTAATAACAAATAAACCACCGCTAATCGCAGCTACTACTCCTGCAACAATGCTAGCAATAATTTTATAATGAAGAACTTTATATCCTAATGCTTCAACTCGTTGCTCATTTTGTGAAATTGCCTTTAATACTTTTCCAATAGAAGATTTTGTGAAGAGACGTAACAGAACAAAAATGACAATTAAACATATAAGTGTTACATAATAAAACGTAAAACGGTCACGGAATAAATCTGGTACACCAAATGTAAAACCATCCCCTCCGTGAGTGAGCCCACGCCATTTTTCAGCAAGTACGAAAAACAACTGTGAAATAGCAAGTGTTAGCATCGCATAAAAATGACTTTTCAGCCGTAAAGAAAGTAGACCGATTATATAACTAACGATTGCTGAAACGATAATTGCAGCTACTATCCCTATTAAAAAGTTCGTTATGGATACTCCTTGCCGATCAAATAAAAGTGCTACCCCATATGCTCCTATACCAAAGAACATACAATGCCCAAACGATACAATTCCTGTATATCCAAGTAATACATCAAAACTCATTGCAAAAATAGCAAAGATGAAGATTTGAGTGAACAAAATTAACAAACTCCGTGAATCATTTACGAATGGAAATACACTTAAACAAATGAGCATACATACTCCGAAGTATACTTTAATTCGATTTGATGTGTTGTTCACCATTTCACCCCTTTTCACTAACAAGTCCATTTGGCTTCACTATTAAGAAAAATAGTAACATTAACATATTGATTGCAAGTGATAAATCCGGTATAAAATACGCTGTAAAAGCACCAGCTAATCCGACAATTAAAGAAGCGATTGCTGAACCTTGTACGCTCCCTAACCCTCCAATAATTACTACTATGAAAGCTAAAATTGCATACTGCATGCCCATCTCGGCGAAAATAACACCGGAATACGGTGCTAATAAGAATCCTCCCAATGCTGCCATCCCTGCCCCTAATAAAAAGACGAAAGAAAATATCGCTTTTACATTAATACCAAGTGCTTGAACCATTTCTTTATCCATTACTCCTGCGCGTATCATAAGACCTATCTTTGTTTTTTTGAGCAATACTAGTAAGGCAATGTAAATGATAATCCCAATTAAAATAACGAATAGACGATATTTAATTAATATAACGCCTTCGAATGTAAAACTTCCTTGTAGCCATAACGGTAACTTTGCTCCAATTGGATTTGGTCCCCAAAATACTTTAATACATTCACTAAGTACAAGCATTCCTCCAAGCGTAACAAGAAGCTGGCGAACGTGGTTTCCATATACCGGTCTAATAAGGAATCTTTCTAAAATGAACCCAAGGAACATTCCCATAGCTATTGCTCCAATTAACGCTAATACGTAATTACCTGTCATATTAAATAGCCAAACACCTGTAAACGCTCCCCACGCAAATAAACCACCATGCGCGAAGTTTAGAACGCTCATTAAACCGAAAATAAGTGAAAGACCTGATGCTAATAAAAAAATGAGTATCCCTGTTGAAATCCCATTTACAAATAAATTGATTAACACATCCATCCTTCTCACCTCGGATTCATGTTAAGAGATTCCTAAATATTTGTGACACATTTCCTTATCCTCTTTTAATTCATGCATAAAACCGTTATGAACAATCTTTCCGTTATCCATAATATAAAAATAATCACCAATTTGACTAGCCATCATAAAATTTTGTTCAACGAGTAAAACTGTTGTTTTCTCCTTCATTTTCAAAATAGCTATCATTAATTTTTCTATCATAATGGGGGACAAGCCTTTACTTGGCTCATCAATAAGTAGTAACCCATCACTATTAATAAATGCTCTTGAAATTGCTAACATTTGCTTTTGTCCTCCGCTTAAAAGTCCACTTTTTTTGTACCAAAACTGCTTTAAATCTGGAAATAGTTCAAACATCCACTCAATTTTTTCTTCCGCTTCTTCTCCCTTTCCCCTAGCAAGAGCGAATGTTTCTTCTACTGTCAGATCGTGAAAAATACCTTGATTTTCTGGTACATACCCTATTCCTTTCCTTGAAATTAAATGTGTAGATAATCCATTTACTTGTGTACTATCATAATAAATTTCACCCTGTGCGATATGATGAAATCCCATAACCGAACGTAATGTCGTAGTCTTCCCTGCCCCATTTCTTCCAAACAGTACAGTAATCGTTCCTTTTTCAACAGCAAGAGATACCCCTTGTAAAATATGAAACTGACCTAAATACGTCTCTATATTATTCACTTGTAATAGTGCCACTATATAATCCCCCTAAATAAGCACTTTGTACACGCTCATCTTTCATCATTTCTTCGGGCAAACCTTCAGCCAATAACTCTCCATGGAATAAAACGATAAGATGGTCTGACAAACCTAGTACCATATCCATTTTGTGTTCAATAAGTACAATTGTACTCTCTGGATGTTTCTTAATGTTTTCAATCACTTGTAAAATGGCCGGTACCTCTTCAACTGATATACCTGCCGTCGGCTCATCAAGTAGTAACACATCCGTTTTTAAAGCTAATAACATCGCAAGCTCTAGCTTTCGTTTTTCTCCATGCGCTAAATCTTTCGCTAATACATGTTCTTTCTCCTGAAGTAATACTGTTTTTAAGAAACGTCTCGCCTCTCCAACTTGTTGCTTAAATTTTGCCGGACTTGGGAAAAAACTATAGTAATCTTGCACGAACGATTGAACACTTAAACGAACATTTTCAAGTACCGTTAACTCTGGGAATATATTTGTAAGTTGAAAAGAACGACCAATTCCTAATCGAGTTCGATCTGAAATTGATAAATTTGTAATCTCTTGTCCTTTAAAATACACTTCACCCTTTGTTGGAGAAATTTGCCCACTTAGTAAATTAAATAACGTTGTCTTTCCTGCACCATTTGGTCCAATAATGGAAATGAGCTTTCCTTTTTGTACTGTCAAATTCACATCTTTAATAACATGATGCTCGCCAAAAGATACGCTAAGATTTTTTGTTTCGAGCAAATGTGTCACGAAATCCCTCCCTTTAAAGCTTTAAGTAAGAAAGAAATGCGTATAAAGAGGGTATCCCCTCTTTATACAAAAACAACAGAAAATTCAGTCTATTTATTTTGAACTGGTGGTTCTGTCTCTTTCATCGTTAATTCTCGTTCTAATACTGGCACCGGATAATCAACACCATCTTGCTTTTTCAATGTGATAGAATACAGTGTTTGCATCGCTTGGTGATCCTTTTCTCTAAACTTCATCTTTCCTTTCGGTGTATCAAATTCCATTCCTTCCATTTTCTTAATTAATGTTTCTACATCTGTATCACCTTTTGTTTTCTTTAAAGCTTCTACAATTGAAATTGCCGCTGACATTCCTCCTGCTGTAAATAAATCTGGCACCGCACCATTAAATCGTTTTTTATGTTCTTCCACTAACCAATCATTCACCTTATTTTTCGGGAGTGTATGATAATAAACAGAAAAACCTTGCATTCCTACTAACGCATCCATCGTTTTTAATGCCGGTATATCTGGTGCACCTGTAGAAATTTTAATACCTTGTGCTTCCACATTCATATCTTTTAACTGTTTCCAAGGTGAGTTTGCCCCTGCCCAAACGATAAATAAATAATCTGGTTTTGAGCTAATGATATTTTGAATATTTGCAGTGAAGTCAGTCGAATTTGTATCTGCGTATTGCTCGTTTACAATATTTGCCCCTAATTTCTTCGCTCCAGCTTTAAATGCTGCAATTCCCTCACGGCCGTAAGCATTATCTTGTGCTAACGTTGCTATTTTCACATCTTTTTTAGCGATTGCCGCCGCACCAGCGACTGCATCTTGAGAGGAATTTCTACCTGTTCTAAAAATATATTTATTCCAGTTCTTCCCGGTAATACTATCAGCTACTGCTGGTTCTACAACCATTATTTTTTCATATTCTTCAGCTAATGGTAAAACCGCTAATGTATCACTTGAACTAGACGATCCGACTAAAAAATCGACTTTCTCTTCTTCTAATAACTTCGTAGCTTTTTTAACCGCTACATCAGCTTTTGTTTCCGTATCTTCTACAACAAACTTAATCTTCTTCCCTTCAACTTTGCCAGTTCCACCAGTTGCATAGTCTAACCCTAATTCAAATCCGTTCATGGTTTGTTTTCCATATGATTCTAATGGACCTGTTAATGAAGCAAGAACACCTACCTTAATCGTCTTGTCACCCTCTGTACTTGTTTTCTTTCCTGAACAAGCTGCCGTTATTAATAACGAACCTAAAACACAACCAGTAGCCATCATTCTTAGCCATTTACGTTTTTTCATCGACATTGTGATCCTCCCCATACTTTACTTTCTGATAGAATCAAACACGCCAAAGTTACCCAACCGTAATTATGACTTTTCCTCTGAATCATACAAACAAATCTGTTAAAAAAATTTAATGAAGTACCTTTACATTCGCCGCCTCTTTCCAAATACCTCCATTTATCATGTATTCATCTAGTATTTTTCACCACCTAATTACAGTCGCTGCCCACGTATACCCAGTCCCTGCACTAACTACTACTGCAATATCTCCGGCCTGTAATTTTCCCTGTTCATTTGCAAAGTGAAGACCAATGCAAGGATCAAGTGCTGACATATGTCCATAATGATCTAAATATACAACTTGTTCTTCTGCTAGCCCTAGCCCCTGTATCAATTCTATTAACATAGAACGTTTTGTATGCAGTGGTAACAATACTTTAATATCTTTAGGAGTAAATCCACTTTTTCTTAACGCCTCCCGAATAACCTTGTCAAAATTAGGAGTTGAAACCCTGTCTAGACGTTCTTTCATACTAATAGGATCTATTACATCAATATAATGCTGTCGATTCTCAACTGTATCGTAGCTCGCAACCTGCTTCGATCCACCTGCTGGAATACGAACATCTTCATGAAATGAACCATCTGTTATAATCGCACTTCCTAATATTTCACCGTTTCTAGCGTCTTTTTTCACTAAAGCTGCACTTCCGCCATCAGCGAAATTAAACATAAAACGCGAGCGTGGATTATCATAATCTACAATTTGAGATTCTTTACATCCGCCTACTAATAATATATTTTCAATTGAGTTATCGGAGTAGAGCATATCTTTTGCGACTTTGAGGGCAATAGGAAAACAAGAACTAACATTCATAATTTCAAAAGCATAAGCATTTTTTAATCCAAGTTCATGCTGAATTTTTGGGGCACTAGACCATACGTGGTAATCTTTATGTGGACTGCCAAAATAAATGACTACATCAATAGATTGAGGATCTACTTGTGATAATATTGGCTTTGCAGCAGCAATAGCTAAATCTGATGCATGCATCGTTTCATCTGCGACATGTTTTTCATATAATCCAAACTTTTCTATAATAATGTGCTCAGGAATACCTGTTTTTTTAGATAGGTCTGTAGCCGTCTCTACGTCTTTTGGGAAGAAAACACCAGTCGCTTCAATCCCAATATTCATTAGACTACTCCTCCTTCTTTTGGCACCATCATTGTAGCTACACCTGTTAATACTAAATCTCCTTTTTGGTTATGACACTCCGTTAACAATTTCAAAACTCTCTTTTCTATCATAAATTCTTGTACTGTAGCCGTTGCTGTAATTGTATCTCCTATAAAAACTGGTGCTGTAAATTTAATAGTTTGCTCCATATAAATGGATCCTTTTCCAGGTAAATGAATACCAAGCAATTGCGATAATAGACTAGAAGTTAGTAAACCATGTGCTATTCTTTGATTAAATCTAGTTTTTTTCGCATACTCATGATCAATATGGATTGGATTAAAATCCCCACTTAAACCTGCAAATAATACAAAATCCGTTTCTGTTATTGTTTTACTACATGACGCCTTTTGACCCGTGCTGTACATCGTCATCTCTTCACCTACTTTTCAATTGATTTGCTAACTGTGTTTTTTGAATTTTACCAGTTGCATTTTTTGGCAATTCTTTTAGAAAAACAATCTCTTTCGGTATTTTATATTTTGCTAGAAATAAACGACAATGTTCAATGACTTCCTTTTCAGTTAATACACTGCTACTCTTTTTCACAATAAAGGCGATTGGAGTCTCTCCCCACTTTACATGTTGCCTACCAACGACCGCTACCTCATATACGTCCGAAAGCTTATTAATGACTTGCTCTACTTCAAGTGGATAAATATTTTCACCACCGGAAATTATCATTTCTTTTTTTCTACCGACAATGTATACAAAACCATCTTCATCAACTCTAGCTAAATCTCCCGTATATAACCAACCATCTTGAATCGTTTCTTTTGTTGCATCTGGCCGATTCCAATACTCTTTCATTACATTTGGCCCTCTTATAAGTAACTCTCCAACTTCACCAATCTCAACTTTATTTTTGTTTTCATCAATAAGTACATAATCACAAAACAAAACTGGTTTTCCAATTGAGCCTACTTTACGTCTTGCATCTTCTTCTGAAAGCATAAATACGGTTGGTGATGTTTCAGTCATACCAAAGCCTTGACCAAATAAAAATCCTCTATTTATAAATTCTCTCATCAACTCTTCTGGACACGGAGCACCACCGTTATAAAACCAGCGAACTGATTGCAAATTTGTAGTTTCAAAATTCTCGCAATTCATTAATGCCTGATGAATTGTAGGTACTCCCATCACTACAGTCACTTTATGTTTTTCTATCATGGAAAGAGCTGTAGTTGGCTCAAATTTTCTCGGAACAATGATTACACCACCTGCAAATAAAGTTGGAAATGCGAATAAGCCAATCCCACCAATGTGAAATAAAGGCAGTAATACAATGGAGCGATCGTGAATAGTTAGATCAATCGCAAATGTATTATTTAGCGCATTCCAAAACATATTTTCTTGTGTAAGTACAGCTCCTTTCGGTTTTCCAGTTGTCCCTGAGGTATAACATATAATAAAGGATGCGCTTTCATTTATCTCTTCACAGTTATCAATTTTTCTATCTTCTATTTCTTTTAAACTTTTAATCAAAATCACACTTTGTACATACGATACCTTCTGCATTGACAGTGCCATATTTTGAAATGTTTCCTCTATAAATAAAACTGTACTTCCACTATCCCCTAACTGAAATATAAGTTCATTTTCTGTTAACCGTATATTCAGTGGAACAGCAATACATTCTACTTTTGCTATAGCAAACAAAAGTACAATATATTCCAAGCTATTTTGTGATAAAATGGCTATCCTTTCTCCTTTTTGCACATTCAAGTCGTAAATTAGATAGGCTGCTACTTTACTTACATACTCATGTAACTGTTTATATGTCATTTCCTCCTCTTCTGTAATAATGGCAATGCGATCTGGATGTAAATAGGACCGTTTTTCAATCCAATAAGCAATGCCTTGCATATGTTCCCCACTCCCTTATCTCTTTCTCAATCCTTCAAATATTAATGACATCGCTGCTTCAAATACATCTTCTGGAACATCTTTCTCTTCCCAATAACCCCATCGCATACCTAGAAATTGCCCAATTGACATAAGACAATACGCAATTGTTTCTGTATCAAGTTGCTTAAACTCTCCCGCTTCCATACCAGCTGATAAACTTTTTAAAAATCCATTTGCGAGCTTTGCATAGTACCATCTATATAAATTATCATCAACAACTACCGCCTGTTGTACAATGTTATATAGATTAGGACGATCTTTCACCCACCGAAAAAATGCCTGAAAACCTCTTCTTTGTGCCTCTTCATAACTTGATATCCCCTTCATTTCTTCTTT
The DNA here is from genome assembly GCF_008042405.1 of Bacillus sp. SH7-1. NCBI lineage: Bacteria > Bacillati > Bacillota > Bacilli > Caryophanales > Bacillaceae > Bacillus > Bacillus sp. SH7-1. The sequence goes on from NZ_QNUD01000026.1 coordinate 10,461, forward strand.
AATAATTAAGCGTAACTCACGGTTCAATCTGCGAATCAATTCATCAAATATATCTTTTTTAGATGGAAAGTAATTATAGAAAGTTCCATGCGCCACCTTTGCTTCTTGTGTAATATTCACGATAGAAGCCTCGTAATATCCTTTACTACCAAATACCTCTTCTGCAGCACACAATAATTTCTCTCTCGTTTCTAATCCTTTTGTTGTTAGATTTTTTACATCCATTATTATCTTTTCTGACACCTGAATCACCTCTTATATTTGATTATAAATATACTTCTGAATTTTACAATTATTATTGTTAGACAAAATCTGCAAGTGTTTTTCTATAAACCAATAAAGTTTGGCTTCTTTTGACTAGCTATTAATTAGTGAGAATTTTATAACGCATTCCTAATCAGAATGAATAAACGCCCCGTCAGTTGAATTTTTTACACTTCCCGCCCTCTCATAACACCATATACATTTAAGAAATATTATGAAAACAAATCCATATTTTACAAAATTAGAATATGCTAATATAATATATAATTGATTATCACTTATAAGCATCGGATATGAGTGAGAAACTATTGTTTTATATACTTAGGAGGAATCATAATGAATTTTAAACATGTACTTGCAACAGGCTTAATTACCGCCACATTATTTGGTGCAACGAATGCTCATGCACAAACTGAACATTTCATTGATGTACCAACGAATCACTGGTCTAAAGATTCGATTGACCATTTAACTGAGCAAAAGATTATTAGTGGTTATGGTAACGGAAAATTTGGATTTGGGGACAATGTAACTCGTGGGCAAGTAGCTGCGATTATTTCAAGATACTTAAAACTAGAAAATACCATATCTACAAATAAACATTTCTCTGATATTCATGGGCATATGTTTGAAAACAATATTAAAGCAGTTGCTCAAAAAGGACTTATGACAGGGGACAATAGCACTGACAAGTTTAGACCTGATGATACATTAACTCGATATGAAATGGCTGTTATTTTACAAAAAGCTTTTCATTTACCTGTAAAAACAAATGACCTTTTCTATGATGTTCCAAATAATTTTTGGGCAACAGACTCTGTTCGTTCATTGTATAGTAATGGCATTACAAAAGGAATTGGAAACTATCAATATGGCGGAGAAATGAATGTAACAAGAGAACAATTTGCAACGTTTATGTATAAAGCAATTAATGTCAGCCCTTATTTTGTTCCTGATTCTATTCCTGCAAAGGATGAGGATAAGTATAAAGAAATTGAGAATATACTAATTGATTCTGGATTTTTCAAACGCTCTTCGGAATATATATATAATAAAAATGGTAAAGACGGATATGATAACATGATGTATTTTTATTTTTCTTCCTCAGATGATAGCGCATATAGAATGTATATTACAAGTGATGATCCGGTATTAAACGAGCCTGTAAAAAAAATCCTAAACACACTACTACCAACTAAAGCAGATTATCTGTACAGTCTAATTAAAAATCCTACTGCAAGCTCTCGAACAATAGAATTAGATGGTCGCAAAGTTGAAATTAGTAGAGGCTCTAATATAAGTGTTTCTCTTGGAAAACGAAAATACTAAAAGAGTGACTATTTAAAATGAATACAAGTATCTATATGCTTATTCACCAAAAATAAAAAGCTGCCACATAAGTCATTTTCATCAACTTATGTGGCAGCTCCCTTTAATCTTAATTAGAATTAAGTTCCACTTTCTCTAACCCTTCAGCCAATTGTTTCTTATCTAGCCCTTCCCCTATTACTACCAAGTTCGTTGGGAAACCGAAGTCTTGTTCCAGTAAAGTCGGTACCCCGAACGAGTATTGGAATAAGTGAGGATATTTGTCCCCATGAAATTTCACAAAACCTTTCACACGATAAATACTATCTGGTAAATTCGAAAGCCATTCGTATAATTTATCTTGATCAATTGATTTCGTAAATTGATACGTCATCGTTTGTATATGTAAATGCTGTTTTACATGTAGTGTCTCATGTTCCCCATCATTCGTAAATTCAGCTTCCTCTATGTCTTCTAAAGATATATTACAATATTTTGTTTCAAACAATTTTGCATGATTATTTATTGCTTTCACTTCTTCAATTACTTTGTTCTTATCCGCATCTGTTAGTAAATCTGATTTATTAATTAAAATATGGCTACCAAACTTCAGTTGCTCATGTAATAATTGCTGAACGTTTGCACTTAATACACTTCGATTTAACCACCTTACTGCATCTAAAACGACTACAATGGATTTCACTTCCAGGAAAGGCGCTAAAATTGGTGATACACATGCATCTAACACTTCAATTGGATGCGCAACACCTGTCGTTTCAATATAAATGACATCTGGTTTTTCTTGCTGATATAACGAATGCAACTGTATTTCAAGCTCTTCTTTTAGCGTACAGCAAATACATCCTTTCAGAAGTTCTCTTAAAACATTCTCTTTTCCAATAATATCTGTATCTACTGAGTACTCACCAATCTCATTCATCAACACTGCAACTTTTCTATTCTTCTTTTTCTCCGCTAACAATAAATTTTGTAATAATGTTGATTTTCCACTACCTAAAAAGCCACCTAATATATGAATTTCTACTTTATTCATGTGATCGACCATCCATTTCTTTATTTCAAAACGTATTCAAAGCGTAATAATTACGATTTATATTTATTATTTTATTAAAAGATTCGTGATTTGTAAATATATCTTCACTGCTCATTTACTTCATATGCAACTCGAATTCCAGACTCTATTGCTCCTTGCATCCATCCATGTGTTAATGTCGTATGCTCTCCTGCAAAGTGTACTTTTCCAGATGGTGGTGTAATATACGGAAATAACTCAAGCTCTTGGCCCGGTTCGAACGCTGTAAATGCGCCGCAAGAATACGGATTTTGACTCCAGCTAAAAGATGCCCCTGTAACAAACTCACTATAAACGATGTCACCGTATATTTCCGCTAAATTTTTTAATGCGTACCGAATGCGTTCACTATTCGGTAAACTATCCCATGTTAAAGCTTCATCTGCCCACGTATAACTCGCTAAAATTACAGATGGACCTGGCGTATGAAGCCCATAACTTGGATAGTATGTAAATCGAATCGGCAAATCTGTAATAGATTTCCCACCAAACTGTCCCATTCTCTCCCAAAATCTACTTTTAAATTCTATCGCAATTTTAGTCGAAGCTATATAGTTTAATTCACGAATTGCTCTTCTTTTATAATAGGAGAATAAATGGTAAGGCTGGATTTCAACAAAACGCAATGCTGAAAATGGGATAGTAACAATTGCGATATCACCTGTGACCGTATATTTCTCTAACGTTTGTTCATGTTTTACTTGTATCGTCACATTGTTATCATCTTGTATAATTTTTTCAACCTTATACTGCATAAATATATTTTCATTTAACTGCGGTAAAAAGGCTTTTGGTAATGCATCCATTCCACCCGTTATCTCATAATATTTTGTCGTGGAAGTAAAAAAGATCATTTCACGTAATACTTCAATTAAAGACATTCCCATATATGCTTCCATATCTAGAAGTACCCCAATCATATCTATTGCACCGTCTGAATAATACTCGCTTAAAAATGATCCGAGCGAATATGTTTTATACTTTTTTTCAACGATAATCCAGTTTTTATTGGGATCTTTTTTTATAAAATTAAGTATAGGTTCTAATACTACTAACATTAACTCTTCTGCAGTTTTTCCTTTTTCATTCTCTAAAATTGGATATCCAAGTATACTTGGATTTTTTTCAAATATGCTCAATCTCGTTTTAATATGATTCGTATAAATAATATCTAAAGTGGTTTTATTTATAAATAGATTTAGCGGTAATTTAAATTTACGAATGTAAGCTAAAGTTAATTCATGTGTTTCAGGAATCCGCATTGGTCCTGCATTAAAGTATAAATCTCTGCTAAATGGTTCACGAATCGTATATATTCTTCCGCCTATTCGGTTATTCGCTTCTAAAATTGTTATGTTATGTCCTGCTTCTTTCAATAACGATGCTGCAACTAATCCTGAAATTCCTGCACCAGCAATAATAATCTGCTTTGGATTCTTCGTTTTAACGAGCCCCACATTAATAATATGAAGCATTCTTTCCATCGTTAATGGCTGCATCATGCCCTTTTCCCCTTCGATAAAGGATTTTATTGCATTATATTCCGTTAACTTACTTCCTATGTTCCATGCAAGAAATTGCACGGATACATTTTCAAATACTTGAATATCTTTTATAAAATGTAATAAACTAGATATGACTCTATAGAAGTAAGACGTATTATCTTACATAATAAAATCAATGAAATTGCGAGGAATTTTGAAATGAAAAAAGGTATTAACCGTGTTGTATTAGTAGGAACAGGAGCAGTTGGATGTAGTTATGCTTACTGCATGATTAACCAAGCTGTAGCTGAAGAATTTGTTTTAGTTGATGTAAACGAGGCAAAAGCTGAAGGAGAAGCAATGGATTTAAGTCATGCTGTTCCATTTGCTCCAGCTCCAACTAGAGTATGGAAAGGCAGCTACGAAGATTGTAAAGATGCTGATCTTGTAGTCATTACGGCTGGATTACCACAAAAACCAGGCGAAACACGTTTAGATTTAGTTGAGAAAAACGCGAAAATCTTCAAACAAATCGTTCGTAGCATTATGGATAGCGGATTTGATGGTATTTTCTTAATCGCAACTAACCCTGTCGATATTTTAACTTACGTAACTTGGAAAGAATCTGGTTTACCAAAAGAACGCGTAATTGGTTCTGGTACAACACTTGATTCTGCTCGTTTCCGCTATATGTTAGGTGAGTACTTCAATATTGGTCCACACAACATTCATGCTTATATAATCGGTGAACATGGTGATACGGAACTTCCTGTTTGGAGTCACGTATCAGTTGGTATTCAAAAACTACAAACGCTTCTTGATAAAGACAACACATACACACAAGAAGATTTAGACAAAATCTTCATAAACGTTCGTGATGCAGCTTACCATATTATTGAGCGAAAAGGCGCAACTTACTATGGTATTGGTATGTCACTTCTACGTGTTACTAAGGCAATTTTAAACGACGAAAATAGTGTATTAACTGTTTCAGCATATTTAGAAGGTCAATACGGTCAAAAAGATGTGTATATCGGTGTACCTGCTGTATTAAATCGCGGCGGTGTTCGTGAAATTTTAGAAGTAGAATTAAGCGAAGAAGAAGAATTAAAATTCGATCACTCTGTTCAAGTGCTGAAAGAAACAATGGCTCCAGTTCTTTAATATGAATAATAAAAAGCAATCCAATTTATTTTGGATTGCTTTTTTTGTTTATGTTCTATTTTTTAATCGATTCCTCATTATTCACATCAAGTACATCTAAGAAAAAGATGAAGATTGGTATCCCGATAATAAGCCCCCAGATTCCAAGGAAATGTTCTGAAAAGATGAGAATCATAAATGTATAAAAGATTGGTAAATTCGTTTTCGCAGACATAAACTTCGGGTTTAAAAAATAACTTTCAAGAGCATGAATTACTGTGATGAACACAAGTATGTATAAAACGTACATAACTCCGCCTACATTATATGCAATAATACTAAGTGGAAACAAGGAAATGATTACCCCGGCAACAGGAATTAATCCAAGTAAGAAAATCATGACAGCTAATACGAGAAGCTGCGGAAATCCTAAAACAATTAATGCAATGACAGTAAGAATACAATTTACAACTGCAATTAAAAACTGTGCTTCTATTACTTTACCGAATGATCTTGCAAACCTTTCGCCAAAATATGCAATCTCCTCATAAAAAATTTTCAACTTACTATCTTTAAATTTAGAGGTAAATGTAATAATACGCTCTTTTTCTAATAAGAAAAATAAGCTTAATATGAGAGACAATAATATTTGTAAACTTACCTTCCCTATATTTGCTATTGATTGATATATAACATCTACACCTTGTTCAATATATTTTGATACTTCCATCCCATTAATAGTCGAAAGTGCATATTTAATGATTTCATTATCAGGTGGGTTTTGAAAAAATAGCTTAAATTGATAAATCAATTGAGAAATTTGTATCGTTAGCACAGGTAAATATTTATATAATGTTGTGCCGATAAAAGTAACTAATATTATATACAAACATGCGATAACAATTTTCCGATCCACTTTCAATTTTTTTGATATAAAACGTTGAAAACGATCCATTAGAAATGTCAGTATAAACGTAATTAGTATTAAATTGATCATACTCTTTAATCCATATAATACAAGCGCCACTATTATTAAAACGAGAAACCGTTGGAACCCTCTACTTCGAAAAAAATTTTTCACTTCATTCATTAAGATTTAACCTCCCCCTTCAATGGATGGAAATTGAATATATTACATTTTATGAACTTCTATAGACAATCTTTCTTACTAATTGAGAAGAATCCTTTTTTTCTTTTTATATTGTTAGATTCTCTTTATATTAGCCCTCTAACTTATTTCATTTACCCTTTTACAGTTTTGGTGATTTTCTATTTTTAGACTGCTTCTCATACGCATATCCAATATTGAACAGTTCCTTTTCACCGAATTGCTTCCCGACAAACACTACACCTACTGGCTCTCCGTTATTATCATATCCTGCTGACACCGCTAATTCTGGATAGCCAGCTACAGCTGATAGGAGAACTTCTTCGTTGTTAATCATAACTAAAGCATCCAAACCTTTTTCTACTAAATATCTATCTAGCTCTTTTCTTGCATTTTCTTGACTCGATTGCACTATTTTTTCAAACTCATCTTTCGTTATAGCTGATTTTTCAGATCCCTCAATTAATGTTTGTCCATATTTTATTCGTCTATTACTATCCTTTTTATTAAACGCTATAATCTCTTCTAACGATTTTACTGGTACATTTTTGTGCTGTGAAAAATAGTCGTTTACATTATGCTTGAACTCATATTCTAATGTTTGCAAATTATCTACACCCTCAGCACTTAACTGGATATTATCAGTTAATATCGCACCTGCATCTTGAAGGTCTTTTCTAATTTTTTCTGCTACTGCTTTTCTATTTTCATCTTGTTGGTCTACAGAAAAAAGAAGCCCTATCTTTTTCCCTTTTAATCCATCTATTGATAAACCCTTTGTATAATCAATTCGCTCTTGATCTTTCATTTTTTCTGTCATAACATCTTTTTCATCATAACCTATCATTGCATTAAATAAAGTTGCTGCATCTTTTACTGTTCTTGCCATAGGTCCTGCTGTATCAAGAGTTTCAGCTAACGGAATAATTCCTGTTCTACTTACCATACCTAAAGATGGACGTAAACCAACTACTGATTGCTGCGCCGCTGGTGCAACAATCGATCCCGTCGTTTCTGTTCCAATTGCAAGCGGTGCAAAATCTGCCGCAACTACTGTAGCAGATCCTGAACTTGATCCTGAAGTATCAAATATGACCGGACCGTACGGATTTAAATTTTGTCCTTTCTTCCCACTATATCCACTTGGCATTGTAAAAGATAAATAGTTCGCCCACTCAGACATATTCGCTTTTCCTAAAACAAATGCTCCTTCTTCTTTCAACTTTTTCACAATCGTCGCATCCTCATCTGCAATCCAATCTTTTAACACATACGTTCCTGCACTAGTCGGCATCACTTTTTCCGTCTGTACATTATCTTTTACAACGACAGGAATACCATATAAATTCGAATTTTTGTTTCTACCTCGCTCTTGATCTAACTTTCTTGCTTCTTCCATCGCATTAGGATTTATCTCTGTAACAGAATTTAATGTTATTCCATTTTGATCATGTTCTTGTATTCTAAAGAGATAGATACTCGTTAATTCTTCATATGACAACTTTCCATCATCAATCATTTTTTGAAGCTCATCTACAGTCGCATTTACGACTTCTTTTTCTTTTATCTTTACATTTTCTATATTGATTCCTTTAAGCTGATTATGTATCGGTTGTAGCACTCTTTCTTTATCATATACAATACGCTCAGGTTCCTTTGGAAAATAATTTTTATACACGTAATATCCGCCGGCACACGCTAATAAGACAATGCCTCCAGCGATAGACAGCGTTCCCTTTACCCATTTCTTCATGTTGCTTCCTCCACTCTATAAGGTGCTTCGTTATACGAAAAAGAGAGTTACTTTTTACTTAACTCTCTCCAATCGAAATGCCAAATAAAAAAATGAAAGATTTCAATCTAATTACTTCTTTTTTTGCATTTGCTTCGCTAACATTCCTTTCACTTGATTATACGTTAACCCTGAATTTTTATTTAAACGCTTTACTTCCTCAACATCAGTACCTACCACTGTATATTTTTTCTCATCATTCATTTTTCTAATTCCCTTCTCACCGGATTATTTCTTATATTTCTTCCCTAAATGCGCATAAATTAACACCACTACCAAAAAGGAAGCTGTTTTTAAGCACAGCTTCCTTCTCGTTACATATTGTATTTCTTAATAAAATTTCACTACATCTTCAGTAGGTAAGAACGTTCTTTCTGCTGGTTGTTCGTTTGGTTCACCAAATGGCATTTGACCTACTAAGCTCCACTCTGCTGGAATGTTCCAAGTTTCTTTCACTTCAGCATCTACGATTGGATTGTAATGTTGTAATGATGCACCAATTCCTTCAGCTGATAATAACATCCATACAGTATGTTGTAACATTGCATTTCCTTGATGAGACCAGAATGGGAACTGATCTTTATATAATGGTGCATTTTCTTGCATTTTTTCTACTGTTGCTTGATCTTCAAAGAATAACACAGTCCCAACACCTGCATGGAAACCTTTTAATCTTTCTACAGTCGCTTCAAAGTTTTCTGCTGGTACGCGGGCTCTTAGTGTCTCTTTCACAATATCCCAAAACTTTTCATGCTCTCCGTCCATTAATACAACCATACGGCCACTTTGCATATTAAAAGATGTTGGCGCGTGTAAAGCTGTTTTTAAAACCTCTTCAATTCTTTCTTTCGTAATCGCATCGTTTTTTGTTACTTTACGAATAGAACGACGGTTCACGATTGCTTCTTTTAAATTTGTTGTAGTTGCTGACATTTTCATTCCTCCAAATATTTGTTTTATAATTTATTTTGTTATTTCATAACAAGCGAATTAGCAATATCCATCTGTATTACATTGCATGCCTTCAAATGAATTTTTTTTATCCTTTTCAATTTCTTTATCAATGACTCTTTGTAATGTTTCTTTACTAGCAAGACCTTGAATGACTTCATCTCCAATCATGACAGTCGGAACAGCCATAATATTCGCTTCATCATATGCCTGCTGAATTGCTTCTTGATGCTTTTCTTTATATTTACGATTTACTAAAGCATCTTTAAATTCAGCTTCAGGAAGTCCTACTTCTACTGCTAATTTTGTTAACACATCAATATCTTCAATGTTTTGCTCTTCTTGGAAAAACGCGGTGAATACGCGATGGTGGTATTCATTTCCAAGCCCATATTCTTTCGCAAATTGACACCCTTCAAAAGCTAAATGGGTATATGGATGCGGAGAAACACGTGGTAAACGCATATCGATTCCTAACTTCTTCGCAGTTGGAAGAATGAATGCATCCCATGAACCTAATTTTTCTGGCTCATTCCATGGATCAATTTTTGAATATGGACTTGGACGTAATTCAAATGGCATCCATTCAATTTCTACATCTTTCTCTTTCGCTACTTCATCTAATGGACCTTTTGCTAAAAAACAAAACGGACATATAAAATCTGAGTATACTTTCATTTTTACAGTCATAACTTTCACACCTTACTTTCATAGTTGTAATCAAATCAGTTACATTAATGTTAAAAAAATATAAATATGATTTAAGCATTCATTTTTTCTTGCAAAGTTTCAAACAACTGCCCCATCGTAATATTTCTTAAAACTTCTTCCATCGCAGATTGTGCTTGTATTAATATAATTTCTAATACCGCTTGAATATTTGCTCCAATTGGACAATCTGGATTCGGTTGCTCGTGAATATGAAATAGCTTGTCTTCTTCCACTACATTCACTGCATGATACACATCTAACAATGTGATTTCATGTAAATCCTTTAATAATCCCGCACCACCTGGACCGCGATTTACATATACAAAACCCGCTTGTTTCAAGTACGACATAATTTTGCGAATGACTACTGGATTTGTGTTTACACTTTCAGCCATATAGTCTGAAGTACAAAGTGAAGATGGATTGTTTTTTATAATAGATAAAATATGAACAGCTATAGAAAAGCGGCTACTAATTTTCATCTTGATCACCACCTCGATGTAATCATTATAGTTACAACGAAAAGATAAGTCAATCCTTTTCATAGATTTTTTATAAGCAAATTAAAAAGTGTCCCATTATGATATATGAGACACCTCTTTTTATTCTGCAAATAGTACTTGAAATTCCTCAATAAATAGCTGCACAGCTATTGAAGAATCCTTTAATGAAGGAACAGCTAAAGCAATTTCTCTCCATACTTGTGGTTCCAATTCTCTTGTTTGCACATTTTCGGGTAAATTCGTTAAAGATAATTCAGCTAATATTGCAATGCCTAATCCTTCTTGAATCATATTTAAAGCTGTAGTAACTGTCGAAATTACATACTCAGCCCGAAGTGGTACGTTGGCTTGTTTAAACATATCGATAATGGGTGGTTCATATCCGCCCTTACATAATATGATCGGTTCATTCTCTAAATCACTAATTGTAATAGCATCCTTCTTACAAAGAGGATGATCCTCTCTTAAGATAACAACCATTTTCCCCTTCGTTAATGGGACAATCTCCATATCTTTATTAGGCAAAATAACAATTCCTATATCAACAACTCTCGATACTAACCAATCTTCAACTTCTTTAATTGTTCCTTCACAAAGAACGACTTCTAAGTTCGGATACTTCTCCTTAAAAAGGTTTATCATTTTCGGTAAGAAATGTGCAGAAGCACTCGGAAAACTCCCAATTCGAATCGTCCCAACTTCGTGGCCTTTCTCCATCGCAACTTCTTGTTCAATCTTCTCAACACCGTTCAAAATTTCTCTAATATGTACAAGAATTCTATTTCCAACATCGGTAACGATTAGCCCTTTTCGTTTATCCCGTATAAGAATCGTAACTCCTAATTCTAACTCAATACTTGAAATCGCATGGCTAACCGCTGGCTGCGTCATATTTAAAACTCTGGCAGCCTTCGTAAAACTACCTAACTCAACAGTTTTTATTAACACTTGAAGTTGTGTAATGGTCATAACTAATCACTTATACTCCTCATAAAAAAGATTCATTTTATTTATCACAGCCGATATCATATCATAATGAAATGAATAACATCAAGGAGGTCTTACAGTGGCACAGCTTTCTCGAACTAAGACGGCCATAATCCTTACCTTCCTCGTTTTTATGTGGGGAATCAATTGGCCTTTATCTAAGTTTGCCCTGCATTATACACCACCCGTTTTATTTGCAGGCATTCGAACTTTAATTGGAGGATTCATTTTACTCCTTTTCGCTCTACCAAAATATAAAGAATTACATTTAAAAGAAACTTGGCATTTATACGTTATTTCTTCTTTACTTAACATCATTATATTTTACGGGTTACAAACTGTTGGTCTTCAATATATGCCTGCTGGTCTATTTTCCGCCATCGTATTTCTACAACCTGTTTTACTTGGTATTTTCTCGTGGATATGGCTTGAAGAATCAATGTACGGTTTAAAAATTTTCGGGCTTGTACTCGGATTTATTGGTGTAGGAGTTATTAGCTCTAGTAGTTTAACTGGACATATTTCTGTCATTGGAATCCTTCTTGCATTAGGATGTGCTATTGGCTGGGCACTTGGAACAGTATTTATTAAGAAAACTGGTCACCGTGTGAATGCCATTTGGATGGTAACACTTCAGCTTCTTATCGGCGGTCTTTGTTTAGTCGGATTTGGCTCAGAATTTGAAAGTTGGTCTAGTATCGCTTGGAGTATGCCATTTGTTAGTGTACTACTATTTATTTCATTCTTTGTTATTGCAATGGGGTGGCTTGCATACTTCACACTCGTTGGAGCTGGTGAAGCAAGTAAAGTTGGGGCTTATACATTTCTCATTCCTCTAATCGCTATAATTGTAAGTTCAATTTTCTTACATGAGGCCATTACTATTAGCTTATTCATCGGACTATTATTTATTGTAGTGAGTATTTGTTTCGTAAATATAAAGCCGAAAACACTTGCTGTAGGGCAGCGAGTTGAAGTGAAATAAATAAACATAAGAAAGAGCCTACTGTTTGTAGGCTCTTTCTTATCATTTCATGAGTAAAGTCACTTAGAATTTTAACAAATGAAAATTTTTTATTGTATGATGATAATTAAGTAGTAAAAATATTATCTCTAGTACAGATGAGTGGATTTACAATTCCAATTATAAGGGGGGAGTTATATGGTTTTACACTATAAAGAATTTGGAGATACAAGTTCTCCACTTATGGTTTTTATTCATGGGGGCGGAGTCAGTGGATGGATGTGGGACAAACAAATTAATCATTTTACTAACTTTCACTGCCTTGTTCCTGATTTACCTGATCAAGGAAAAAACAGAAATAAAGATCATTTCTCAATACATTTTAGTGCTAAAAAAATCATTGAACTAATTGAAGAAAAAGGACAAGGTAAAACTATTATAGCAATTGGGTTTTCATTAGGTGCTCAAGTGTTAATTGCGATGCTTAGCATGAAACCTGACTTAATCCAATATGCTATGATAAACAGTGCCTTAGTCAAACCCATTCCTTTTGCTAGCACATTTATAAAATCTATTGCGCTAACCTACCCTCTTATAAAGAGTAGGACGTTTTCGAAAATACAAGCCAAATCAATGTATATAGATAAAGAATACTTTGACCACTATTATCATGACAGTTGTCAAATAAGTAAAAATACCTTCATAAGGATGCTAGAAGAAAACATGTCGTTTACAATACCAAAAAACTTTGAGAATGCTAATAGTAATATATTAGTAACTGTTGGAGAAAACGAAAAAAGAATCATGAAAGACTCGTTGACTGAAATCCTTGAAAGTAATCCCAATTGCACAGGTGTTATTATTTCTAAAATCGGTCATGGAATTTCTTTAGCGGACCCTAAGTTATTTAATACTTTAATTGAAAACTGGCTAGAACATGATTCCTTGCCGGAAGACATAATGACCATCAATTGATTTCCACGTATCAATAAATTTTGTTATATAGTGACCACAACAATGTTGCTATCCTCATTTTACTAATCCCTAAAACTATTAAAAAAGGTCTCATTACTTTCAATGAGACCTTTCAATGTTACTTATTTTTTACGACGTACTACAAAAACACACGTACCTACCGACGATACAATCGCCAAAATAGATAAAACAATCGCTATCAATTGCATATTACTAGTACCTTCATTCTTTTCTACACTAGACACTTCACCATGTTCTCCTGTTAATGACGTACCTTTTACAATTGTAGTAAGTGAATGCGGTTTTTCAGCTTTTTCATCGCCTGTCCATTCAACAATTTCTCCGTCTTTATATTGTTGATATGCATCCCAAGCTATTTTTTGTTCTTTATCCGGATTTTTAGCGACGAAAGTAAATCGCTGGAACTGACCAGGTGAAATTCCTTCTCCTGTTGCTTCCCATACTACAGTTTTCACTTTTCCGGCATTATCTTTTTGCTCTCCCACTTTCCATCCTGGCACTGGTTCATACTGTTGGAATTCCACACCCGACGGTATTTTCAGTGTAACTTTTGTTGTTGCTATATTCTTTTCAACTGGTACTTTTATCGTGTAAGTCTCCCAAGAACCAATGTCAGAAGTTGCTGGCTTCACAGTTACGTGCGCACTAACAGGTAACGAAAAAATACCCATTGCAATTACTGTTGCTATCATTGTTGTTCCTAATTTTTTTATACGTTTCATTTTCTATTAGCTCCTTTTCATACATAACTTCTTTTTATCTGCCACCGACAATAAATTTAAAATCTGTATCGAAGCTATCAAGCGATTTCGTTAATCCATGTACTTGTATATTCCAGTTGCCTGTCATGTTAATATACATACCTTCTGCTTCATATTCTCCCGGTGAAACTGCCGAAACTTTAAATGATCCTTTTCCCATATTCATATCTAACGATTGAGTCGTTAGTGTAATTTGCTCCATATCAGTAACAGGTTGGCCATTCTCATCCTTCACAGTAATATGAAATGTATTCTGTCCTACCTTATTAGGACTCACATTTAGCGTAAGTTCATATCCATTATCTACTTGTTTACTCTCTGTAAAAGGTCCAGTAGGAGGCATCGGCGGTGTTTGTACGTTTGTCATAAAAGCTACGATTACGAAAATGATAAATCCAATGATAAACTCTACTTTCACCGTAGCGCCTAACCCTTGCTCCGCTCTCATTTTCCCTTTCACATAATGAACAATTCCCAATATCCCCATGAAAATGAATAAAAGTATCTTTGCTAATAAAGCTAATCCATACTTTGTATCAAATAACGAGTGGATTGTTGGAATAAAAAATGTACTGTTAAAAAGACCTGTTATTAAAATCACGATGACAGCACCTGTTGCCCACGGTGAAAAACGCTTAATCATATCCCAATACATATTCCACTTGTTATCCTCTTTACGTAAAAGAAGAATAATAGATGATAAACCACCAATCCATAATGAAGCCGCGAATAAATGTAGAAAATCCATAACGACAGCAATATCTTTAAACTTTAAACCATATGCGTGACTATTAAAGGCTTTCATAACAAGTATCCCGATAAACAATAGCAATGGAATGCTCCATACTTTAAACGACGAAAGCTTCTCACGCTTCATCGCAACATACGAAGCGATTATAAGCACACTTATAAGAGCCATTTGAGTAATCCATACATAACCAAAAACAGAAAGCTGTAACGTTTCTTTTAATAATAAAGGATTGAATGCTTCTAGCCATGAAACATCAGCATTTATTTTCGCTTGCAGTGGTAGATTGAATAATAAACTAATGAATATACCAATTAATGAAATCCATATTATTTTTTTACTTCTTAATTGAACTTCTATTACGTTCCCTTTATACATAATAAGATTAAAGAATAGAACTCCTATAAATAGTGAGAAACTTGTATATAAAATTCCACGTTCCATAATCATATCAATTTGCGGGACATACCCCATCTCTTCTACTTGTATATCATCTGCTCCCGCTTCCGCTAATCCAACCCGGAACGGGATAACTCCTTGAATTGGATGTCCATCAGCTGAAATCACTTTCCATTGAATAGAGTAAAGACCATTTTTGAGATTGTCTTTTAATCCAGCTTCTAATAGCTTTTTATTTTTTTTATCAATATGAGCATCTTTTAAATCGACCCTTTTACCTGATGTATCTCTCACGTACAATGTATTAAAACTTGAAACTTGTATGTCCTCATCGAATTCGATTTTTACAACAGATGGTGCTTTCTTCAATGTTTCATTTTCAGTAGGGTTTGATTTCACAACGTACGCATGAGCAGATGCACTTTTCGGTATCAATATGATAAGCACACTCGCAAGTAATAGCCATGCCCCTAACCTTCTCATTACTTTCACAATCATTTCACTTCTTTCTTCCTCATCGCTATACTTTTATTACAGCTACTTCCAAATTCAATCCCTTGGCGAAATATTAACTTGATTAAATATAAACTTCTATACAGTATAACTCTTTATTTCTCTCTCACCTCTAAACTTCTAATACAATAGTAACTACCTTCATAGATACTACTTACATTTTTAAAGTCGATTGTTATTATATCATAAAATATATTTACGTAAGTTCCTGAAGAAGAAAAGTTATCGTGAATCATTTGTGAAGAAAGTGTGAAATACAAAGTAAAGACTTTAATCCTCCCCACACAAGTTAATCTCCGGACTAACTCCCTCGGCGTTCAACCTATTTTAAGATTGGAGTCTTACTGTACACGCATAGCAGAATAAATAAAAAAGTATTACGTTATTACGTAATACTTTTCCAGATAATTATAATACTCAATAATCGTTCACATGGATATGATAAATCAATCTTTTAACAGACTTATCATGAATTGTATGCTCTAACGTTAAAATAAATCGTTCTTCACATTTGTTGTGTTTCAACACAACCTTTCTTTTTTAAAATTCATTTTCTTTTTTAGAGTTTACTTCAATTATTTTTAACAACTGTTTTACTCTTTTATCATATGTATGTTCAATTAGTGTTTTTCTAAATCCCTCCATAGCAATTTTCTTTCTTTGTAATGGATTCGCTAAATATCTTTCTGCTTTCTCTATAAAATCAACCGATGAAGTAAAGGTCTCGATTTGCACCCCTGGAATATAACACTTTTCCAAATCTGAACGAATATCCGTCATTTGAAAAGCGCCTGTACTAGCTATTTCGAATGTACGATTATTAATGGAACAAGCATTTATTTTTACTCTATTTATATTAAATGTTACATCCTCTATCGATCGATGTATATTAATATTAATTTTACTTTTTCTATAATACTCCAAACTATTTTTATAAACCAAGAATGGTAAAAGTATAATCTTATCCTTCAATAACTCATAACTTTTTAGCTTATCCCAATTACAACCTATAATTAGAGTATTTTTAGTCGATAAATACTCAGCAATTGAATCGATAAACTCAAGTCGATTATCAAATGCTGTGCCTATGAAACTAATATCAAATATGTAATCCTCTTCCTTAAGTATCGGCGTATATAAAGAAGGTTCTGCTGCTAAAGGTAAATAATATACATTATCACAGCCTAAACCTTTGTAAAAATCAATACATCCTGTATCTTGTGTAAAAACATAATCATAATCATCCACTAATTTTTTCGTCACATCTGTAAAGTACGGATCATCTGTAAGCCAAAGTGCAGTCTTAAAGTTATATTGTTTTAATTCTTGAATCCCTTTACTGATCCCTTCTTCAAAACCGTGAAAGACAATGATAAGAGCTGGTTTTATCTTCAAAGCTGTTTTCACCATGTTTTCGTATGTTACCATCGTTACATTACCAACTGCCTTTTTCAAACTATTAAATATAGACTCCTCTAGCACCGGAAAATATACAGTAACACTAGATTTTACAAATAATACGTTAAAATTTTCTGCACTATATGAAATCGTCACAAATAGCCACGCTCCAATACATGAAATTAACTATTTATACTGTCTAAAAATATATAGTTGCTTACAAACCGCGCTTTTTTCTTCACATACCTTTATGCAAAATGAGGCTTTTTTACCCAATAGCCTGCTTTAATTTTTATTCACTCCTATATAGGAAAGCTTCATATCATATATATTCAACTTGTCGAAATACTTTCATCAAAACATTGAAAAAAAACATAAAGTGAATCTTGAATAAGTGTTTTTTGTTCATCTTCACAAATAGCAGGATAAATAAAAAGGTGTCACTTAGTACATAACACCTTTTTTAAAGCTTCTTTTATTTTTCTTCCGGATAATCACAATACTCTATGATTGTTCCCTCTGTATCCGCTGGGTTAAGGTAGATTAATCTTCTGCCGTGTTTATTAATTCGAAGTGTATGCTCTAACGTTCGAATTCCTTGTTCTTTTAATTCTTCTAAAGCTATATCTAAATCATCTACACGATACGCAACGTGATGTACACCTTTACCTTTTTGTTTTATAAATCGGGCAATTGGTGAAGTAGTGTTATTTGTCGGCGCAAGCAATTCAATTCTATCTCCATCCACTTCAAGAATGGCTACTTCACTTTCAACACCAGGTGCTTCACTTACATAACGATCTATTAATGTTCCTAACAAAACCTTTTCATAAAAACGTATCGTACTATCTATATCTCGAACTGCGATGCCTATATGATCAATTGTTTTTTTCATTTTATATCCCCTACTACTTTATTTTCTTTCATTATTAATAGTAACAAAAAAAGCTATAGAAACAAGTTCTATAACTTTTTTATTTAACCTATTTTCTTATTCGTATTTGCTGCTGGTTGAATTTGATTTTTTGGTTTTAAAACGCTAATGCCATATCCGATAAATCCACCAATAATCGCTGGGAAGATCCAGCCTAATCCTACTTCCTGCATCGGAAGGAATTTAGTGAACACTTGGCTTACTACTTCAATGTTAACTCCAGCTGCACTTAATCCATCGAATAAGCTGATAATAAATGTTACAGTTAAGCTCACTTGATAAACTTCAGCTCTTCCTTTGAATAATGAATGGAAGAATGTTAAGAAAATCAATACGATTGCAAGTGGATAAATTGCTGTTAATACTGGAACAGAAACTGCAATTAATTGCGTTAATCCTACATTTGCAACAATTGCACTAAATACACATAGCGTGACTGCAATTGCTTTGTACGGAACATTTGGGAATAACTTATGGAAGAATGAAGAACACGCTGATACAAGTCCTACACTAGTTGTTAAACAAGCTACTGTAATCATTAATCCTAATAATACTCCACCATATGATCCAAAATAGTAGTTAGAAACTTTCGCTAATACTTCTCCGCCGTTCTCTAAATGTCCAAGCTTTGCAACGCTTGAAGCACCCATATAAGAAAGAGCTGTATAGATAATTGCTAAAATAGATGCTGCAATGATTGTCGCTTTTGCACAAACGACCATAATTTGTGTTTTCGTTTTCGCACCTTTTTCTTTAATTGCATTAATGATGATGATTCCGAATACGAATGATGCAAGCGTGTCCATCGTTAAGTATCCTTCTTGGAATCCTTTAAAGAATGCGTGTGATGTATAAGCTTCAACTGGTGCTTGCATTTCTCCAATCGGGTGAATAAAAGCAACGATTACTAAAATACCGATGAATGTTAATTTAATTGGCGTTAAGATTTTTCCAACAATATCGACAATTTTCGCGGGATTTAGCGAAAAAAAACAAGTGATACTAAAGAATATAATTGTGAAAAGAATTAAAGGTGTAGAACCTACTCCCTCTGGCATAAACGGCTTAAGACCAATTTCATAAGATACATTTCCTGTTCTCGGTATTGCAAATAACGGACCGATCGCTAAGTATAAAACTGTTGTAAACACAATCCCGAACACTGGGTGAGCACGACTTGCTAATGACTGTAAATCATCTTTACCCGAAAAACCAAATGCTAGTACACCTAGTAATGGTAATCCAACACCTGTTACTAAAAATCCAGCGTTAGCAATCCATACATTTTCTCCTGCCGATTGACCAAGCATTGCCGGGAAAATTAAATTTCCTGCTCCAAAAAATAGTGCAAATAACATTAATCCAATAACTACTATGAACGAAAACGGTACTTTATTCGCCATAATATAACCCCCATTCAAATTTCCTTATCTCATTTTCCAATTTTAACTAATTGAATTTTCTGAATATTTAATTTGAGTATCAACTATTCTTGAACTCATTATAGTTTGCTATATAATATTTTGCAATACTATTTTCAAACTTTTCTTTTATTTTATAAATATACATTTTTTAACATGAAAAATAGACTAAAAAACCAACATGGTCATCCATGTTGGTTTTTCCATTTTACTATCAATTAATTAAAATTTTGCCGCTACTTTCTTAACGTTCTCTAGACCTTCTTCAACAATTTGTTGTGAGCGATCTGGATATTGGTTGTGCCCTTCAATTACAACAGTCTCTGGATTTGTAATTCCCCAGAATCCAAGTACAGTTGTTACGTAATTAACTGCCATTTCCATAGGAGCCATTTGTTCTGAAGAGTAATCTGAACCACGAGCACCTAACACAACTACTTTCTTACCACCAGCTAAACCTTCTGGGCCATTAGCTGTATATTTAAACGTTTTTCCAGCTTGAGATAAGTATGAAATATATGTGATTAATGGTGCTGGTACTGTAAAGTTCCATAGTGGGAACGCGAATACAACTTTATCAGCTTCTAAAAACTGATTTAAATATTGATCTACTGTAGCAACAGCCTTCTCTTCTTCAGCTGTTAACTCCATACCTTGACTACGTTTGTATCCACCTGAAATAGCGATATTTCCGTAATAAGGAAGATCTAATGCAAATAAATCTAACTCTGTAATTTCTGTATTCGGATTAGCTTCTTTATAAGTACTTACAAATGTTTCATACATTTTTGAACTAATTGCTTGCTCCGCTGGACGATCGTTTGCTTTTACAAATAATACTTTTGACTTTGTTTTATTCCCCTCTACTTTTGTATTTTCTTCTTTTTTACCAAATAACGAGCTAAATAATCCCATTTTCTTCACCTAAACTTTCTTATCATATTCATTATTCATCATCATAAAAATTCTTATTCTAATAAAAAGTTCCAATTGATACCTTAAGTAAAGTTAATTAAAACTTTTTGTTATTTAATTACCTTATGTAAGTGATTGTAATATATCTACTTACTTTAGTCAAGTAACTTTAAATAAAAATAATATCTCGGATTAAAAACATTAACTAAAACTCAATTGAACACCAAATACCTCTATATTACTTGTATAATAAACTTAGAAAGGAAAATTCATATTTAGAAAGGTTTTACTCATGAGCACTATAGAAAAGATTCAAACTTTTATTATTCTTTTTGCTGTTACATGCGGCATCATACTCGGGCAATTTAATTTCATACATATGTATTCAGAGCAATTTATTGTCCCCTTCTTATTTTTCATGCTTTATGGATTATTCCTCAGCATCCCATTGAAAGAAATAAAAAATGGATTTCGCAACTTAAAATTTGCTGGAACAAGTCTTACTATTAACTTCTTATGGACACCTTTACTCGCTTGGGGGTTAGGAGCACTATTTCTTTCAGATCACCCAGCACTTTGGGTTGGATTTATCATGTTAATGGTTACTCCATGTACAGATTGGTACTTAATCTTTACTGAAATAGCGAAAGGTAATGTAGCACTTTCTACAGCGATTTTACCGGTAAATTTAATTTTGCAAGTACTACTACTTCCCATTTATTTATTTTTATTCGCTGGTGTTATGAAGACTGTAGCGGTTTCTGTTTTAGTAGAAAGTATTGTTATCGTAATCGTCTTACCATTTTTACTTGCACACGCTACAAAATTCATTATGAATAAACTGAAAAAAGCTGAAACGCTCGAGAATAAACTCATTCCGTTTTTCAGCTCTGCCCAAATTGTATTTTTAAGTTTAGCAATCGTAGCGATGTTTGCATCACAAGGTAAATATTTACTACAAAATATGAATGTTGTTTTATTATTACTCGTTCCTGTTCTATTGTTCTTCATCATTAATTTTGTACTAGGACAATTTATAGGACGCATTATGCGTTTATCTTATAAAGATACAGTAAGTCTAAATTTAACAACGTTAGCAAGAAACTCGCCTGTTGCACTCGCTATTGCTGTAACAGCTTTTCCAGACGAACCTCTTATTGCACTTGCACTCGTTATTGGACCGTTGATTGAACTACCAGTACTAGCTTGTGTGTCACAGGTGTTGTTGCTTATTAAGAAAAAACAGCAATATACATAATAAAAAACGTCCTGTTATGGGACGTTTTTTATTGTCAAGAAATTTTAGGATGAACGATAATTATCGACTCTAAGGATTTTATACGTTATAGAAGATTAACTTGTCGTTACATTAACAAAGCCTTCCTAATTAAAAATTATCGGAAACGTAAATATAACGAAAGCTGCCCAAAGTCCGTAGATTGGCAAATACTTCGTAACGGCATCTTGGATAGCTGTTGGTCCTGATTTGTTTTGCAAGAAACGCATATAGGAAAACATAATCCAAATTAAATTTGCCCAGATCAGTATGTTTACCCCTAAAACAGCAAGTCTATTAGGTGTAATCCCATAAGAAGAAAGTCTGAATACGATAGCTGACAAAGCTACAGTATCAATAATAAGCGCAAGAACAATTAAGGCAAAATTTATATAATCTGAAATGTTCTTTTTCTCGTCCGAGTCACTCTCAACGATAGAAAATATGGTAACAGCCAATACGCCAAGGAGTATTCCGTTGAAGGCCATTAAGAAATTGCGGTCCAAGAAAGGATTTTTCCCGACCCATATAACCGTTATAAGATAGATTAGCAACGTAATCAGGACGAGAGGACTAAAAATTTTAGATATGTATGGTGTAATATTTTTAGCAAGTTTAAGATTCATTGATACCAAATATGCAGCCACAATAGCAAGAGCAGCAGCACCAAATAAAACAACATTACTAAAATAGAATTCTCCTATATCTAAGTCCACAAAGATAAATAGCCGCATAGTCAATACAGCTAGAATCATTCCGCTAACTGCCATGCTGGCGTAGAGAAGTGCATATTCCAAATTAAATTTAATATAAGCTAATCTTGTACTACCTTTTGAATATTCATTTCCCGTAAACGCAAGCCCTACCAAGACCCATAAGAATATAGGAAGATGTAAATACACAAGGATAATACTGTCTTTATAATTTAATGGCAACGTATTAAGATATATCCCGGAAACTAGGAACAACGCTATAAGGGAATATATAATACTTTTTTTCGGCGTATTATTGTAAACAAAATAAGCGACAATAAAGGGAATTACACCAAAAGCTAGGTTAATTGGAGCAATTGCTTCTTGTTCGACAAAGTAGAAAATGATTCTGGTGCTTATCCCGGCCAGAATAGCTAACATGCCCATGAATAAGAAACCTTTTTGAAACAACGACTTTTTTTCCGTATTTGCCGTCTCCTTGAAATGTAACCTTTCATACCAAGCACCTAGAACCTGAGAATCAGGGTTTTGAGCCCATGCTTGTGAGAATGATTTTTTAAAAGCTTTCGGGTCTTTTCTATACATCTTCTCCAACTCATGAGGGTTGTCAATATTTTTAATAATCAAATTGTGATTGTTCATCGTTTTACCTCCTCTAATAAAAAAACAGCGTTGTTACCTTTTCTATCAAAAGCTCCTCACTAATTTAGTACGATATTGATTCTAATACATCATTTATTGTTTTACAATAAATAATTATCAATTATAAAGAATATTTTATTGTATATTTTATTTTTAATAAAACTAAAAAGTACTCCTTATTCAAAAAACACCCTATAGAATAGACTTTTTTAAGCGTCTATTCTATAGGGTACAATTTAATTATCATATTGTTTTATTTGTTGAAACAACTTAATTCTCAAACACAAAATTAATCTTATTATCTTTCCACTCTAACTTCGCATCAAACGTTTTCTCACCTTTTTTAAAACCTTTAATTAAATCGGTCTTTTCACCTTTTAAGAGCTTTGTCATATTCTTTTGCGAAATTGTTTTACTTAATATCTTCTTCGAGATGGTGAAATCACATTGTGTCGTGTTGTAATTAGAACAACCATAAAACGTTGATTTATCAATTACATCACCATCACATTTTTTACAACTACCAACCTTTTTACCCGTTGTAAATTTCGATCCTTTTCGCTCAATCGATTCAACATGTAATCCGGTGAAATCCCACTTCTCAGACATTTCAACAGCATCTTCAATAATTTTAGCTGATAGCTTTTTCGTCTGTTCCATAAATGTAGCTGGTGAAGCCGTGCCTTCACCAATTTCCGCAAGGCGCTGCTCCCATTTTGCTGTCATTTCTGGTGAAGCTAGTATTTTGTCACCGATCGCTGTAATTAATACTTTTCCTTTATCAGTCGCATACACTTGGTTTTTCGTCACATCTATATATTTACGGTCTTTTAGCATCGTAATAATTCCTGCACGAGTCGCTTCCGTACCTAAACCTTCTGTTTTCTTTAATACTTTCTCTAGCTCTTCATTCTCTAAATACTTACCTGCCGTTTTCATTAACGTAATTAGTTGTCCTTCTGTATAACGCTTCGGTGGTTGTGTTTTTCCTTCTTTCACTTTCACCTTTACAACTTTTCCTTCTTCACCTTCAGCTACAATCGGAAGAATGGTTTCGTCATCTTTATCGTCTTGGAAAATAACTTTACGCCACCCTTCTTGAATTTGCTGTTTTCCTTTTGAAATGAATTCAGCACGCTCATCTACAAGCGTTACAATCGTTGTATAGTCAAAGATTGCAACTTCATAGTGAGCTGCAATAAGTCTTCTTACGATCATATCGTAAATTTTCTTTTCATCACCTGATAATCTACTTGGGTTTGTAACTTGCTCTGTCGGAATAATCGCATAGTGATCTGTTACTTTCTTTTCATTTACATAACGCTTATTATTCATAATCGATTCAACTGGAGCCGGTAATAAACCTTTATATTCATCAAACTGACTTAACTTCTGTAAAATATCAGGGAACGTCGCTGCTTCTCCTTGTGTAACATAGTTAGAATCTGAACGTGGATAAGAAACAATCCCTTTTTGATAGAGTGCTTGCGTTATATCAAGCGTCTTTTTCGGTGAAAACTTAAAGGCTTTATTTGCCGTTGCTTGCAGTGATGATAAGTTAAATAAAAGCGGCGGCTGAAACTCTTTACGCTCCGTTTTCATTTCCTTCACAACAGCCGGTTTCCCTTGGCAAAATGCCGCAATTTTATTCGCCATATCAGGGTCTTTTAAGCGGGATTCATTATCCTTTTCCCATTTTCCGTCATATTTCTTTCCTTCTATATTAAAGGTTGCAAACACTTCCCAGAAAGGCTCTGACTTAAAGTTTTCAATTTCTTTCTCTCGCTTTACAATCAATGCTAACGTTGGTGTTTGGACACGACCAGCAGAAAATACATCATTCATTCCTTTTTTCTTTAACAAAATACTAAAGACACGCGATGCATTCATACCAACGACCCAATCCGCACATGACCTTGTATATGCCTCATAGTACGTATTGATTGTATCTGATTCATCAAGCAAGTTTTTAAATCCTTGATAAATAGCTTGCTTCGTTAAAGACGAAATCCAAAGACGCTTCATCGGCTTTTGTACGTTACAAAGATTAATAATATTTCGTACGATTAATTCCCCTTCACGACCAGCATCGCCCGCATGAATAATTTCTGTTACCTGAGGATTATGTAACAGCTGTTTCACAACGTTAAACTGTTTATACTTCGACTTTGTTACTTCAAATTGAAATCGCTCTGGAATCATCGGTAACGTATTAAGTGACCATTTTTTCCACTCTGCGTGATAATGCTCTGGATTACATAACTGCGTCAAATGACCAATTGCCCATGTACAGTACGCTCCATTTGGAAATAACTCATTTGCTTCTACTTCTAAATATCCATCTTTCCGGCGATATTTAAATTGTGAAACAAGAGCCAAACCTTGATCTGGTTTCTCGGCAATAATTAATTTCATTTTATAACTCCCTATCTGTATTCCAGTGTTACTTTCGTTGTCTATATGTTTAGAAGCGATGATAAAACAACAATCTTATTTATCATTCGCGGGTTAATCCCCAAATGGGATAACTATAATATTATACGCTTATTCTTTATTGCTTCACAATAGAAACTCATCATATAACAATTTCTTTCACATGCTCACAAATAAAAAAAGACGCTCAAAAAAATCAAGCGCCTACTTACTTACATTTATGAAATTGTGCAGATAATATGCAGATATAAATAAGCATAAGTACTCTCCATATGAACATATGATGAAGTGAACGATAGGACAGGGAGGTATCATGATGTTTGCTTATACATTAACTGCCTTAACACTTTGTTGTATCTCGATTCTTATTACATCATATATTTCTAAACGTAACGGTACCCTAATGGAGTATATGGTATTTATTATGTCTTTTAGTATGAGTACGGGTTTAAGTATCGGGTTTTATTTAGGTATTCTTTTTAAAGGTGAATTACTATATTCTACTTTGCTTGCGATTTTGATTAGTAGTTGTATTGGTTTTTTAGTCGGTCTACGGTTTCACCTATTTACTGCTTTAGAAGGCATGTTCTCTGGATTAATGGCAAGTATGATGGGAGCTATGATTACAGAAATGTTAAACGCTCAACAAGCACATAGTATACTGTTTATTAGCCTTTTACTTACTATAACAATAACTATGTCATGTATGATTCAGTTTTTATCAGAAAATTTTTCTGCTGTTATTCAGCGACGTTTTCCATTATTACTCTCAATTGGTGTAGTAATTATCCTGACTATATTTGTAACGTTCCCAGAGCATATCCCGCCAACCTCTTCCACAGAAGAACAACATAAACATTAGCAAATATAATCGATTCCCTCTACTATTTCATCATAGTAGAGGGAATCGATTTCATTATTTTATTTCTTAACAGATGAAAATAAAAAACACTTTGAATCGTTAGGCCAAAACTTCTAAATCTATGAACTTCTCTTTGCTTGAGAAGATATACAATTCCATGTTGAAATAATAAATTTTCAATTAACCAATATATATTTTTGGATCTATAGCATTGCTCTTCTGTGCATTCCATTCACCTTTATGGATTTCAAAATGTAAGTGCTGTCCTTCAGATTGTCCTGTATTCCCCATTATGCCAAGTTGTTGTCCTTGCTTCACTTTTTGACCAGCAGTAACAGAACGACTCTTTAAATGAGCATATACAGTCGTATAGGTTTGTCCGTTAATATTGTGAGAAATAAACACAACATTACCATAGCTTGTAGAATAATAAGAGCGAGTGACTACACCTTCTGCGGCGGCAACAACCGGCACTATTCCTGAAGCAGCAATATCTAATCCGTGATGCATTTGCCCACCACGTTTCTCAAATCTAGAAGTATATCTTCCTACAGCTGGTTGAATAAAGTCATTTGTTTTATTTACCTCTTGGGATTGTCGCTGCTCCTCTGCATCAGTCTCACTTGTTTTTGATAGAAATTTACTTGATACATAACCGTTTTTACCGTTGTAATTAATTTTCCCCCAGCCATTTTGTTCAAATAGAACCTGTACTTTTATTCCTTTTGATAATCCACCGATTACACCATGATTTGTACCTGCGCCGCTCCTTACATTTAATAATCTTACGTTAACATAGTAGTCGCCAACTTTTGCTCCAGCAGATGGATTACTAATTTCAGGTATTGATGGTGTACCTCCTTTAACGAAATTTACATATTCACTACTTACATAACCAGTTCTTCCATTATGCTTAATTTTCAACCAGCCATTTTCAACGCCAGTTACTTGTAATGTTTGTCCGTTTAATACACCACCAATTACACTATGGTAAATAGCAGGACCTGTACGCACACGTAAAGAAGTAGCGTCTACAATGTATGTACCGTCAGCTTGAACCGTAACATTATTTTGTTGTTCATTTGTTTGGTTTGCATTTGCATTAGAGCTACTCTTTGAAATGTAATCTTTACTAATATAAGCAGTTTGTCCACTATAGTTAATTTTGACCCAATCTTGCACTTCACCAGTTACTTGAACAACTTGTCCTTTATGTATAGAGCCTAAAATCGTATGGGAAGTACTTGGACCTATACGCACGCGGAGGGAGGATACATTAACCTTGTAATTGCCACTCGCTACTTGAACTTTTCCATTGTTATTGTCGCTTCCATTTGAACTACCGTCTATTACAAATTGACTGCTTACATAACCTACTTTTCCATTATGATTAATTTTCAGCCAACCATTTTCTTCTCCAATAACTTGTAAAGCTTTCCCTTCATACACGCGCCCCATTATTGCACTAGACGTATTTGGCTGTGTGCGAACACGTAATACATTAGCAGTTACAGTTTTACTACTACTCATGCTTACATTTGTCTTCGCTGATACAATATTTTCCGAAACGAATTCACTACTTACATAGCCAGTTTTTCCTTTATGATTAATTTTCAGCCAACTGTTTTCTTCTCCAATAACTTGTAAAACTTCTCCTTCATACACGCGTCCCATTATTGCACTAGACGTATTTGGTTGTGTGCGAACACGTAGAGCATTTGTATTTACTGTTACTTGATTTTCATATTTTACTACACCAGTAGGTTGCTCATGCTTCGTGTCTTTTGGTATAATAATATTTTTCGCTTGAGCAGTACTAATAAATACACTTCCTGTAACAGAAGCTACTGCTACACTAGCTAAAATCTTTTTCATAATTATAAAACACCTTCCTATAAACACATTCAAGTATCATTATGTTTTTATATTAACTTCCATTTCTTTTCGTTCTAACTATTTAGCAAAAGTATCCTTTTATTATCCATATGGAATTTTTCTTTATTTTCCACCATCTATCTCTAGTAATAAAGAAAAGTTAAATTCATCACACTCTGAAAACCCTCTCATTCTTCCGATTTAACACTACATATCGTAGTTTAAATTTCGAAAAAAATATCGCCAAATAATCACCTATAATTTATACTACAAAAACAAAAAATCATAATTTAATCCTTCTTCATTTAACTTATACTTTTGCTTAAATATTCCCTTTCTCCTTTCACACTACGAATTGTAGTACAAAATAAAAGAAAGGTCAAATATAAGTATTCAGCCTTTTAGAACTACAATATAATACATTAAATTCAGTCACTTCTAATCAAAAAATATTCTCACCTTGTAAACTCTTTCTATAGGATAACCCCCTCATATTATCTAAACTTTTATAAAAATAATATTCCCTATTCACAACATGACATATAAAAGCAGCCACCTATTACGATAACTGCTTTATATCATTAATAAACTACATAATTTTCACATTATTCTGGTTTATTAGGAATATTAGGGTTTGGAACATAATCAGATTTATAATCTGTATATTTCACTTCCGTTACCATCCCTGCTGAAGCATGATGTAGGTCGTGACAGTGGAACATCCACTCACCCGGATTGTCTGCTACAAAGGCGACTTCATATTCTTCACCTGGTTTTAAGTTCAACGTATCTTTTACAATTGGAGAACCTTCTATCGGTTTTCCATCTTTACTCAACACCTGAAAGAAGTGACCATGTAAATGCATCGGATGATCATCCATTTTAGAGCGATTTACTAATTTCACTTTTACTAAGTCACCTTTTTTCACTGGAATTGGATCAATATCCGGAAATACTTTTCCGTTAATTGTATATACCATTTCATTTCCATTCATTTGCGTATTCAAGTCCATATTATATGAAGTAGTATACTGCTGCTCTAGTGTGAAACTACCTAATTTTTTCTCACCATATTTCGTCATATCTAATTTTGGTAGTTTTTCTTTTTCATTTGCTATGTCTTTCATCTCTTTATTACCTTCATATTCAATAATGGTTTTCATTCCTTTTGCACCTTTATCTGCCGAATGGTCTTCCACATACCATTTCCCAGGATTATTAGCAGTAAACTCAACATCATAACGTTCACCCGGTGCAATTGAAATTATTGTATCCTTTATAACTTTGGGATCATTTATTGGTTGACCATCTGTTGCAATTACTTTTATATCATGACCGTGAACATGTATATCATGTGATAAATAACCAGCATTAACGAGTCGCAGACGAACTTTATCTCCCTTATTCACTTTCAATGGCGCTACTAAATCACCACTTTTTCCATTGATTGTGAATAAATCATACATACTCATATCATGACCTTCCATCTTCATATTTCCATGGTCCATTCCTGCCATATTGCCAGGGTCTTTTTTATCACTGTCCATTTCCATACCAGAATGATCCATGCTGTTCTTATCATCATTCTTTTTCGCATTTTCATTATCCTTACTAGATTTATTACCGTCTGCTTTTTCTGTTTTTCCTTTTGTCATTTCTTTTAACTGTTTATTAATCTCTTCTTTATCTGTTATCCATTCATCTAACATTAATGTGTAATCTTTATCATACTTTTCATTTGTATCTTCTACAACGAGAGCACCATATAATCCTCTATCTAATTGATTCACAGAATCTTGATGCGAGTGATACCAGTACGTTCCTGGTACGTTTGCTTCAAATTCATAGGTGAAACTTTTTCCAGGTTCAACCGCATCTTGCGTCACACCTGGAATTCCATCCATGTTATTTGGAACAGGATACCCATGCCAATGAACAGATACCGGTGCAGATAGTTCATTTTTTAATGTCACCTTCACCTTTTCACCTTTTTTCACCCGAATTTCCGGACCAGGAGATGAACCATTAAATGTCCAGACCGGAACAATAACACCGTTATTTAACTTTTGCTTTTCTTCTTTCGCTATTAAAGTAACTTCTGGTCCTTTTTCAACTTTCAATGGTTTTGTAGCTGTTTCAGTCTGTGATGTTTTTTTATCATTCATGTTTTTATGATCATTTGTTGTATTTGTGGCCAAAGAACATGCAGCAATTAAAGATATTACAGAGACTGTAACAGCTGTTAATACAAATCGCTTCATGGAAAATCCCTCCTTTTTCTTTTTCAAAATCATTATAGAAGATGATTTTCAAGAAAATATGGAGATTTAAAATGAACAGAATGAAAAGGTGCTCAAAATTGAGCACCTTTTCTACTTATTATTTCGTAACAACCTCATCTTCTTTTACATTTACATTATTTTCTCTCATAAACGCTTCAATCTCTTCAACTTCTCTAATGATATCTTTTGACAAGTTTTCGTATCCGTCTTTCGTTACAAGAATATCATCTTCAATACGAATTCCAATTGATTCTTCTTCAATATAAAGACCAGGTTCAATTGTTATAACCATACCTTCTTCTAACACTCTATCTTTATATGTCCCTACATCATGCGTATCTAAACCAAGGAAATGGCTGACACCATGATAATAATATTTAGACAGTTCCTCATCTTCTTGTATTAAACCAACTGCTTTACACCCTTCTGCAAGTACTTTTTTAGCATGCTCATTTAATGCAGCGAACTTTAAGCCTGGCTTAATAATCTCTGTTGTTTCTTTCAATGCTTTTAATACAATATTATAAATTTGTTTTTGGCGACTAGAGAATGTTCCATTTGCCGGGAATGTATAACTAATATCAGCGTTATAGTAATTTTTTTGAGCGCCTAAATCTAGCAGTACTAAATCACCATTTTGAATTTGTGCATCATTATCTTCATAATGAAGAACTGTAGCATTTTTCCCACTTGCCAAAATTGTATTGAAAGCATGATGCTTAATGCCAGATGATTTTAGTATGAAATCAAACTGAGCTTCTAATTCATATTCCATCATGTCTGCTTTTGCATGCTTAAGTACGTTGTAAATACCGTCTGTCGTTACAGCAATCGCCTCTTTCATAATTTCAATTTCCTCTTCTGTTTTAAACACTCGTAATTCACAAATATTCGGATATACATTACCAATTGTTACGTGTGGATATTGTTCTCTTACATGTTTAGCAAATGCTAATGTTTTTGTCTCTGTACCATTCCATTCACGACGCTCTAAATCTAAATATAGATGCTTCACATTTTCTGTAAAAAGTATATTTGACATTGTCTTTTCAAAGCTATCTAAATATACAACTTTCTTTATACCCGAAATTTTCTCTGCTTCTTCGTTAGAAACTGTTTTACCGACCCACTTTTCCATTACTGGATCTGACTTTTCAATAAAAAGTGTTTCTTCAACACTATTTCCAACCTTCTTCAACATGAAAATAACATTTGGTTCATCGATTCCTGTTACATAGTAAAAATTCCGATTCGGCACAAATTTATAATGTGCATCCGCTGACATATGAGGTGCTTGTCCCGCAAATAAAATAGTAATAGATTCGTCTGGTAATGTGTTTACTAATCGTTCTCTATTTTGAGCAAAAAATGTTGCTTTCATAATAATCCCCCTAGCGTTCTATGTATGATTAAAAAACTAATTATCTAATCAATTCATTTTATTATTGTTACAATTTTTCGTCAATTAATAGTACTCATAGAAAAAGGAAAATCCCCCTTACTAGTACCCCTCTAATCTACATTATGCATACAACTCCACAATTTCTTGACATTTATTCCATATACTTAAAATCTCATATATAGGAAAGGAGCCACAACTTTGAAACATTATGTAGCAACTGGGTTAGCAATTACTTCCTTATTCATAATTACTGGATGTTCTAGCAACACCGAAACAGCACCCGTGAAGAAAGAAACGGTGCAATCTGAGTCAAAAAATATAGAAACAGCAAATACGAGTCCGCAAGACTTCTATAAAGAAATTACATCTGGAAAAATCGAACACATTCACGGAATTGGCTATGCAGGAAATATGCCTGGGGTTTCTATCGCCACTCATAGCGGGATAAAAGTTTATCAAAATGGAAAATGGCTTGAAACTAAGACTGGATTACATGATTATATGGGATTTCAAGCAACGAAGAACGGATTCTTTGCCAGCGGTCATCCTGAACCAGGAGCAAATTTAAAAAATCCTTTAGGATTAATGAAAAGTTCTGATGGCGGTAATACCCTTGAAAAGCTAGCTTTTTACGGAGAATCTGATTTTCATAACCTTGCTGTCGGATATAATACGGAAGCAATTTATTTATACAATGAGCGTCCAAATTCTAAATTACAACAAGGTTTTTATTTCAGTACGAACAACGGGCAAGATTGGAAAAACAGTAAGTTAAAAGGTCTTTCAAGTACGATTCATTCCTTTTCAGTACATCCGGATCAATCTAGTGTAGTCGCGGTAAGTGCTAAAGACGGTGTATATTTATCTACGGATTATGGAAATACGTTTGAATTATTCTCTAAATCACTTGAATCGACCGCAGTTACATTAAGTAATGAAGATGTTATTTACACCCCTATCAATAAGCAAATCGTAACGAAGAAATCAATTGCAACAAATGAAGAGACAAACATACAAATTCCACTTTTAGATTCTAAAGATGCAATTATGTATATTTCACAAAACCCTCAAAATTCAGCTGAAATCGTATTTGCTACAATGAAAGCAAATGTGTTCCTTTCTACCGATGAGGGTAAAACGTGGAAACAGATTACTAAAGAGGGAACATTACAGTTTAATTAGAAAGGTGAATATAACGTGTTTTCAACAATTAGTGAATGGAGCTATCAACTCATGTCTCCTTTAATAGGTGTCGCGAATGCTACGAAATCAGTACCTCTTTTATTTGCGTTTTTATTAGGCATTGTAGGTACACTTGCTCCTTGCCAATTAACAGGAAACATTAGCGCTATTACACTTTATGGCAATCAATCTTTACAAAAGAGATATGCATGGAAACATATACTGTTATTCATTTTAGGGAAAATAATAGCTTTTACGACACTTGGACTATTAGTATGGTTCTTAGGAAAAGAGATTCAGCAAATATTAACTTTCTATTTTCCTTGGTTACGAAAAATGATGGGACCTTTATTAGTTTTAATGGGGCTACTATTGTCAGGTATTATAAAAGGAAGATATTTCTTCTCGATCAAATTTATACGAAACCAAAATGAAGTTGGTTCATTTTTACTCGGATTCTTCTTTTCCTTAGCTTTCTGCCCAACTATGTTCGTTCTATTTTTTGGAACGTTAATCCCTCTATCTTTCTCATATAATTATGGTTACTTGTTTCCGACATTCTTTTCGGTAGGAACAGCTCTCCCTATCGTTATATTAATGTTCATCATCTCCTACCTTGGATTAAATGGGGCACTACTTAAAAAGAGCCGAAAAATAGGAAAAAACATTCAACGTATAGCCGGTGTCCTACTCATTTTAATCGGACTTTATGATACTGCTCTATATTGGTAATACATACAAAAAGGTAAGTTCAATTCATTTGAACTTACCTTTTTTACAAATTATATTTAACTCTTCTGCATGTCCTTTTGCTTCATCTCCCACTTTTTATACAGTAGTACTGCACCAAATAAAAATACTCCCGCAACAAATGAAGCTACTGGTAACATCTTTATCATTTCATCTGGAAATACGAGCGGCAATAGTGGAAATGCATACGCTGCTGGAATACGTACTCCAACGATTTTTAATAAAATAAGCATTAATATCATATTTAATAAAGTGACTACAATCCATGAATCAATCGTAAAGTACAATAACGTTCCAACAGTTGCAGATGCAGTTAATACTAATATTTGTTTAAAAGCCATTTTTTCATTGTACATCGGCTTTTGAAGTGATTCATACACAACAACTAATATTGGTGGAATAACTGCTAATTGTTCATAACCAGTTATCCAACATAAACTGATCCATACGAAATTTAGTATTAGAAATACAGTCATATATTTATACTGTATTTGCACTTTTCGCTCAATACCGTTGTTCAATTTAAATATAAGAACACCTATCATTAAAATAAATGTTAAAGCAAATACCGCGATAACAAATGACCATTCCGTCGCATTTGTTACTAATGGTAATAAACCTGTCGCAATTGATGGTGCTAAATTGGATTGAATTACACGTAAAAACAGCATCATGAATACAAGCGTTAAGCTTACTTTCCCTAAATAGGCTATATCCATTTGATTCACCATAAAACCTATCACAGCCGTTATTGACGGTGCAATAAAAATTTTATCAGGTTGTCTTAGCCATCCTGGCTCACGATATGCCCATAAAGCAACTGCCATCGCAGCTATTTCTGGCAAAATGACTTCCGGATCATTTAATAACACACCAGCTGTTACCATAGCTAAAATAAATAAAATAGCAATCGTATATGAGATGATTGTTTCTTTCTTTGAAATTACTGCATTCATTATTACATACTCCTTTTTGCTTATTACTCTCATAAAGTAAAACAATACTTTACATACCCTACTAAGGTATTGTATATTAACATCTTTTCTATTTCAAGTATTTGTAGTTTTTTCATTATTTATCACCCCATACACTTACAAAACAAGGAATGTTTATAGGCATTGA
Organism: Bacillus sp. SH7-1; assembly: GCF_008042405.1. Lineage (NCBI taxonomy): Bacteria > Bacillati > Bacillota > Bacilli > Caryophanales > Bacillaceae > Bacillus > Bacillus sp. SH7-1. The sequence continues at coordinate 45,393 of NZ_QNUD01000026.1, forward strand.
CACTTATTAAAAGATAGGTTACAATAACTATACATTAGTAAGTAACTAATGTAATTAATTCTAACTAGAGGTGAAACAAATGAAAAACATTTTATTCCGTATTAACGAATTATCAAAAAAAGAAAAAGCAACTGGATTAACAGTTGATGAAAAACAAGAACAACAAATGTTGCGTCAAAACTATACACAAACATTTCGTGGAAGCTTAGATTCCATTTTACTAAACACAAAAATTGTTGATCAAAATGGTCTTAACGTTACACCAGCCGCATTACAAGATGCTCAAATACGTTTAAAATTAAGCAAATGAGTTCCGCGCTAAAGAATTTTAATAAAACATAAAAAGAGCTGGATTTCCTATATAGAAATTCCAGCTCTTTTTATTGTCTTTTCTAATTTAGTATACGAACAATACATCGCAATTCTCCACGACACGATCATCGCAAATGCAAGTAAGAAAAACATTCCACTTAACTCCGCTAAATCAATTGATTGACTTAAATACGATTTTAATGCTACTCGTACAGCTAATAATCCGACTAAAATAAATATAAATGCTTTTGACGGTTTCATATATATATGTTCGTTTCTTATTTCAAACTTAGTTGTTTTAATAAGAAATATAGAGAAAATAAGTCCTATACTAATCGCCTCTACTATTTCTAACGATGTTAATCGAAATTCCGGTAAGAAATACATCATTGCGCCAGTACTCATAAAAATTGGCGGTAATATTATTTTCTTTTTCGTTAACGGTTTTTTCGCTGCTTTAAAGCGCAGAAACATGACACCTACAGCCATACAAACCGCTACAATACTTGATAAAAGTGCTATCATACTCTCCCCACTCCTATCTATTTAACAGACTTTTTTAGCAAAATCATAAACCAAACGAGCCCGATACTTATAATAACATGACCTAATCCAGCCATATGGCTTAAACCGTTAAAGTCAGTTCCATTTACTTGTAGAAGACCTCTCCATAGCATTGTAGCAATAGTAAACATTAATCCTACATTATAAACAACAAACCATGCACAAAAGCTCTTTGTTTCTTGTACATGAAACACTTTACATAAAGCTAAAGCAATTAAAAAGAATACGAAACCGAGCACTAATACATGTGTATGCACCAATTGCAACATTGTGGATCCTTTAATTCCTTGTGCTTTCGTATACTCTCTTGCAAATACTCCTGATAATAAACCGATAATTAAGTAAATGAATGCTGCATTATATAATCTCTTCATTCTATTCCTCCTGTTGTAAACTTTCTATATTCGCTGCAATTATTTTAAGCAAAGTTTATGAACGGAATATGAACAAAATATTACATTCAACTTTCGAAAATAAAAAAACCATTCCACAATTCATATTTGCGGAATGGCTTTTTAATTTATTTTAGATCTTCTATTGAGAAAGCACCTGGAAGTAATTGCTCAACAGTCACTTCTTTTTCATCGCCTTTTACATTCGTTAGTAAAACTGGCATTTTCGGTTCACAGAATTCAGCAATCACTTGTCTACAAGCACCACATGGTGAAATTGGTCCATCCGTTTCGCCTGTAATAACTAAGTAACTAAAATCTCGCTCACCTTCTGATACTGCTTTAAAGATCGCTGTTCTTTCTGCGCAGTTACATAAACCGTAAGAAGCATTTTCTATATTACAACCAGTATAGATTTTACCTTCTTTCGTAACTAACGCTGCACCAACAGGAAATTTTGAATACGGAATATATGCTTTTGCTAACATCTTATTTGCTTCTTCAATATATTTTTTCTTATCCATATTATTTCCCCCTCAAAGTAAGTGTAATTATGATTAGTCAGTAATAACTGTATGGACTAATTTAGGAGCTACTGCTGTTTCAGCGATAGAAATGTTCTCATAAATTTTAGCTTTTACATCTTCTACATTTTCGCGATTTGCATAAATCGTTACGAACGGCTCGCCTTCTTTTACTGCATCGCCCACTTTTTTACGTAACATTAATCCTACTGCTAAATCAATTTCATCTTCTTTTGTTGCACGGCCAGCACCAAGTAGCATAGCTGCGATACCGATTTCATCTGCAACAATGTTAGAAATAACACCTGAAGTTTTAGCAGGTACATCAATTACATATTTCGCTTGTGGCATTTTTTCTGGATTGTCTACAATCGAGCTATCTCCGCCTTGATTGCTTAAGAACTCTTTAAACTTCTCAGTAGCTTTTCCGTTCTTCATCACTTCAATTAACATTTCACGCGCTTCTTCTAATGTATTTGCCTTTTTCGCAAGTACAACCATCTGACTTCCTAATACGAGTACTAATTCTGTTAAATCTTCTGGACCTTCACCTTTTAACGTATCAATCGCTTCTTTCACTTCTAGAGCGTTACCAATTGCAAAACCAAGTGGTTGTGACATATCTGAAATAACAGCCATAGTTTGACGTCCTACATTATTTCCGATACGTACCATTGCATGTGCTAATTCTTTTGCATCTTCTTCTGTTTTCATGAATGCGCCAGCACCTGTTTTCACATCAAGTACGATTGCGTCAGCACCAGCTGCAATTTTTTTACTCATAATTGAACTTGCAATTAGAGGAATAGAGTTTACTGTTCCTGTTACATCGCGTAATGCATAGATTTTTTTATCTGCAGGCGTTAAGTTACCAGTTTGTCCAATAACAGCTACTTTGTCACGGTTTACAATATCAATGAACTGCTCTTTCGTAATTTCAACGTGGAATCCTTCTACCGCTTCTAATTTATCGATTGTTCCGCCTGTATGTCCTAAACCACGACCAGACATTTTTGCTACTGGTACATCTAAAGCAGCTACTAATGGTCCTAATACTAATGTTGTTGTATCACCAACACCGCCAGTTGAATGTTTGTCTACTTTAATTCCTTCAATTGCTGATAAGTCGATCGTTTCTCCAGACTCCACCATTGCCATCGTTAAATCTGCACGCTCACGATCTGTCATATCTTTAAAGAAGATTGCCATTGCAAGTGCACTCACTTGATAATCAGGAATACTTCCGTCTGTATATCCATTAATAAAGAATTTGATTTCTTCAGTCGTTAATTCTTTACCGTCACGTTTTTTCGCAATAATATCTACCATTCTCATTACAATCACCATTCCTTTTTATATTATATGAATCTATTAAAATAATAAGCCCACGATTGTTGCTGATAAGAAACTTACTAATGTTGCACCGAAAAGTAATTTCAATCCAAACCTTGCGACTACATTCCCTTGCTTTTCATTTAAGCTCTTAACTGCTCCTGCAATAATTCCAATTGAAGAGAAGTTTGCAAATGAAACTAAGAATACAGATATAATCGCTGTCGTTCTATCTGAGAAATTAAAGTTTCCTTGTGCTAAATCTGTCATAGCGACAAATTCATTTGACACTAATTTTGTTGCCATAATATTTCCGGCATTAACAGCTTCATGCCAAGGTACACCCATAATAAATGCAAATGGTGCAAATACATAACCAAGGATTTCTTGGAATGAAATACCGATTACACCTTTAAATACTGCATTAATGAATGCGATAAGAGCAACAAAACCGACTAACATAGCTGCTACTGTAATCGCAACTTTAAATCCGTCTATAATGTATTCCCCTAATACTTCAAAGAAAGTCTTTTTCTCTTCTTCTTGTACTTCTAACATATCCTCTTCTTCAGTAACTTCATACGGATTAATGATAGAAGTGATAATAAATCCACCGAATAAGTTAAGCACTAAAGCGGTTACAACATATTGTGGTTTTAATAACACCATATACGATCCAACGATAGACATTGAAACGGTAGACATTGCAGATGCACATAATGTATACATTCTTTTCTCTGGCAATAATCCTAGTTGTTTCTTAACTGAAATAAAAACTTCAGATTGTCCTAAAATCGCAGAAGCAACAGCGTTATATGATTCTAGTTTCCCCATTCCATTTACTTTACTTAATGCTAGACCGATAGATTTCACGATAATAGGTAACACTTTAATATGTTGCAAAATACCGATTAAAGCGGAGATAAATACGATTGGCATTAATACACTTAAAAAGAACGAAAACTCTTTTTGATTTACTAATCCACCAAATACGAAATTCACACCGTCAGCTGCATATTTTAATAGCTCTCCAAAACCATCTGCTATTCCGCTAATTAATATATTCCCTACACTTGTATTTAATAATAAAAACCCCAAAATGAATTGTAATATAACCATCGTTATGATTGGGCGATATTTGACTTTCTTTCTATTATTGCTAGCAAGCCAAGCGATACCTAAAATCAATACGAGGCCAAAAATACCAATTAAGTATTTCATAAGCCGTCTCCTCCCATTCGTATCCGCTTACATTTTTTTAATTGTTAAAGCAATAGATACACTTTACTTTGTATATCTATTGCACTTAACTTCATTAATGATTAGTAGTTATCTGTAGCACCTTTTGCATCATTTAATACGATTGCAACACTAGCACTAGCTCCAACGCGAGAAGCTCCAGCAGCTACCATTTTGTCTGCATCTTCACGTGTACGAACGCCACCAGATGCTTTTACACCAACGTTTGGTCCTACTGTTTTACGCATTAATGCGATATCTTCAGCAGTTGCTCCGCCAGTTGAGAATCCAGTTGAAGTTTTTACGAAATCAGCACCAGCTTTTACTGATAATTCACAAGCGCGTACTTTTTCTTCATCTGTTAATAGGCAAGTTTCAATGATTACTTTTACAAGAGCTTTTCCTTTTGCTGCTTGTACTACTTCATAAATGTCTTTTTCAACGAATTCGTTGTCTCCATCTTTTAAAGCACCTACGTTGATTACCATATCAACTTCAGTTGCACCTTTTGCGATAGCATCTTTTGTTTCAAATGCTTTTGTTTCAGTCGTGCTTGCTCCTAATGGGAAACCGATTACAGTACAAACGTCTACATCATGTCCAGCTAATTCTTCAGCAGCTAGCTTCACCCATGTAGGATTAATACAAACAGAAGCGAATTTATATTCCTTTGCTTCTTCGATTACTTTCATAACATCTTCTTTTGTAGTATTAGCTTTTAAAATTGTATGGTCAATTAACTTTGCAATGTTCATTATCTTCACTCCTCATATCTTTTAACAACTTCATTCTAACTCTTAGTTGAACAAATGTAAATACACTTTTGAAATTTTGTTCATACTTTTAAAAGTAATTTTCTTATACTAAATAAAGCGCATTCTAACTAAGAAACACTTCATATATAAAATTAAAACTTTTATATTAACAATGGTAGTATGTATCTCAATATCCATAATTATTTTAAAAACTGCAATTTGTATTCAAAAAACACTCCTATCATACATAACAAAATAAAAGGCTTTCTCAAAATTAATATCTTGAGAAAGCCTTTTATTTTTAACCTTTTTGATAATGTAACAATTCTTTAGCCGTATGCTGATCGATAATTAATACATTTGCATACCCACCACGTAACGCACCATCAATTGCTTTTATTTTTCTATTACCACCTGCAACTAAAATAGAGCGTTTCTTTAATTTCAGTTCCTCTAACTCAATTCCAATTGTACGCTGATTAATCTCTTCGCTACTAATATGTCCGTCTCCATCAAAGAAACGTGAACAAATGTCACCGACCGATTGTTTTTTGAGTAAACTTGTTTCATCCTTATCGAAATAACCTAATCGGAATAATAGCGCTTCGTCTCGCACTGTTCCTACAGTAAAAATTGCAATATTCGCTTGTTTCCCCATTTCGATAATGTGATGAATATGTCGATCCTGCTCTACTAATTCTTTTGTCACTGCATTATCAAATATAACTGGAAGAGGTAGGTTTCTTGGCGTCGTTTGAAAAGCATCTGCAAATAAAGCTATCGTCTCATTCGCATATGTATTTACACTCGAATGACTAATACCACCTTTTAGCTGGACAACTTCTACACCTTTTACATGTTGCGGTACAATTTTTCTAGCGATTTCATACATCGTCATTCCCCAGCTTACACCAACGATATCACCGTTTTTAACCGTCTTTTCCATATACTCAGCTGCATATTTACTTATATACTCTGTAATCGTTGCATATTCTGGCACTGGAGAAAATACGACATGTGCCTCTAACAAGTTGTACTTTTCTTTCAGTAAATTCCCAACGTTATCTAAATCAGCAAATGGATCAGCTATACTAATTTGAACAAATCCTTTTTCTTTCGCGTACTTTAACAATCTAGAAATCGTCGGTCTTGAAATATTTAATTTGTTAGCAATTTCTTGCTGACTATAATCTGATTGATAATATAATCTTGCAACTTCAACGCTTAATTGTTGTTTATCTTTATCCATAGTAACTCAATACAAATCCTTTCCTGTATTTCCCTTTCGTTACAAGCATTATACAGCTTTATGCAAGAAATTTCGACTACCGAATTTTATCTACCTTAGCTTCTATCGCACTTATTACATACAATGAAACCTTATTATGTAGATTTACAAACTCAATATAGATACGCTTGAAACATGTAAACTAATAAATAATTAATTCATCCTTTTTCTACAGTAACGATAACATATCCATTCAAAATGTACGGTAGAATCAAGTTATTTAACATAGAAAAGTTGTATATGAAGCCTAGGATATCACAGACTGTTTTTTCTCATACCTATGGAATTCCCATCCGTTCTCCTGTAAGAGATTGAACTAATGAAACAATAATTTTATTATTTAAAATACAAACTCTCTACAGAACAAAGAATATATATTATGTATCCATGGATATACAATCCCAATCTTCATTTTTATAATTAATTAACCAAAACAAGCCTCTTCGTCTTTCAATAACAATACTTTCCTGCATACCTGCAGTTGCTTCTCTCGCATTAATTCTATCATGTACACAAGCCCAATGAAGCCGATAAATGAGGTCGGCCTCGTCCAAAATCTCTCCTGCACTGCGCAATCTTGTTTGTTGATAAAATTCATTAAAAGAACTACAATCAGAAACAAGTTTAATTGCATAATGACAGTCACAGATTTCTCTTGGAAATTTCAGTGTATTCACGAGACCTATTGACCAAAGTAAAACCCATTGGGCTTCATACTGCCATGCAATCTGTATCGCTTCTGTCTCGTCAGGTTGCTCTGAATTCAGGAAATTTCTTTCCTGCTTTGTTAATGATTCAACCACATCGAATTTTTTTAACAGTTCCATGACGAACTCTTTAGAAGTTTTCAAATCACCTTCTTGGGCAACATCACAAGCATATTGTATGACAATCAGCAAAGCTACTGCTCTCTTCGTAATTTCTTCTCGACTTCTTAACTCAATACTTGTCAAAGGAGGCAATTGAGGCAATCCTTCGATATATGGAATCCTTTTATCTTGCAGGTAACTTATCGATTTTTGTCTTCTTTTCTCCCCATCGGTAGAAGTACTATTCTGTCCCATTATTTTGTTCGTACATGCTTGAGGAGTAAATTCTGAAGGACCAGAGGATCCATCCGGAAATACGATTACTTTTCCATCATTCCCGATAAGAGTTCGATTAGGGATAAAACCAATACCATTTACCTGATTAAGTAATTTAAGAAACAGCTCCACGTATTCATCACTATAATCCTTCTTCGTCTCTATAGCAATTATGGTATTAATTACAGAAATCTGTGCCAAAACTATCCTCTTAAGATGTTCTTCTTGAAATTCAATTTGATCGTACATTTGCATCATTCCAGGAATATTATTGGAAAAATAATCAGGAGATGATTCTTCAGAATCCACCCGAATAATAATTTTATTTTTGCCAAATAGTCTTTTCGATTGAATAGTATATTCATTTTTATTGCGGTCAACCTTGAACCCATTTTTGAAAACTTGATTAATGAAACCTTCTACATCACTTGTATCATTCCTTGATGCAAATATCGTAAAAAATCTCAATGTTCCCCCTCCTCTATTGCCTATTTTCTTCTTAGTTATTAAATTTAGAAAAACAAAAGAACATAAATTGTTTAATATATTATACATGATTAATATATTAAACAGCCTTTTTATTATGGCTTGTCCTTCAATTACATTCCGTTTGATTGTCTGAGTTTTTAATATAAATAATTATACTATCCAGTTAGGACGCCTCCATATACCCACCAAGTTAAGAAAAGCAAATACCCCAAAACAAAAAAATAAGCTTTTTTGTTACAAGTTAGTACAAGATTTCGTTCTGGGGTTACTATAAAATTTTAGCTTGATGGGCATAGGGTAGCACCGCATCACTATCAAGCTAACAGAACAGATTGCCCCCTAAACGAAAATTTCGTAGCTTTTTTAGCGCAGAAGTTCATTATTATCGTTTTTTATGTTTCTTAACTTGATAGAGGTGTGGTGAATCCCTTTTTTAGAAGAAAATACTTCTAAAACCTTGAAGTATTTGAAAATCAATTTTATCTGCTTTTGTCCTTTGAATAATAAAATCTAATCCATTTTTGGTATTGTCCGCATATTTAGGCATTGCTTCAAGTGTATCTGTCAATGGTTTGTTGAAATCGTCCCAATGTATTGGAATAACAAGCTTCGGTTGTACTTTTCGTACAGTTTGCTCGTAATACGTATTTTGGAAAGTACTTTCCTGCTTTCCTAATACCCCTATTCCTAAAAACAAGACATCAGCTCGAATATCATCTAATGCCCCTTCTATATAGTTAGCACTTGGTTTAACAAGGAAAGTTTTATTATTATACGTAATCAAGTAATCATATGAAGAATCTTCATGATAATCTAGGGCTTTAGCTGGTTGTTTAAGTGGCTTTTTTATTTTTTCTCCTTCATCAAAGGTTGGTGAATGTTTCGATGGAAGGACAGTAACAGTAAAATCCCCAAACTTCATAGCCTTATTTACTTCATATATAGACATCTGATTCTTATTTATATCACCACCAATACCTATGTTAATTGCTGATTCTGAACCATATACATGTGTTCCAGTTCGTTTAGCTATATAAGCTAAATCAAACGCATGATCATAATGTGTATGTGCAATAAATAATCCCTTAAGATTATTATTATCAACCCCTATTTGATTAAAAACTTTATCCGCAGTATCTTCATCTGTTTCTATATTGCTGAACAACATTTTTGGTAAGGATGGCCTAGAAATAAAACCATCAATCATTAATTGTGTATTTCCATCATCAAATAGTAAAGATGATGTTCCTAAAAATGTGACCTTTACCTCACCTTGATTCAATACTTTTTGTGTTGTTTTTGGAGCATAATACTCCTTGTATTGGTGAATATCTGCTGAAGGTGTTAAAAACTTATAATAAACGAAAATAGAAGCGATTATTACTAGTACTAATAATCCTATAAAAAACACTCTTAATTTTTTTCTTAATGGGTATTTCAAAAAACATTCTCCTTTCTAGTCAAAAGATATTATTGTTTGACTGTGCTAAATCCTCCTACTTGAGGTTACCAGAAAGTATCTATAAAATTAAAAAAACGCCATTCTTTCCTATGATTCTACAGAAAGAATAACGTTTTTTTTCATTTTAAGGGGAATTCTGTTTTGTTAGCTTGATAGTGATGATGTAGTACCAACAAAATGTGAATTTTGTACTCTAAGAAAAATTTGAATCCAATAAAACCTCTCCGTAAACGTCCAATAGCTTTAAAATATACCAAAATTGAGAAATATGAAAAAGAAACTCCTATGAGTGCCCTTCTTAGCAACTAAGTCCGCTGCAGCGACTACCATAACCCATATGAATTTCTCCTGTAAGAGGATATTTTAAGTTCATATTTAATTATTAAAATAAACCGCACCAAAGTTTTCATTAAATCTTTTACACCAAACAGAAACCGAACCATATTCATTTACATCTATCCCTTCAGGAATTTCGTAGTTTTGGTCTCCTTTATTTCCCTTTAATTTTCCTAATTCAATATACTTATAGTTTTTCACGTCTTCATTATTTTTCAAACGATTTGTAGGAACTAATACAACTCGTACATCTGGCCCATTAGATGTTGCAAAATTAGAAAGTCGTAAAACACGTTTTCCATCCGCTAATTGGTGAATTTTTGCCGTTCCGGCTGTTTCATGGACACCGTTTTGAAACTGACCTTCCCTTATTACTCGATCACTTTGTTGCTTTATTTCAGTTGATTGTATCTCTGCTTGTGGCAATGATTCATTTACGTGCTTATCAATAAATAATTTCTCTGGTCGGAACAATGACCATAAAATCCCCAATACAATTATCAAACCACCTATAAGCCATACATATTTTCTTTTCATAAAGTAAAAAGCCTCCTGTAACATACTGTGTAGTAGTATATTAACAAGAAGGTCTTTCATTTTTCTAACGTAAATGTTACAAAAGTCTTTCAGCTGTCTTATTTTTTTCGGATGTGATGGGAAGAGTGAACCAAAATTCACTTCCCTGCTTACCATCTGCGCGATTCCTTACACCAATTTCCCCTTTGTGCATTTCAATTAATGATTTTGCAATGGCTAATCCAAGTCCGGAACCTCCAGATTGTGAACTTCTTGATCGGTCTGTTCTAAAAAAACGTTCAAATACACGTAATTGATCATTTGGAGAAATTCCTATTCCTTCATCCCGCAAAGTGAATTGGACCTTTTGAGTTAGTTTATTTTCCACTACAGTCAACTCAATTGTTCCAGAGATAGGAGAATATCGAATTGCATTATGTAATAAATTACCTATGACCCTTTCTATTTTACAAGGCATAATCAAAAGTCGAGGTAATGTATCAGGGACATCCAATTGCACATGGATTTGTTTGTCTCCTAATAAGACAGAATGTGACTCTAATACATCTAATAGAACTTTATCTAAATGTGTGAAAATTGGGTGAAAATCTACTTGCTCAAACTCTAACTTTGAAAGATCAAATAAGTCGTTAATTAATCCATTTAATCTTTCTATTTCTTTTAAAACCGTTGCTAAGTATTGCTTTTTCATTTCAGAATCTTCAATCAGGTTATCTTGTAATGCTTCTATCATCATTTGCATGCTAGCCATAGGTGTTCGTAAGTCGTGTGAGATATTGGTAATTAGCTCCTTACGAGAGTTTTCCTGCTCCTCTAACTTAGTAAACCCTTCTTCTAATTTTTTTGCCATCTGTTGAAAGGCTGTTGCTAATTCTTTAAACTCACGTGGTTCTTGCCCAATTATATACATTGTTTCAAAGTGTCTATCACTAAATTGTTTCGTCAATTTTATTAAATTTTGTATAGATCTCATGATAGGACGTGTCATTAACCAATAAATAACCGTTGAAATAATGAATGCCACAAATGCAATTACTGTTAATAACCGCGTTTGTTCCGGTTCAAGTAACATTTTGGTCTCACTATACCATATAGCAATTACCATAATACTGGTACTTAATAGATTCATGAGTAACAATTGAATACGTAATCTCATGTTTCATTTCCTCCATTTGGCTCAAAGCGATATCCTATACCCCAAACCGTATGAATCCAACGATTCTTTATCGTATGCTTCTCGAGCTTTTCACGTAAACGACTCACTAATACGGTAACTGTGTTTGATGCCCCTTCATGTCCAAAATCCCAAATTAATTCAAGAAGCTGCGAGCGAGAAAATACTTGTTTTGGATGCTTTGCCATGAGATAAAGTACCTCAAACTCTTTCACCGTTAACTCCACTTCCTTATCACAAACAAGTACATATCTTGTCTTTGGATATATTTTTAAATCTGGAAACTCTATTACTTCCAACAGGGATTCTTTCGCTTGTATTGGTACATGACTTCCTCTTCTTAGTATAATTTGAACCCTTAATACTAATTCACGAGGGGAAAATGGCTTGGTTAAATAATCATCTGCCCCCATTGTTAAGCCTAAAATTCGATCCCTTTCCTCTCCCTTAGCAGTTAACATAATAATAGGGACATTTGACTGTTGACGAATTTCCTCGCATAATTCCCATCCATCTTTTTTTGGCATCATTAAATCTAATATAATTAAATCTGGTTGATGTGTAAGAAATAAATCCCAACCTTCTTTACCATTTACAGCGGTATAAACTTCATATTCTTCTCTTTCTAAATACCGTTTGCATACTTCTCTAATATTTTCTTCATCTTCTACAATTAAAATTCTTTTCTTCATATACTATCCTCACTTCTTTTTCACCAATAACACAAAATTTTTTTCTATTATCCAATAAAAATATCTTTATAGGTAAAGATATAGAAACTAATTACATAAATAAATCAAAATTCCACATTTCAGCCTCTAAACGAATGAAAATTCAGAAAATATATCATGTAATACAGATAGTAATTTTAACATTTGATTACTTATATGACTAGATAAGTATTTAAAATAGTAGTTACTAAATTATATAAATTAAAAGAAATGAGTCCGATTTAACATCGAACTCATTCCTTATTAGTAACCTAAATTATTGTATTTAACTTTTCGGATTCAATTCATTTCCGTTTCTCTTTCCAAACTTAGCAACAGCATTACTACCTATTACTGAACTCTTGATAGATTCCATGCTATAGTATCAGTCCCATTCTCTCCATTACCATATTTCATATAATCGATTAAATATCCTACCTTTAACTTGTTTCCATTAGATAGTATGTTCCATTGCTTATGGTGTCCAGTGAAATTCTTTGGATATGCATGATTAAATTTAAAAGTACTTGCGTTCTGTTTTTGATCTAAATGGATATAACTATCTTGAAGTTTTAAATATGCATAATCTGAATAAATAGGATTTTGAAATTTAATTAATACCTCTTCATCCTTTTTAATTGGCTTTCCAGGTTTAGGTTGACCTACTCTTTCAATAATTACATTCACTTTTTCATCGCTAGATTTTTCAGACCAAAGATACTCCCATTTATTCCCGGCATGATGACTTCCCCAATAAGCTGTATTTCCATATGAGGCCACAGTATAAGGAACTCCTTCTGTAACAAATTCACCTGAATTATCTACTACATAATCTTCAAATTCTTTATTAGCTTTAATTTCAGTATCAATCTTTTGTATAGGCGTTAAATTGTGTGCGTCATTGATTTCAAATGTAACTTTTCGGTGCGCAGCAATTTCAGATTTAATAGGGTGTATATTTTCTCTAGACTCATATGTAAATCCATTCTCACGTTTAACTAGTGTTACTGTTTGTGACGGAGCATACCATTTCTTGTTATACGTAGTAGGAATCTCTTTACTAACTCCAAATAAACCAGGTAAAATTGTTGCCCTAATCTTTTGAGTCACAGAATCATAACTACCTTCTACTAATGTTGGTTGCTGAAGTTTTGCAAAAGCACCGTGTACAGAGTCTTTATGTAAATAACCGCGATCTCCCTGTCCCGCTTTTAAATCGTTTAATGCATCAGTTCCATTATTAGCTGAAACCACTGATACGTTATTAGTATTTTTAGCCTTGTTTACAATATGATATACTTTTTTCGTATCTATATTTACATGTTGAAAGACTTCGTTATAGGATAACACTGGCTTATCAGCAAGGGATTTGTCTTTAGGAGTATATACCCTAAACTTTGGTATATTTCCTATATCTGTTTCTAATTGTTCAGTAGCTGCATTCACTCTAGACTCATATCTCCCTGAATCCCCCAAATGCATAATTTCTTCACCTTTTTCAATAGATAAATCCATTGTACTTGTAGGTAAAACTTCAATCGAAAGAAGTTCCCCTTGTTCAACAGCTTTTAATTCATCCAAAGATAAGACAATATTTGCATCTGCTTGTCCTTCTAAACTGTCAATTACTACTTCTGTTTTATTCCGTCCACCTTTTTCTGTACTTAAATAGTTTGCTTTATAACGATCTTGTGTTGCCTTTACAGTATTAATAATTTTGTTTCCTAAACGAATATTAAAATGTGGGGAAACATTTTCAGCGGATGCTGTTCCTACATTCTTATATTCCAAATGTACACGTAATTTTGCTGCGTTCGCTGTATCCACAGTTGTTGCAGTAGACCAATCAAAATTATTTGTATAACTCTCCGTTTCCGTAGTTGTTTTTGAATATCCATATCCCACATTTGCTGAAACACTTCCGGAAGGAACAGGGCCGGCTGCTGAGCCTTCTACACCACCTGAACCACTTAAACCTACATTAAATGAATGTTGTGTAGATACACTTTTTTCCCATCCTCTGCTAACTGATCCGCCATTATTATCCGTAATGGTTGCAATAGGAATTACTTCAATTCGTTTGACACCAATTTGCAAATTAGGTATGTTGGCAACTATCGGATTGAAATTAGTATCAGAATCGTTGTTATAATTCTCAACCTCATACATATCAGTAAAAGGATCACCATCGGTATTTGCATTCATAGGATTCGATATAAATTTTGGTTTCCCTTTATCCTTCTCAGGATCCCATGCTTTCGCTTCATTTTTTCCAGTTTGTGAATTGAATTCAATTTTATAACCATTAATCTCTAAGTCGTTAGAAATACCATCTTTGTCCCAATCATTGTTTGCCATTTCAATGTTTTGTGTAATGAGCGAACCTATCTCCCCATCAGATCCGAGCGTGAAATTCTTATCTTCTTTTTTTGCATTTGCATTCTCTTTGAATATTTCAACTGTACCTCCTGGATTCGGTTGTTTTACATCTGCTAAAGCAGGAGATGCTAAAGTCAGTGCCATCGATACACTACCTAATACACTAATTGCTGGCTTCAATTGTTTCATTGTTATTTTTCCTCCTTGATTTCTAGGTCAATTAGAGCACCTACTAGTAAGATTAATTTCATCATATATAACAAATCTTTCTTTTCTCTCTCATAACTGTTAAAAAAGCCTCTCATAAATATTACAAAACACTTACAGAGTTTTTAAAAGCTATAAAATATATATATGAATCATCAAAAAGCAGTAAAATAACGAAAATAATAGATATGTCTGAATCACTTGGATGAAATCACTAGCATGTTCTATGGTAAAGACTAGCTTCATGGATGGCTAAGGAATAATTTTGTCCCGACAACAAAAACTAACAGAAAAAAACAATGGTATATAAAGGAGATTAGATATGCTGAAAAAGATAGGCATAATTTTCCGATTGCTCCTCTTTGTATTTATCGGTGTATGTTTAGTTTTGTTTGTTTGGGGTGAAATCGACAGAACAGTAGCTGAAAAAAGTGGGAGATTTGCCCAACAGCCTAGCCAATACCCTATTCGTCAAAGTGATATTACTATGTATACAGATGGGAAACAGTTAAACAATCAATTATTCTCAGATATAAAGCAAGCAAAACATTACGTGTATATTAGCTTCTTCTCTATTGCTGATGATAAAGTAAGTCATCAGTTTCTAGATTTGTTGAGGCAAAAAAGTCAGGAAGGTGTAGAAGTATACTATGCAGTAGATAGGCTAGGAGGAATTTTACTAAAGAAAAAGGAAAGAGAATTATTAGTAAAAAAAGGAGTGCATTTTACGTATTACAATAAGCCTGCTTTTCCTTATCTTTTCGCTTCTTTGGATCATCGAAATCATCGTCGTATTTCAGCTATTGATGGAAGGATTGGGTACATTGGCGGATTTAATATTGGCAAGAAGTATTTGGGAGAAAAAGCAAAACTAGGTCACTGGAGAGATTATCACCTTCAAATACGAGGAGAAGGAGTTCAAGATCTAGAACACCAATTTGTTTTAGATTGGAAGAAAAACTCAGAGAAACCGATTCCGATACACAGTGCGACAAAGGAAAAGGGAACAACCTCGCATCAATTTACTGCATATTACAGCGGAGAAAAACTTGGGCAAGATTATGCAGGGCTGTTTCAACAAGCAAAAGAGTCCATCATTATAGTAACACCTTATTTTATACCCAAAGACAAAACTATTTGGAACGCATTAGTAGATGCAAGAAAGAGGGGAGTTCGTATCAAAATTCTGTTCTCACCTCATTCGGATGCACTTTTAGTTAAAGAAGCAGCGTACCCATATATCCGAAAAGCATTAAAACAAGGAATGGAAGTATATGGTTATAAAAAGGGAGTGTTACACGGTAAAGCATTCTTGATTGATGAAAACGTATTGATGGTTGGGACCGTGAATTTTGATTCGCGCTCGTTTCATTTAAATGAAGAAATGAACTGTTATATCCATGACCCTGACTATATTTCTAAAATAAAGCCAGTCATTAATGTAGACTTACAAAATTCAAAGCGAGTAACATCCTCTGACGTCAATCAATTATCTATAAAAGAAAAAATGAAAGAAAAGGTTGCAAAAATGTTTGAGTATTATTTGTAAAAACAAAGGAGTTAGGTGGGAGGTAAACTGTCCGTAAAATCCCAATTGGTGAAGGCTAATAATCAGTGGGGGATGATTAAATCCCCCACTGATTACAGTTTCACTTTATCATATTTTAAATGTATACTTTTCTTCCTAATTTTAAGGATATTAGGGGAATTAGGATAAGCCCAATGTTTATGAGGATTTGAATGTCAACTAATGTTCGGAAGTTTATTTTGGAGTATTTGAAAATAGCATAAATTGTGGTGAATTAGTGTATCTCAATGATTCTACATAGAATGTATCTAAGCTGAACAAAAAGGAAACCCTTCTAATTAGTTTAGAGGGATTTCTTTTGTTTATAAGGGAGTAGCACCACATATCCATCAAGCAAATATTTTGAAGTGTCACCAAAACGACAATTTTATTATTTTACAGTTATTTATGAGAATTTAGCTCGGTTTTTTCATTTTGAGGAACAACCGATTTCTTAACTTGATGGATTTACGGCAGAACCCCAGATATATAAATCTAACTATGATAAGACCTCTGCAAAAAATCTAAAGATGACTGCGTTTTATTGATTATACTGAGGCTCATCTTGTTGAATCTCCTGAACACGTGGTTCTAAAGAATCAATAATTGTCTGCGCTTGCTGAGCTGCATTTTGATACAGTTGTTTTGCTTGCTGATTGTCAGTATCAAGAACGAATCCTTCTAAACATGCTTGAGCACTTTTTAATCCAGAAATAGTTTGCTTAAGCTTTGTAATTACTGTCATAATTAAATTCCTCCTTATAATTGTGAATTCACTATTTAGAATCGCTTTTTTCTACTGAAAATATGATTTCTAAATCTTGGTTATCTTTATAGAAGGAATAGTGCTACACAGCCATCAACTAAAGAATTTTATTATGCACCAAAACAAAAAAATCTACATTTTTTTGTTTTGGGTTATTTGCTTTTTTTAGCTTGATGGACATATGATGCTACCCCTATGTTGTCCAAATTAAAATATGTATATTGTTTTATAAAAAACAATTATTTACGACGCCTTTTCTTTGCTTTTTTCGGCTGATTTGTATGCCTATATTTTTTTATATGAGTACTTTTCTTCTTATAATTAGGTAACTTTAATATAAAAACAGTTATTGCACAAAAAACGATAAATATAAGGGTTGCAATCATCCAAAGTTTAATATCATAGTCATATAGATTGCTAAAATACTTTTTGTTGCGAGCAATATTGCTTACATTACTGTCAATTGCTTCAAGGCTATGAGGAATAACCCAAAAAGAGCCACTTAATATAACAATTATTCCAAGAATGAAACTGAGTATATGTTTTATCAAGTTCTATTCTCCTTTAATTATATTTATTGTATACGTTCATATTGTATATATGGTTCTATTATAAAGATTGTACTTATTCGAAAGCGTTATATAAATTTTTATTTGGGTCTATTTTCTCACGACATCACAATCAAACTAAGAAAAGCAAATACCCTGAGATAAGAAGCTCAGTATCTTCAGCATAAAATGTACATTTTTTTGTTCCTAGGTGTTATAAAATTACTCCAAAACGAAATTTCAGTTTTATGGCAATGAGCCCCTATCGTAACGTTATCAATATTTAAGTTATAGAAGCCAATAAAATAAAGGAAAGCATATATTACCATGACTAATATATGCTCTCCTTTTATTCCATTACAGTAAACATTTTTGAAAAATATCCAAGATTTTATTAGCTGGTTAGTAGTTGAAGAAAAATTTGTTCCACAGCCCTTAAGTTATAATACCTAAAAATGAAATTGCTTAGTTAAGAAAAAAATGAAGTATCAATTTTGTTTAAATTATCTAAACTACCTTGATTTTTTCTTATACAGCAAATGCGCCAGATGATTAAGGAACTCATTTTTGAAGATCAAGTTAGATATGTATATAACATTAGTATGAAGGTGTGAAATCAACTATAAAATTGTAGCTTTAGAATAAATGAAACGAAGAATAACTACCATTATTTATCTCTCATTTCATTTACATATTTATTTTTGGAAAAACAACCTAACTCCAAATATTAATAATACTGCGCCCGTAATACCCTCAATTGTACGGTTCACTCGTTCTTTTCTTAAAAAAGTTCTTAATTGACGTATGAGTGCGATATAAAGTAAATACCATATTGCTGTCAAAGTGGTAAATGTGAGCCCTAATAAAAGAAATTGGAAGAAATGACTTTGATTACTCACAATAAATTGGGGGAGAAAACTTAGGAAAAATACAGCCGTTTTTGGGTTTAAGATTGCCGTTGTAAATCCTTGTCTAAAACTTTTAATAGTCCCAATATCCCTAGAGTTCATTTCCACTGAAACTGACATATCTTCTTTTTTAGAAAAAGCACTTTTAATTGACTTTACAGCTAAGTAAATTAAATAAAAAGCCCCAGCATATTTTATAAATGTAAATAACATAGCAAATTTCATTAGGATAGCAGAGAGTCCTAACGTAGCCATTATTGTATGAATCATCATTCCAGATACCGTTCCTAAAACGGTCTTTATCCCACCGTTTTTACCATGTGAGATAGTATTTTTTGTAACTAGTGCAAAACCGGGACCAGGCATCATTATGATTAGCATTGCTGTAAGGATAAATAATAAATAATTTTCCATGTTCTGGTGTTTCCTTTCCACTTTTTAGTTTTGATTACAGTATAGCTTTTTTCATTAAAACATTACATATAAAAAGCTTGATCAGAAGTATATCTAGGTTATTAGTATCAATTTGACTAAACATTATCCAAAAGCTACATTGATAAAACACATGGAAAATTTATTTATCAAATTACAAGTCCAACTCTCACTAAAAACGAGATAAAAAATAAACAGAGGAACTAGTCCACTGTTTACTTCGCCACGCCTTCATGTAATTTTTCTGTATAATCTTTTACATCTTTCCAGCTATCTTTTGCTGTATGTAAATCTTCTTTTATAAATGCAAACTCTTCAGGACTAATTCCTTTTACGTTTTGTAGTAAATTATTATATTTTGCACCTACTGTATACCATTGATTTGATATGTTTTGTAGTGCTGTAATTGCTGCATCAATTGTTTCAGTCATATTTGTTGTTTTATTTTTCACATCTGTCAAAATTACGACTTCTGCTTGCGCTCCAGAAATTCTATCCTTTAAATTTGCTATTTCTCGTTCTGCATTTGCGATATCTTTTTTAGCAATCGTAATCATCGGTCCACCAGCAAGACATGTTATTAACGCTACACAAAGTACACCACCAGCAATAACCATATCATTACTCTTTTTAATCGAATCGTTATATGTATTGATTTGTTGCTCTAGAGCCGGGATGCCCGCATTCGTACTTGCTAAAATTGCTGTTAATTGATTTGTATCCTCTTTAAAACTATTTGTGTCTTTCGCCATTCTATCGCGAAAAGCTTTCAAATTACTTAGTAATACATCTACCTCATTTTGATTCTTTACAATATCGGCATACAACTTTTCTAAATCCGCTTTTAATTTTCCGCTATCCTTTTGATCAATCGCTACTAGCATGTCACTATAATACGCTTGAAAAGTATTATTGTAATCAATTATATTTTGATCCGTTTTCATAATTTGAGGCTTCATACTATTTAACCAATACGCCGCATTAATTTTTGCATCTCTTTGATGCTGAATCATATTCCCTTTAAACTCACCATTAATCGAACTTATTTTGCTCAAATCAGTCTCTTGTTGATTTTGAATTAATTTTGCATATGAATCCATTGCGAATATGCTCGATGTCGTTTGTGCCATTACATCTTGGAATCCTGCTGGTCCGAGAGAATAATTTTTGGCATTTTCTTGTAACACCTTTACATTTTGTTCTGCTGCAAAAGGATGTAACGGAAATGCATTACTCGTTGCTACTCCAGCAATCATTAACGTTAAAAGACATTTTTTGTAAAATCTTTTCTGCATACTTTTCACCTATTTTCTTTATAAGGATATAAAAAGCTCCTGCTCACTACTGAACAGGAGCTCTCTATTATTTAAAAATCTCTTATCTATACGTAATGCTATAACAGTTTAATTGTTATTATGCTTTTTTCGTATCTACTACTTTAATATCTTCAGCATAAATCTTTTCTGCATAGTCTTTAATGTTTTTCCAGCTATCTTTTGCAATGTTTAAATCTTCTTTTATGAAAACAAGATCGTTTGGACTAATTGCATCTACATTTTGAAGTAATGAATTGTATTTTGATCCCATTGTATACCATTGATTTGAAATGTTTTGCAACGCTGTAATTGCAGTATCAATTGTATTTGTTAAATACTCAGTTTGTGTTTTAATGTTCGTTAATCCCGATACTTCTAATTGAGCAGTTGTAACTTGTCCTGTTATTTTTTGAATTTCAGCCTGTGCATTATCAAGCTCTTTCTTCGCTAATACGATACCAGCTGTACCACCGCCTACAGCCGCTGCGCCTCCTGCAATTAATGCGACTCCTAGCGGCGTTCCTGCTCCCGTAGCAATAACTACTGCACCACCGATAATTGCAATTGGCCCTAAAGCTGTCGCAACAGATGAACCGATAATAATTGCATTATATTTACTAATCGCTTCATTGTACGTTGTAATTTGATTTTGCAGAAGCGGGATTCCAGCGTCTTGACTAGCTAAAATAGATGTAATTTGATTTGCATCACCCTTGAAGTTTTGCGTATCCGAAGTCATTTTATTTCGGAATTTCTTCAAGTCTTCTACTAATTGGTCTACTTGTGCTTTATTTTCATTAATACTACTTGATAATCTGGTTAAACCTTTCGTAAGCGTTGCTTTATCTTTTGCATCAACCGCAGCAACTAAAGTATCATAATAGTTTTGGAATTTCGTATTGTAATTAATAATATTTTGATTCGTTGAAATAAGCTGTGGCTTTAATACATCTAACCATTGCTTCGCATTTCCTCTCGCTGTATCTTGATGCTGAATCACCTTTCCTTTTAAAGCCGCATCAACAGACGATACATTACCAAAATTAACATTACCTTGTTTAATAATTGTTAAAGCGTACAGGTCCATTACTAAAGCATTTGAACCTGTTCTTTCCATTGCATCTTTTAAGCCTTCTGGTCCTAATGAGTATTCTTCATAATCATTATAAGCTTTTGCTACCGCATGAACTGGAGCTTGTTTCACTGTACTTTCAGCTGCATACGTATGGGCCGGCATAATATTTCCTGCTGCAAATACTGCCATAAGTGCTGATAGAGCCATTACTTTATAAGGTTTTTTTGTCATTTTTCTTCTCTCCCTATATCGTTACTTATTTTTAATGTACTTCAACGTTTGTAACGTAATCTTCAAATTGATTCGTTTGTTTATTCATTTCATCACTAACTTTTTTAATTTGATTGAAATGTTTTTGAAGTAAACTACTGTCTGTATACGTGCCTTCTTCAACATTCTTTTGAATTTGGATCATATTGTTGTTTAAAACTTTCCAATCCGTTAATAACGTTTCTAAAGTTGTAATTTGACGATCAATTAATTCTGTAAAGCTACTTACTTGATCTTCAACGAATGTAATTTGTGTCGCCTCGGCTTCAGTTTGTGATAATTTTTGAATAAGTGGTAGTAGCTCTTTTTGCTTTTGCTGTATACGAAGAGCCGCTTCCCTCGTTTGACTATCGGCAGCATTTACAATTTCATTACTTAAAGTACCGATAGAAACAAAATCAATTGTTTTCGTTTGTGCAGTTTGATTTGTAATTGTAAATACTTGTTTACCGATATTAATAGAACCTTTAATAATTTCTTGAGGTCTATTCAAAATAGTCGTTAATTCAGCTTGAATTTCCCCTTGAATTCTTTTAATATCTTCTCTTAATTTCACAATATCTCCACTTGATCCTTGCAGTGTTTTTATTGCTTCATCAGCTTTAATTGATAAGTTGCTACTATCTTTGTCTAATACCGTTTTAAATCGATTTAACTCTAATAAATCTTGCTCCATACTCTCTTGGATGCTTTGTACTTGCAATTGTAATTTTCCATATGCACTTGTAAAATCTGCTTTTGACTGTTCATCTTCATTTATGTTTCCTGCTAGTTCATAGAGCTTACTATAATAACTATTAAATCTAGTACTATATCTCATCATCTCTTGATTTAAGTCAATTAGCTTCGGATTATATTCATCAATCCACTCTCTTACATTTGCCTTTGCAAACTTTTGATGATTCGTCAAACTACTCATCGCATTCACCTTAATATCTGGCTGTTGTAAAATAACTAGTCCATATGCTTGTATAAGTGGTGACTGTGATCCTAACATTCTAATTGAATTGGATAATGTATTTGGAGCAATTACATTTTGTGCATATACTGTTTTCACTTCTGTTTGCCCCTCCTCAACGTAAGCGCTTACAGGAATAAAACAACTCGTAGATACTGCTGTAACCAATAACCCTGTAATTAAAGTCTTTTTCACTTTAACTCCTCCTATGTATTAGCAACTATTACTATCGCATTTTATTATTCTATTTTCTTGCACATAATTTGAGATGGTTAAAATAGAGAACGTTCTCACCGCGATCCATGTATGAACCACCTCTCTCAACTTTTATTGCTATAGTACTTACTTATTGTTATAAAACATTTCATATGTGATTAGTATGAATAACATTGTATAAAATTTCTATTTTATAGCCATTTCCACATTCACACAGTGAATATATTACATAAAAATATTATTCATTTTAAACTAAACAACGTACGTAAATATGAAATTCCGTTTTGTTTTCATATAAGTTTTGTACTGTAAGGTCATTTAAACACAGCTATTTATCTATCGTAAAGAAGTATTTTCATTCCCTTTATTTTCAAGCTTTCATGTCCTTATTTCAAAATATAATCCACTTCACTTTTCCAATTGAAATATCCATATATCACAACAAAAACCTCTATTTACTAACAGATATAAAAATTATATTAATATATCTTTTAGGCTCATATGCAATTATGCATAGCGTATACACAAAAAGGATAGCTTCACTTTCGTAAAGCTATCCTTAAAAAACCTTCTTACTTTTTCAAATGATATGGAACTGTCGTAATAACAACATTTCTTTTATAGAGTAAATAAGCACGAATGAGTAAACTAGATTGATTATGAAGAATGTTATGCCAACCTTTTTTCGGAATAAACTGTGGTATAACGACCGTAACTCGGTAATTTGATTCACTCGCTTTATACTGTACTGTATCAATAAACTTTGTTAGTGGCTGAATAATACTTCTATAATGAGAATGTAATGTAACAAGCCTTACTTCAGGTTGCCACTTCTTCCATTTCTCTTCAAATTTCTTTTCCTCTTCTCTGTCAAAAGCAACATATACCGCGATTACTTGATCTGCAGAAAGAGACTTCGCATAGTTCAATGAATTTTCTACTACATGTGTCATACCAGCTACAGGAACGACAATTACATTTCCTTCAATTGGAACAATCCGTTCACAAGTTTTTAAACTTAATTGGTCTCCTACCGCATCGTAATGCTTCTTAATTCGGTGGAACAAGAAGATAATGACCGGTAAGAAAATAAGGATTGACCAAACTTGTGCAAATTTAGTTAAAAAGAACATGCTCATTACGATAAAACTAATAACTGCACCAATTAAATTAACCGTTAATCTCAAAGCCCATCCTTCAGGTTTTTCACGAAGCCATTTTAATACCATTCCAGTTTGAGAAAGTGTAAATGGAATAAATACACCTACTGCATATAACGGAATTAAATGTTCTGTTTGCCCTTGGAAAGCTACAATTAAAATAATCGATGCGATTCCAAGTATAATAATACCGTTTGAGTAACCTAGGCGGTCTCCTCTAATCGTAAACATTCTCGGTATAAACTTATCTTTTGCAAGGTTAACTGCTAATAGCGGAAATGCAGAATATCCTGTGTTAGCAGCGAGGATTAATATTAAAGCTGTTGTACCTTGTATGAAATAGTACATGAAATTACGTCCAAATGTTTGTTCAGCAATTTGAGAAACAACTGTTACTTCTTTACTTGGAGTAATTCCGTAATAATAAGCTAAGAAAACAATCCCTGAAAATAACACTGCAAGTAATGCTCCCATTGCAAGCAATGTTTTCGCTGCATTGTTAGGTGCAGGATCCTTAAAGTTTGGAATTGCGTTAGAGATTGCCTCTACACCTGTTAAAGCCGAACTACCCGATGCAAATGCTCGTAACAGTAAAAACAAACTAATTCCTGCAACCGGCGTTCCAATTGGCGTGTGTAAAGTCGGTGAAACGTGTCCCGTTAAAATATTATATATCCCTACACCAATTAATATAAATAGTGCTAAAACGAATAAATAAACAGGATATGCTAAAACGGAAGCTGATTCCGTTACCCCTCTTAAATTTAAAATAGTAATAAATATAACAAATATAATCGCAATGATTACATTATGTGCATGTAAACTAGGAAAAGCAGATGTTAGCGCATCTGTACCTGCAGACACACTTACCGCAACTGTTAAAATATAATCGACCAATAAAGATCCTCCAGCAATTAAGCCTGGATTCATTCCTAAATTTTCTTTTGATACAACATATGCGCCCCCGCCATGCGGATAAGCAAAAATAATTTGGCGATAAGATAAAATAAGGGCTGTCAATAATACTAATACCCCAACAGCTATCGGAATAGAATACCAATAAGCGATTGCTCCAAGACCTGCTAAAGCAATTAATATTTGCTCTGGACCGTAAGCAACCGATGATAAAGCGTCAGAAGACAAAATTGCTAACGCCTTCGTTTTATTGAGCTTTTGTTCTCCAAGCTCAGTTGATTTTAACGGTCTTCCAATTAAAAATCTTTTAATAGATGAAACCACTGCTGTCCACTCTCCAATAATTTTGTACGAACTTTTCTGCTAGTTACAGCGGATAAACTATTTCTTCAGAAAACAAAAAATGTCTACAAGCCATAACGAAATAGACTTGTAGACATTATATTTTTTGTCGCACAAGCTCCACCTTCCTTCTCAATATAACGCTTACGAGGTTAGCTGTCGGATTCGGGCCTATGAGTAGCCCTACCTTTTTCAAGGATTCACCCCATTGGATTAAGTATTAATCCATAAGAACGGGTCCCCCGCACCATGCGGTTTCAGCGATTTAGAAAATTGAAACTGTGGATTATAATACTCCTTTATTTTCAAAATGTAAACAAAAATTTTGAAAAAGAAAAAATTTAAAATGATTGCGCATAATCCGCCAGTAAATATACATAATGAATACTAAAAAATCGATAAAGGAGACCCATATGTCTAAAGAAAAGAAGCCTATTTTTTCCGATTCCTATTTAGATGCGTTAGCAAATGAGATTAATCAATTATACGGTAAACGTGAACAGGAAATAAATTTGACAGATAGAACGAAAAGAAATAAATAATTTGTCATAAAAAAAGAAAGCAATACACTTATATATTGCTTTCTTTTTTATTTTTTCATACATCCAATTCTATTGCTAATCTGTTTAAGGTCATTTCTTCATACACTTTCAAATTTTGATATACTGCTCCTAATAATGGTGCTTCTATAGAAAATTGTTCTGCTACATCTAGTAAATATCCTTGTAAGTGCTGCCCTTCAATAGACGAACCTTTTTCCATATCCCGCTGCATCGATGACTTCATATCATATGATATTTTATCAATTGTTTTCATATGTTCCTTGGCAATCTCAGCCTTAACTGGTGCCCCAATACATCTCATAATTTGCATGCATTCTTCAAATAAGCTTCGTATAAAATCACGTCCACCTTCGCTTTCACGGATTGGTCCTATTGGTGCACGCATTAATGTTGTCACACCTGACATTACAGTAATAAATAAATATTTATGCCACATATCTTGCGTAATACTTTCACTTAAAACAAAACTAGATTTCGTATCTGCAAATGCTTTAGAAATATGCTTTATTCTCTCTGAATCTTGAGACTTAATTTCTCCATACACAAGTCTGTTGGCAGCGCTAGTTTGTACAATTTCTCCTTGATCGTTTAACGTCGTCTCGATAAAGCATAAACCGCCAATTACTTTTTCCTCGCCGAATTCTTTTTGTAATTGTGATAAATGAGCGATACCATTTAACAATGGAATGATTACAGTATTTTCACCTACAAACGGCTTCAAATCTTGAATTGCCTCGTTTAAGTGGTACGCTTTTGTTGAAAATAAAATGACATCAAATGGAGAAGTTCTATCTTCTTTCGTTATTAATTTCGGTTGGAAGGAAAAATCCCCGTTAACACTGCGAATTACAAGCCCTCTTTCCTCCAATTGTTTTTTCCTTTTACTACGAACAAGAAACGTAACATCTTCTCCCTTTTCAACTAATCGGCCACCAAAAAAACCTCCGACTCCACCAGCTCCTAATACTAAAATCCGCATACTACATCCCCCTTTTCAAAATAAAAATTTATAACTTTTCGTATACATAACATTATACATGTCCCCTGCTAAATAAGCTGAATTTTCATTCTTACTCAAGTATAAAACAGTGGTTATTTTCAAATAAATTTGGGCATGTTGTTTTTATAGCATATACGGAAAGGAAACAATGTAAATGGAGGCAATACAAACAATCGAAGAAAAAGATGTAACAACAGCTATATTTCAATTTATATTCCCGTTTTCTTTTAAAACTGGGTACGAACAAAATATGTTCCCTTTCTTACAAAAAAATGATTTTCGCCCTTTTCGACTCGACCATCTTGAAAATGAAAATACATACTACGGAAAGTTTCAAGTTTCACATCAAAATATGGAAGCATACTATCTTTCATTTACAAATAAAATTCTATTTCCTCATTCAGAGCATCAAAAAGGATTGCAACGTTATTCAAAGGACCTTAACTTAACTGGACATTTAACAACAAACCTTATTTCAATTCCATTCAAGATACACTCTATTGATGTAACACTTTGCCCTTATGAGCTTGGCTTCTTAACAATTCGAACAGAAGTAAATACTGCTCCAAACATGACTTTATCTGAAGCAATCGAATTCGCCGCTCGCTTCCGTGTACTTGAAACTAAAAATGATACAACTGAGACTATTTGTATTGAATGTAACGGAAAAAAGTATTCCCAAGTGGAAAGATTCATTTTTGGTTATTTATTTCATGGCGTAACAGATTTCTTTGAGAAGAAGAGATTAAGAAGCTCTTACTTTCAAACCTTTCCTTTCTTTGAAGACCAAAGAATGTACGTTCAAACTTTATTATCTATAAAAGTAGATATAGAACTAAATGAAGTGGATGTGTATCGCACTTCCAGTCTTTCCGGATTAACAAGTGATGGCAAGGCTTATGTAAGTGCAAATAACCTTCCTTATATTCATAATTATTTAAAGCTGCACGCTTACCAGAGATGGGCACCCAATCGCTATTTCATAATGGAAGAACATATTTTTACATGTATTACAAACGAAGCTGACGATGCAATAGCTAAACTTGCGAGTCAAATGTACGGAGAATTTTATTACGCTTTATTATTAAATCTATTCCATAAAATTGTTTTATTAAAAATGGCAAACGCCTATGCTGAGCTAAATATTGAACAAGATACTAATGAAATAGAGAAATTAATTTATTCAATCAATTCGTTCACTGCTAATTATTTTTCTTTAGAATTAGTATCCCAATCACAAAGTGAAGATATTTTCTTCCGCTTAAGAAAACTTTTTAATATTGAGGTTCTATACTCGAACGCGAAACAAAATCTTGATAGTTTGTTTAAATATCAAGAAAATGTTGCCTCTAAAAAAGATAGCCTTTTATTATTAATTTTAACGCTCTATTCTGTAGTGGGCCAAATGTTAGGATTTACTATGATTGACCTTTTAAGAAACACCGACTCAAACAAAATATCGTCGCCACTTGAATTTTTCGCACTTTTAATAGCAATTAGCGGCATCGTCATTTCACTTATTTTAGGTGCGCAAGGGTTATATCAATGGGGTGTACAGCATAGAAGAAGAAAAGCATGGGTAAAACAAACAGTGTTGTCTGCTGTGAGAGAGAAAGATGATACGAAGTAAAGAAGGTTGTTTTTACATTGAAATACGTGGTGCGCTACAGTAAATGAAATTTTTATCAGCGATTTTTCGGATATATCGGCGCATCTCGAAATATATCGGCGATTTTTTAAATATATCAGCGCAACTCAAAATATATCGGCGATTTTCCAGATATATCGACTTGCCGACAGAAACCGACCAAAAGCTGAACCGGACAATATAAAAAGAGTACTCCAACATAAAGTTTGGAGTACCCTTTTTTATTACACGAATTCCACTTACTTCCCTGCTTCGATCTTCTCTAACGCAGCAGCTACTTGTTCTTCAGTTAATTCATGTTGTATTACGTAGCGGTTACGTGGGCTTACACGGCATTCATGAGAACATGCACGTAAATACTTCGCTTCGTTTTCTTCAGAACATAAAATTTTCTTGTTACATTCTGGATTTGAACAGTTTACATAGCGCTCACAAGGTTCACCTGTAAAGTGGTCTTTACCAACAATAACATGTTCTTTTTGGTTTACTGGTACAGCGATACGCTCATCGAACACGTAACATTGTCCATCCCAAAGCTCACCTTGTACTTCTGGGTCTTTTCCGTATGTTACAATTCCGCCATGAAGCTGACTTACATCTTCATATCCTTCTCGAACTAACCAACCAGAAAACTTCTCACAACGAATTCCACCTGTACAGTACGTTAAAATCTTTTTACCTTCAAGTGTTTCTTTATTTTCTCTAATCCAGTCTGGTAATTCACGGAATGATTCAATATCCGGTTTAATCGCACCTTTAAAGTGTCCTAAATCAAACTCATAATCATTTCGTGCATCAATGATAACTGTATCTTCTTGTTTCATTGCTTCATAAAAATCTTTTGGCTCTAAATACTTCCCAGTTATTTCGTGTGGATTAATGTCATCTTCTAGACGAAGTGTAACTAACTCTGGACGAGGACGTACGTGCATTTTCTTGAATGCGTGCCCTTCTTCTTCATCTATTTTAAATACGATACCGTCAAAACGTGGATCGTTGTTCATTGCTTCCATGTATTTCTCTGTTTGTTCTACAGTACCAGAACAAGTTCCGTTAATACCTTCTTTAGCTACAAGGATTCTTCCTTTTAACTCAAGTGAATTACAAAATTCTAAATGCTCTGCCGCAAATTCTTCTGGGTTTTCAATTGTTGTGTACATGTAATATAGTAATACTCTATATGGTTTTGTAGTTGCCAATGTATTTCTACCACCTATCTAAATTTTAAAATCATGTATAAGTTAACGTTCATATCAAAACATATATAATAAGAAAATGAATCCATTTTCTTCTCTTTATACTATTTTCTATAAGTTAACAAAAATAAAAAACAAGATTACACACCAAAATACTGTGGTTATGTTGTAATCCCAATATATTATATATCATACAAATGCAATTCCATCAATTAATATGCTGTATTATCGACTTTATGTTCACATAAATTTCAAAATTAGTCCTTTAATTCATTATGTTTCCCCACGTCATCATGCCATAAACTCCCAATTTTTTATAACATCACACCATTCATTGTATAAAGACATATAATTTGCACTAAGGAAACATTTATGTTCAAATAAAAATATCACCTAGTACATTTAAATGTATTGAAATAAACAATAAGAATACTTACAATAATTTCATCAAGTTAACATTTTAAAGGGGAAAACTACTATGAATAAAGATATATCAAAAGATGAACAAGTCCCTTCTCAAAGTACAACTGTTCAATCCGCACATTTAGCATTAAGCGGACAAACGAAAGGCTTAAAAAGACTATTACCATTCTTAGGTCCTGCTTTTATCGCTTCCGTCGCTTATATTGATCCTGGCAATTTCGCGACAAATATTGCCGCTGGATCACAATATGGATATTTATTACTCTGGGTAATTCTTGCTTCTAATTTAATGGCTGTATTAATCCAAACTTTATCCGCTAAATTAGGAATTGCTACAGGTAGAAACCTTCCTGAAATCGCTCGAGAAAACTTCCCAAAACCTGTTTCCATCGGTTTATGGATTCAAGGGGAGCTCGTTATTATGGCGACAGATTTAGCTGAATTTATTGGAGCGGCACTCGGATTGTACTTATTATTCGGGATTCCAATGTTACCAGCCGCTTTAATAACAGCTGCCGGATCATTTATTATTCTTGAATTTCAACGCAGAGGTTTCCGTCCATTAGAAGCTATTATAACAGGGATGATTTTTATCGTTGTTATCGCTTTTGGTGTACAAGTTTTCTACGCAAAACCGGAATTAAGCCCTTTACTTTCAGGGCTATTTATTCCAAAATTCCAAGGCGTGGATAGTATCTTATTAGCAGCTGGTATTTTAGGCGCGACAGTTATGCCACATGCAATATATTTACATTCCGCTTTAACGCAGCGCCGAGTAGTCGGAACAAATGATGAACAAAAGAAAAAGATTTTCCGCTTTGAGTTTATTGATATCATTATCGCAATGGTTATCGCTGGAGCAATTAATGCAAGCATGTTAATTGTTGCTGCTGCACTATTCTTTAAAAACGGCTTGCATGTTGAAGATCTTGATGTTGCTTTTAATCAATTTAGCAACTTAGTCGGTCCTGCATCCGCTGCTTTATTTGGAATCGGACTTTTATCAGCAGGTTTATCTAGCTCCTCAGTCGGTACAATGTCTGGTGACATTATCATGCAAGGATTCATTCGAATGCATATTCCGTTATACTTACGCCGATTTATTACAATGATTCCACCATTAGTTATTATCGCTTTAGGTGTAAATCCAACTTACGCTCTAGTCATGAGCCAAGTCGTCTTATCATTCGGTATTGCTTTTGCATTAGTACCACTTATTATGTTTACAAGTAGTAAAAAAATTATGGGTGTACTCGTTAATCACCGCATAACTACCTTTATCGCTTGGATCATTGCTGTACTTGTTATCATTTTAAATATTTTCTTACTGTATCAAACATTTGTAGGGTAATGAGAAAAGGTATTCCAAAAACTGGAATACCTTTTCTTAATGAAGTAAATCTCTTCTAATTACCTCTTATATATGTGCCTCTTTCCGGCATTATCGCACCTTTTTCAGTTTGAAAGTACAGTGGCAGTCCTTCCGCTAAAAACATACTTACCTTTGATGGATCCTTCCTTTGATGATGAATATGTAAATGGGGCTCACTTGAACTTCCTGAGTTACCGACTTGAGCAAGAATCTCTCCTTCATTTACACGTTGTCCTTCCCTCACTTTAATTGACCCTTGCTTTAAATGGGCAAGAATCAAAAATGTGCCTGTTTCATCTAGTCGTAAATAAATATGATTTCCGGCCATTGACTGAAAACCCTCCGATCCCGGAACTAAATCTTTTTCATCATTATTAATTGATACAACTGTTCCAGAAACTGGTGCCAGTACATCTGTACCGTATATCCCATACTCCTCTAACTTACTACTTTTCACTTCAGCAGGCGGGATAAGAATATCATATGCCCATCGTTCATTCGGTTTTATAACATGATAGTTCGTTTCTAACCGATCACCACCCCAGCCTACTAGTGCTCGTTCATTCAAAGGAAAGCGAACGACTACTTTAGGAGTCATAGACTGTACATCTGCTGGGTAAGCAAGTCCGCCTATGTTAGCGAACCATCCTAAGGGCCAAGCCCCTATTATAGAGAAAAGAACTATGAAGAGTAGTGTTCTATCTATTCGCTTTCTGAAAATGCCTTTCCACACAAATAGTAATACTGACGCTATCAAAATAAAGATTGATACTAAGCTAAACGCTTGTATACTCCACCAAAAAACGACTGATATAACACCATCCATTAAATAAACTACACTCCAACTTGTAATTAAAAAAACTACTAAAATTACTAATACGTATTTCTTCCACATGTTGTATCCCTACTCTCCTATCTTTGTTCTACATGATACGATGTGAAAATTACGACATATAAAAGAAATACTTACGACTTTCTTACAATTCTTTATAATGTGGTAAAACGATGGTGAAAACAGTTTCTTTCTCGTTACTGCGCACAGTGATATCCCCTTTATGAAGCTCTGCTATACTTTTCGCAATTGCAAGCCCCATTCCTTTTCCACCCGTATAAGAGCTACGTGATTTTTCACCACGATAAAACTTCTCAAAAACGTAAGGAAGGTTCTTATTCGGAATACATTGTCCCAAATTTTTAATTTCTATTTCAACACTCATATCTCTTTTAGAAACTTGAATAAAAATCTCCTTTCCATCTTTCCCGTACATAATACTATTACTAATTACATTTTCGAATAACCTCACCATAAGCGCTACATCCATTTCCACATGTAACTCCTTATCACCTTTAATACAAAAGCTCATATCGGCATCATCTAGTTGTGGTACAAAATCAATCATGATTTGTTCAATGAACGCTTTCATATGTACTACACTCTTATGTAATTCGATCTCTCTATAATTTATTTGACAGTATTCTAATAAATCATCTACTTGATTTTTTAATTCATAACTTTTTCGCTTTAATATACTTACATATTGCTCGCATTCTTCTATATTTGAATGAAGTCTATTGCCTAATAGATCCGCGTAACCGATTAGAGATGTTACAGGCGTTCGTAAATCATGTGAAATATTACTAATCATTTCATTTTTCATTTCCTGTGATTTTTTTTCATTCTCGATAGCCTCTTTTAAACTTTTCGCCATTCTATTAACATTCGTCGCTAATTCACCAATCTCGTCATTTTTTGAAATAGGTATATGGATTTCCAAATTGCCATTACTTATTTCCTTCACGTTCTTATTAATTTCAGATAATCTATTCATCATTGTTTTTGTCATAAATGCAAAGTATGTCGTAGTAAAAATCAAAAAAACTATAAAATATAAAAATGAATATTTTTCTTCTAATGAATTAGCACGACTATATATATTTCCAATTAACATTTGAAACGCTATTATACTTACAATTGCTAACAAGATGCTACATATAAATGCGATAAAAAACTTAACTCTAATGCCTTGTAATGATTTAATCTTCAATTTTATATCCTACTCCCCAAACATTTTGAATAAACTCCGGTTCTTTTGGATTCTCTTCAATTTTATTTCTTAATCTTGCAATATGAACCATTACTGTATTATTACTTTCATATGCCCTTTCTTTCCAAACACTCTCATATATTTCTTCAATAGTAAACACACGATTCTTTGCAGCTGCCATTAAGTACAAAATATCATATTCAGTTTTCGTAAGATTGATTGTTTCTCCATATAGCATTACTGTTCTTGACACTTCATCTAATTCTAAACCTCTAATGTTTATCTTCTTTTCTATTACTTGGATAGCATTTTGATTGAAATATGTATACCTTCTTAATTGAGCTTTCACTCTTGCTATAAATTCAATTGTACTGAACGGCTTCACAATATAATCATCTGCTCCAGTACTCAATCCAATTACCTTATCTATATCTGATGATTTCGCGCTTAAAAACATAATTGGTAAACTATGTTTCTCTCTAATTCTTCTACACAATTCTATCCCATCCATTTGCGGCATCATAATATCCAAAATAGCAAGTTGAATACTGTTATTATTTATTATTTCTAAAGCCTCTTCTCTATTATGAGCACTAAAAACTTTAAAACCTTCTTGCATTAAATTCACATGAACAAATCGAACAATATCTTTATCATCATCTACAATTAAAATTGAGTTTTTCTCCATATGTAAACCTCTTTTTGTAATTTATTCCACAATCAATTTTATCATATATCAAAATCATACTTCTCTATTGAATAATCTTTATTTTCAGACTAAATTATATAATAACAACACATTTTAGTTTCAGAAGAAATGGAGTGAAAGCATGTTTCCTATATTGAAAACCGACCGACTCATTTTAAGAGAACTTACCGAAGAAGATGCACCGAGTATACTACAATGCTTCTCTAATACTGACGTACTGCGCTATTATGGGCAAAAGCCATTACAAGATATTGATCAAGTAAAACAAATCATTCATAACTTTAAACTGAGTTACAATGCAAGAAGCGGTATAAAATGGGGAATTGAATTAAAAAACCAGAAAAAACTCATTGGTACCATCGGTTTTCACGATTGGTCTTCTGAGCATAAACGGGCCAATTTAAGTTATGCCTTTTTCCCTGAATACTGGGGAAAAGGATATGCGACTGAAGCTGTTTCTGAAGTTATATCATACGGTTTCCATACCATTCATTTAAAGCGTATCGGGGCCATTGTATTTCTTGAAAATGAGGCTTCCAATAAAGTTCTATTAAAATTAGGTTTTGAAAAAGAAGGAATTCTAAAAAATTATATGTATCAAGATGATATTCCATATGATACGAATTTTTATTCGTTGTTAAAATCGGTTTAATAGAATTCATGTGTAAAAAACTTGTTTTAGTACAACAGATATAGGTAGTGATTTTTTAATGAAGGATGCGAAGTACTATACATAAAAAAAGGCTATGAGTAAGCTTTTACTCATGTCCCTTTTTTTATGTTCTTTTTCTGTTTTCGCAATGCTTTTGGAATATATACGCAGAAAGGCTCACTTTCCATGTAATCCCCGTCATCGCATATGCTCTAGAACGCGATCCCCCACAAACATACCGAAACTCACAAACACCACACTTCCCCTTATCCTTATCTGGATTACGAAGGTTTTGAAACACAAGAGCGTTTCGATAAATTTCAGCTAGCGATGTTGTTCTAATATTCCCGGTTTTAATCGCCAATACCCCACTTGGATATGTTTCTCGGTATAAAATTAAGAAATTAGGAATTTTTCGTTACTCTAAAAACACGCTCTTTAACTGAAGACTATTAAATTCAGTTTTTTAAAATTATATTTTTAAAGGTTTTCAACATCATTGCCTCTTTTCTAAAACCATAAAGAACGTACTATCTGGTAGCGCAACCGCATTGCCAGACTCATCTGTAAACTCGATTTTCTCGCTAAGATGGTTTGTATATCCATCCTGCAAATAGTTCATAGCTTGAACGATGTTTACTTTATCTCCAAAGATACTCTTTACAAAATCCTTATAATCGTTTGGCGTAAAGATTCCAAACTGCTCCTGCACTTCATGAACGAAGGAGTCCTCTCCCCAGGTATATGTATATAAGAACTCCATTGCATCGTTAACAGGCATTTTGACTGTATTTTCTGCAATTACCTCATACTGGATTATACGCCCCTTAAATTCATGGGCATACTGCTCTAAGAATTTCATTCCGCCTGCATCTTTAAAACGAATCAACCGCATTAACTTTTTATCTTCGGTCATGATGCCATCACGAATGATAATACGACCTCCTCGCTTTAACACCTCATAGGCACTCTGCAGTCCTTTTTTAATTACTTCATGATTGAATTTCTTACCTTCATACTCGATATAAGAGAACAGCTCATGAAGGATAGAAGAATATACAATCGTATCAACCGATTCTTTTTCAAACGAGCTGCTTAAGTTGATTGCATCTCCTTTAATGACGTCCCAAGAACGCCCCTCGTTCTGCTTCTTCTTTTTCAACGTATCAATCACATTTTCAGAAATATCGATACCGTAGATTCGTTTATTCTCGGTCTCTTCTTCAATCATGTTTAGCATGACACCACCACCAGCTCCGACATCTACAATCGTATCTCCCTTTATATAATCAAGAATAATTCGTTTATCATCAGCCGAGCTATTCATATGCTCCAAATACACTTCTTCGTTATGGAATCTATCATATGCATCCTTTCGTAACCCGAAGAAATCAAACAGCAGCACATTTGCCCGAGCATGCATCATATCTATCTTTTCTGCCTCTACACAGAAGGTAATTAACGCCTCACCTACAGCAGAAAACTGAAACGACACATACGCAGTCTTCATATCTTCATCGACTTTAACCTCAAAAGAAACATGCGTTGTATTCGGTTTCTCGTTCTCACGGTACTCCCGTAGATACTTCTCAATAACCCGCTTACGATACACGTTGTCCTTTTTTTCGCCTTTGAAATCATAATGCAGCTGTTGCATCAATTTCTCGAAATGTATATGCTGAACTTTTCTAGTGCCTATCTCATTCTTTAACATAACAAAAACTGTCCAAATATCCTCAAAGCTAAGAGCATGCATAGACGGTTCTACATACCACAAATCCTTATCAGATAAGAATGTTTGAACGTCACTCTTCTCGCTCCCCATAATTATATCTTTTTCAAATGCTGACTCCTTATGTTTTGGCGTGAGTCTATGTATGCGAGAAGTAAATGGCTCCATATAACCGTCAAACAAACCATCAATTGTAATTTTCACATCGTTCTTCACTTCACTCCACAAAGCTTTTGATACGCCCTCAATAATACATTGGTTAAGATAGTATAGAATCTCCTTTAACCTAACGTCTCCGTATTCTTCTTTATACGTGTTAATTAAATCAACATGAGAGTCCAAACGAGCCTCCCCGCGGATATACTGCCCGATTAATCCATGTGTTCTAATTAAATCTCGAATAAACAAATATTCAATAGCGTTTAAGTTTGTCTCTACACGTTCAATAAACTGAATATCACTAAAGATATCAGCAGAACCCTCGTTATGTACCAATAGATTAATCCCTTTTTTCTTCCATTGCTCCCGTTGTTTTAAAGATCCTACCTTTGCAAGTTCACTATACGTTAGTACCTTTTCAATAATACGATACGCTTCTTCATCTAAAGGCAATCCATCTAGCACTTGCAGCGTACGGTGTACATAGTACAACACTGCATCTGTTTTTAATGCACCAAGTGCTTGTACATTCTCATAGTTTTGATGTATCTCCTCTGCCTCAATTAGATGTTTTAACCACGTAGGGATTGCAACAGAAATCCCTTCAATGTATGTATTTAGAACTTCAATGCTTTTCAACTTATTTCCCCCTATATAATCAATATCTGTAGTAAGGTCTAGGACACCTTCTCCAAAAAGAGCATCACCATATGTCCCTCCCCCTAAATACTATTACTTGCTTTTTACCACCTACATCTCTTTCGAATAAAAATGTATCAAACCCAGTCTTTTTATCATGTAAAAGAGAGGTATAAATTCCGTTACTAACATGCCAAGCTGTAACATTTTTTTGTTCATCTCTTATTTTAACTTCATTAGGAATTTCGGAAGATCACCTCTTAAATTGATAAACATATGTTGTAACAGAATCAAATGAAAATGGAAACGGCAAGCGGGTGCACTCCACTTGCCATTTTTTCATAGCTTAGTATGTATTTGAATTTCTTTTGCTTTCTCTTTTTCACCCTTCACGCGTACAATTAAATCATATGATCCGGATTTTGGAGCTTCAAAAGAAAGCAAACCTTCTTTTTGAGAAGTGATTTCTTCTTCATAAATAACCTTATCATCTTTTGTAACTTGTAATAAAACCGTACCTTCTTCAACAGCTGCTTCATAAGGGATTTCCACATTTCCTTTTTCAGCTTTAAGCGTTTGTACATCGTAATACCCTTGCAGAGAACCAATTTTCAAAGTCGTTTCTCCATTTTTTTGAACCTTTGTAACTTGTGTTGCTGTATTGCACGCGCTTAACAATACAACAAGAGTGAGAATCATAAATAAACGTAATGATTTCATAGAAATTCCCCTTTTTTATGTATATGTGAATTAAGATTTATTCTTTAACTATTTCAAAAACACCAACACCTAAAAAGAATCACTGCTTTTCTTCAATTTCTTTTTTAAATAATTTTTGAAACTCTAATTCTGTTTCATTAATAAAACCAAGATGTAACACACTAAAGATATCTTCATGATTCAAAAAGAAATTGTACTCTGAAGAAATACTACCATGAGGGAAATAACAACATACATAATCACATGTTTTTTGTTTCAGAATCCATCCGTCTTCTTCCTTAAACCATTAATGGATGTTCCCAATCTTTAAACATTACAACAGATCCTATTGGAAGTAATTCTAACTCTAAATTTTGTCCCATCTTATTTCCCACCTCTTAAAATAGCTTTTTTTACAATAAAATACATAATAGAGAATAGTAAACAAGCTCCAATTGTACCGAAAGTTGCAATTGAAATTTTTCCTGCTAATGATTCATTTGGATCTAATGCATTAGGTAAAACTGTCCCAAAAATTGCAATGCAAGCTAATATAACCATAAAATATTTTAAATTTTTTACTTTCTTATTCATACTAATTTTCCCCTTAATTCCTTAACATTAACTTCTAAACCAAATCACCGATATCCCCAAATTAATATCTCTCCAAGTATTATACATACCAATTAATTCATATAAAAAAAGTCCTGTTCCAATCGAACACTTAAGCTCTCGCTTTTTTTATAATACTCAAATAATTCCAAACAAACTGCTTTATCAATTCATCTTAATACCCCAAATTACCTTTTAAGTATACCAAGGACAAAATATATAATCTAATATTTTTTTTATATAATTAAAAACAAACATAGTTACAGAAAGAGAATGCTTGTATACTGACCTGTACTGCATTCCCTTATTCCATGTATGCTATATTTCTATTCTTCTTTTTACTTAAACAAACTGCTCAATCTTATTTGTTGCAACTTCTTATGAATGCATAACTACA
Organism: Bacillus sp. SH7-1; assembly: GCF_008042405.1. Lineage (NCBI taxonomy): Bacteria > Bacillati > Bacillota > Bacilli > Caryophanales > Bacillaceae > Bacillus > Bacillus sp. SH7-1. Next base: position 84,497 of record NZ_QNUD01000026.1, read on the forward strand.
ATTTTGCATTTATCTTCTTTATATGTCGGGAACACCACCAAAGGATTTCCCTGCCCTCTGTAAAAAAACCTTACTTTTTAAAAGTAAGGTTTTTTGTATTTATTCATTAGCGATATACGCATTTTTATAAGTATAAACACCACCAAATTGATGCTTTTCAATTCCCTTTACGTAATCCTTTTGTACATACGCTGAACCAATATGATACAGCGGTGCTACAGCTGCATCTTCTAATAATACCTGCTCAGCTTCTAGCAATACTCCCCATCGTTTCTCTGGTTCTAGTACAAAATCAGTTTTCGCTTTCTTTATTAATTCATCGTAATGAGAATTAGAGTAACTCATTTTATTATTCGGATTACCCGTCGTAAATAGCTCTAAATAACTAATTGGGTCTTTATAGTCAGGTCCCCAATTTGCCATAGTTATATCGTAATTACCTGTTTGTTCTAACTGTAATTTTTGCTTAAATGGTTGTTGTTTAATTTGTATCGTGAGTCCTTGCAAATTCTTTTCTAAATCACCTTTTATATATTCTGCCAGACGTTTTGCATTATCTTGTTCAAACGTTAAAAACTCGAGGTTTACCTGCTCTACTCCAAGCTCTTTTTTCGCTTCTTCCCAAATCTTTTTCGCATTTTGCAAGTCATATGAAGAAAGATCTCCGTTTTCTTTTCTAAAATCTTTACCAGTCTCTTCATCTACATGACCAACTGGTACAAGTCCGCTTGCAGATTTTGCCCCGTTATTAATAAAATGAGCAACGAAGTCCTCTTTATTTAACGCAAATGAAATAGATTGACGTACCTTTTTATTTGCTAACGCATTATTTTGTTCGTTAAAACGTAGCATAGCAATTCCAGAATCACTCGACATATGTAATTCCTTATTCCCTTTATACTTGTCTACAAATTGAGAATTAATAGGTACCCTATCCAAATTACCAGCTTCGTATAAATTAACAGCTGTCATTGTATCCTTTACAATTTGAAAGTTTATTTCGTCTAACTTCACTTTCTTTTGATCCCAATAGGTAGCATTCTTCTTTAATTGAAACTCTTGTTCATGCTTCCATTTCTCTAATACAAATGGGCCGTTATATAGGAGATTACTAGGTTCCAATGCATAATTCTTCCCTTGTTCTTTCAAAAATGATTCATGCTGTGGTAAATATATAGGTAGTGCTAACAATTGTAAAAAATAAGGAATTGGCTGTTCTAATTCCACCTCTAACTTATAATCATTTATAACTGTAACCCCAAGTTCATCAAGAGGCATCGTCCCCTTATTAATCTCTTTCGCATTTTTCACATAAAAGAGCATGGACGCATATTGAGACGCTGTTTCAGGGGTAATTGCACGTTTCCACGCAAACATAAAATCATGAGCTGTCACATTGTCCCCATTTGACCATTTTGCATCTTTACGCAAATCAAATGTATATTTTTTACCATCTTCACTTCTTTTAAACGATTTTGCTACTGCTGGAATCGGCTGATCTTGATCGTCTAATACATACAACCCTTCAAATATGTTTTGCATAACGTGCGCTGACGTACCATCCATCGTTTTCGCTGTATCAAGAGAAGGAATTTCTTCTGATACTGTTACATTTAATACTTGTTTTTTTGCCTTTGTATCACTTTTATTTTCCTTATTATTACAAGCTGTTAATAATAAAGATGTAACAAGTGCCATTACCATTAAACGGCTCTTCTTTCGCTTCATGAGTTGTTCTCCTTAAATATAAAATATTATAAAGCGTAATATATTATAGCAGAAATACTACCAGAAAGATGCGACATTCTTTTGAATATTTATTCGTTCAAGAAAAAAGCTACCCTTTTAAAAAGGATAGCTAAAGATTGAATGTTTAATCTGCACTGTTCGCTCAAGTGTTTATAAAAAATCTCTTATTGCATACCTCCCTTCTGTTTTATGTAAATTTCCCCATAACTAACTTAATAGACGTATAGGGTACAGTTTGGTTGGAATATCTTCGTATCTCCATTCAGCAATGCCGCTTTGTTTTTTGGAATCCAGGTCAAGTAGAAAGTTGTATTTTACAAATCTTATACACTTAAGGATTTTGTAAGGATCAAGTAAGAAAAACGAGAACTTTGTTTCGTATAGTCAAAATATAAAGTGAAGGAACAAAGAGAGGTTAGAAGTTGCCAGAGCGATTACGACAAAACTAGAACTGTTGGTTTTAGATGAACATATCAATGATTTAGACGTTGTTACAACCGAACCTTAATTTATCATACCTGTTTTTTATCATCACATTTTGGAGGTTAAAATATGATTAAAAAAAAGAAAATACAAAAATCAGTACTTTCCTTTACCCTACTCTTTTCTTTAGGCATTTCATCTTTTCCGCTTACAACAGCTATTCACGCAGATACACGTGAGAAACAACCTGTAGAAAAGAAACGAGTCTTTTTAACGGAGCGTACATCATTATTTCTTGAATATCTCCAGCAAGGTAAGTATGCAGAGGCACTTCAGTTGACGTCTACTGCTTTTCAATCCAAGTTTACAACAAACACATTACAAAACTGGTGGAAACACAGTGGCTGGAGCGGGATAAAAAGCATGGGAACCCCCGTGATAAAAGAACGAAACTTGGTTCATCAGACGGTGGAAATTTCAGGAACTATTGAAGGAACTACCATACCGTTACTCTTAAAATTCACACCTGGCGGGAAAGTAGATGAGGTTGGGGTAAGGACGCCTCCAGAATCTTATATTATCCCGCATCCTAGATATGATCAACCTGCTTCCTATCAAGAACGTGAAATCGTCATTGGAAATTCTACCTATCCATTACCAGCCACATTAACAGTTCCGAAACATAAGCCTGGTGAAAAGGTACCCGTAGTTGTACTTGTTCATGGCGCTGGCATCCATGATCGCGATAGTACATATCTGGGAACAAAAATCTTACGAGACCTTGCGGTGGGCCTTTCGTCCAATGGAATTGCAGTGTTGCGCTATGAAAAACGCACCTTAGAACACGCATTAAAGATGAGTGCAGAACCTGTTACGTTAGACCGTGAAACTACAGATGATGCCATATATGCAGCAAAATCAGCAGCGCAGCAGGAAGGCATTGATCCAAATAATATTTTCATTCTTGGACATAGTCTAGGAGCCGGCACAATGCCGCGTATACTAAGCAAATCCCCTTCCTCACTTGTTAGAGGAAGTATCTTACTCGCACCACCTGCACGCCCATTGACTGACATTGCCATTGATCAGAATCAATACCTAGGGGCGTCAAAGGAAGTAATCGATGAACTAAAAAGACAGTTCGCTTTCATCCAAGATCCTACTTTCAATCCTGACCATCCTCCAGCTGGCTACAATTTTGGGTTACCTCATTTTATGTATGATGTTTCTAGGTGGCGTCCAGTTGAAGAGGCAAGATCACGAAAAGAGCCTTTACTGATTCTGCAAGGATCACGCGATTATCAAGTAACAGTAAAAAATGAATATACAAAATGGCAGGAAGGGCTTTCAAACCGCAGGAATGTTCAGTTCAATGAATACCCAAAATTGAATCATTTCTTCACGGAGGGTGATGGGGAATTAAGTCTTCCTAGTGAATATGAAATCCCTGCTAATGTTCCTGAGTACGTCATCCAGGACATTATTAAATGGGTCAACGAGACAAAAAAATAAGAAACATCAAAATACTTCATCTAATCATTATTACGTGAAGTATTTTTTGAAACTAGTGATTTTATATAAATCATTCTCTTCTTTTTTATTAATAAAAAAGGGTTAGACTCAAAAACAGGCTGTGGAGAAGACCCTCTCCACAGCCTAAAAATACCTATCTTTGCAAACCTCGTTTATATCGACTTGCTTCAAATATAATACGCTCTTCATCTAATGTTTTACATTCGCCATTCCAAACGACACGTTTTCCGTTAATAATTACATCGCTTATATCTTTTCCACTAGCAGCATATACAAGGTGTGATAACACTTCATCCGCTGGTTGTAAATGAGGCTTATTAGATGGATCAATTGTAATGAAATCAGCACACTTTCCAACCTCAAGTGATCCTGTTTGTTTCATGCCGATTACTTCAGCCGCTCCTTTAGTTGCAAGTGTAAGAGCTGTTTCAACCGGTAACGCTGTTGCGTCTTGGTGAATACCTTTTTGTAATAAAGTTGCAATGCGCATTTCCTCAAACATATCTAAATTGTTGTTAGATGCAACACTATCTGTTGCAATTCCTACTTTCATTCCTGCTTCTAGCATCGCTTTTACATTCGCTATACCAGAACCTAGTTTTAAATTACTATTCGGATTATGAGCTACTCGAACGTCATGTTCTGCTAAAAATGCACGCTCATTGTCATTTAATACTACACCGTGTGCAATAACTGTCGGTCGTTTAAACAATCCGCAACTTGCTGCATATTCTACTGGACGTTTTCCGTACTGTGCTTCAATATCACGTACTTCACGCTCTGTCTCCGAAAGGTGAATATGAACCATCGTTTGATTTTCTACTGCAATACGTGCGCATTCTTCTAACAGTTCTGTACTGCATGTATATGGACTATGCGGTGCAACCATCGTAGTTAACATACCACTTTCGTTATAGTAACGCTTCACATATTTCTCAGCTTCTTCAATTGCTTTCTTTTCATCCTCTTTCGTTCCAAAGCTAAATAAAGTTCTTGAAACAGCAGCTCGCATCCCGCTCCTTGATACCGTTTCCATAATTGCATCTTGATCTACTCCAATTGGATTAAACATATCAGAGAATGATGTTGTACCACTTTTCACCATTTCAAGTAATCCTAGTTCCGTACTAGCAACCGCAAGTTCTGGAGTAAATTGACTTTCAAGTGGCCAAATTCTCGTCTCAAGCCATGGTTGTAATAACATATCATCACCAATACCTCTTAAGAGACTCATTACAACGTGTGTATGTGTATTGACAAGCCCTGGTAAAACCCACTTTCCTTTCATGTCAATTACTTCATCTACTTCAAAATCATTAGCGAATTCTCCGCTCTTCACATCTATAATTTGATCATTTTCTACAATGATATATCCATTTTCTATCACTTCATTTTGTTCATTCATCGTTACTATTGTAGCGTTTACATAAGTTGTTTTCAAAAGTATTTCCCCTTTCAACTCTATGAAGTTCCCTTTAATAAGTTACCACCATTATAGTAACTTATTAAAGATTAAGAGTCAAAAGATAATTTCAATTCTTTCGTTATCTTTTTCTTCAACATGCTATATTGTTTTTCATTTGTATCTGCAAATGCTTCTTCTCGATTTGATTCTATATCCATATAATTCAGTTTTTCACTGAATTGGCTCCAAATAAAATCATATCTTTCCTCATCTACTATATTGTAAAAATGCCACACTTCCCCTATCTTTGTCTTTCGTATCTCTCCTCCACACAACTCCTGAATAATGAGAGCTGTCACGCCGCATTGTCCCTTTGCTGGATTTTCAATTGTCCACTTTGAACTTGTTTCAATCGACCACGATTTTATTAGTGCTTCATATATTCTTTTTCTCTTTATATGATCCATTTTCAGCTTCTCCTACTATTAGTTGTTTTACACATCATATTTCAAAAGAGGCAGTAAACGACCCTTAAAAACAGTGGATGGTGTCTCTCCGATTAACTTTGCTCCCATTTTCAAGTAATACCCTTTTGCATTCGGATCACTATCAATCGTAAAACTTTTTAATCCTAGTTCATTTGCTTTTTCTATTACATAGTCCCACAATATTTTCCCGTAGCCTTTCCCTTTATAACGAGGATGAATATATAGGAAATCGAGAGCTTTATCATTACGTAAAAATGAGAAAAAACCAATCTTCATATTATCTTTTTCTAAAACATATACAAAGTTATTTTTTATGTACTCTTCTGTAATTGTTAAATCTTCCTTACAAGCAAGTATGAATTCTTCGCTATAATCCCACGTTGCTTTTGAATGTAGTGCAAGTTCACTTAATTCATTTGCTTCACTTAATAACGCTTTTCTTATCTTCATGATTCTTTCTCCTCACTTTCAATATGTAAAATACTAAATTGATTCGGAAAACACTTCAAAAAACCTTTATTTTCATAGATTAGGGATAATTTCTATAAAACTAAAATGGCTGACCATATTATTGGTAACTGTTTGTAACAATTTATTTAAAGAAAAAGAACGCCATTCCTGAAAATTGGCGTTCTCTTTCTCTAAAATTTAACTTTAAAATTCAATCATTTGTTTTACTATTTCTTACGGAACATACCTACACAGTTTCTACTACTGCTTCGAGCATCGTTCCATTTTTAGCATAATTCGTATGCCAAGAAAAAGCTTTCTCTAAAATATGAGGAGTTTGTCCGCCTCTTGTTTTTGCTTCCTCGTAATAAGCTCGTAGTTGATCACGATACATTGGATGTGCACAATTCTCAATAATGAGTTCCACTCTTTCACTTGGTGCAAGTCCTCTTAAGTCAGCAAACCCTTGTTCAGTGACGATAACATCTACATCGTGTTCCGTATGGTCTACATGAGAAACGAAAGGAACGATACTTGAAATGTTACCACCTTTCGCAATTGATTTAGTAACAAAGATAGCTAGACGGGCATTTCTTGCAAAGTCACCAGAACCACCGATACCGTTCATCATTTTTGTACCTAAAACGTGAGTAGAGTTCACATTTCCGTATATATCTAATTCTAAAGCAGTATTAATTGAAATTAATCCAAGGCGACGAATGATTTCAGGATGATTGGATATCTCTTGTGGGCGCATCATTAATTTGTGACGATATTTTTCAAAGTTAGAAAATACTTTTTGCATTTTCTCCTCAGAAAGTGTAATTGAGCAGCATGAAGCAAAATTGACTTTCCCAGCATCCATAAGATCAAAGACCGCATCCTGTAAAACCTCAGAATACACTTCTAAATCTTCAAACTCAGAATCTAACATTCCATGAAGAACTGCATTAGCCACTGAACCAATTCCCGATTGTAACGGTGCTAAACGATTTGTTAATCGGCCCACTTTTACTTCTTCTCGAAGGAACTCTATTAAATGCTGTGCCATGATAACAGTTTCTTCATCCGGAGGAACAATTGTCGATGGTGAGTCTAGTTGGTTCGTAAACACAATTCCCTTCACCTTTTCAGCATCGATAGGAATACCAATCGTTCCAATTCGATCATCCGTTTTCACAATTGGAATTGGAAGCCTTTCTCCTTGTTTACCTGGTTCATATAAATCATGTAGCCCTTCTAGTTGCGCGGATTGAGCCATATTCATTTCAATGATGATGGACTTAGCATTTAAAGAAAACGCTAGAGAATTCCCTATTGAAGTCGTTGGAATAATCATGCCATCCTCAGTAATCGCAACCGCTTCCAAAATAGCAAAATCTACATCCATTACGTCAGCGCGAAGTAACTCTGCTGTATGAGACAAGTGCTGATCTACAAATAAAAAGTCTCCGTTATTAATTCCTTTTCGCATAGCCGCATCGGCTTGGAAAGGCAATCTTTTCCCTAAAATTCCTGCTTCCGCAAATAATTTATCCACATCAGAACCTAAAGAGGCACCAGTATAAACATTCACTTTAAAAGATTTATCATTCTTAACTCGGTTTACAAGCGCAAATGGGACTGCTTTCACATCACCTGCACGTGTAAACCCACTTAAGCCTAAAGTCATTCCACTTTCAATCCATGAAGCTGCTTCTTCAGGTGTAACTACGCGATCTTTCAGACGTTGATCCCTAATTCTATCCAAATTATTCTCCATATGTAATCCCTCTCCTAATGAATATTCATAATTATTTTACACTTTAACAGTATCCAAATAGGGATTTCAGTATACAATGCCAAAAATTCAGACAAAACAGCGAATCAAGGTTCTAAAGCAGAATATTCTAGAATCCTAGAAGTTTGCGAAAATAGCTAGCGTATGATTGACTAACTGGTACCCTCTCTCCATTATCCATCGAAAGTAAAAAAGTAGAATGCGTATCAGGATATATCGCTTTAATATGATTTACGTTTACAATAAAGGAACGGTGGCATCTAATAAATGAATCTTTCGGAAGCAAGTATTCGAATTCTTGTAGCGAGTATTTATGTGTTCCTGTTAACTCTTCTGAATTTACATACGTCTTTTTATCTTTCGCCTCTAAATACATAACCTTTGAAAAAGGAACCGGAATCCAACCGTCCGTTGTTTTTAAAGTAACGACTGACTTTCCATCCGTTAAAGCTGGATAAATAGCTGTCACGCAACCTTCAAGCTTCCCATTGTTTGCAAATGGTACGGCCATTCCGTGATAAGGAATACCAAAAACATCCCGATTAATAAACTCAGAGGTTTTTTGGTTCGTCACCATTGCCTTATGAGCAATCGTTCCTTCCTTTATAGGATCCCCGACGCTAATCTTTAAATCAATTCGTTTACTTGGCCGATAATAAATATATTCTTTCGTATTCGATACAGCAATTGAAATTTCATCTGAAAATAATTCCCCAACAACATCTAATAGTAAACCTAATGTATTATCTTCCATATTATTAACACCTCATTCACTATTATACTATTATTGTGAACGAGCATCTGTTGCTGTGTATTAAAAGTTTGATTAGAAGATAGCTGATCTTAAAATCTCGCAACTATAACTACCAAAGCTATGCCACATTTTAAAAATAGTTTCCGCTACTATTACTCCATTACCTAAAGAAACCTCACTTCAAAAAAGTGAGGTTTCTTCTCATACGATATTTCTTTACTGTTTCACTAATTCTAATAACTTCTTAACAAAATAAATGGAATTATGTGAAGCAGAAACACAATTATCTTCAAATACTTCTATACCAGACGCTTCTTCTGTATCTGTTATTGATCTCACTGCTAAAAACGGTATTGCATTTGCATAACAGACGTGAGCTATACTTGCAGTTTCCATATCTACACAAAGTGGATTGTATTTAGAGATTATTTCTGTACGGCCGCTTTCACTAATAAACGCTTCTCCAGTAACTATTTTTCCACAATAAACATTTTGAGCGAATTGATTGTTCTCAACCACTTCACAGCTTAATTCAAGAAGTGTACTATCTGTATTAAAGTATACGCTCTCCATCCACGGATGATATTCAGTCAATATCCCTTCATCAACATCGTGATATGCTATTTCTGTTGAAATTACTGTATCTCCAATTTTCAATACTTTATCAATCGCTCCTGCAACACCTGTTACAATAATATGTGTCACATTAAACTTATCTATTAATATTTGAGCTGCAATTGCTGCGTTAACTTTACACACACCACAATACAATGCAACAACTTCCACATTTTCATATTTCCCACTATGAAACGTTAACATCGCAAGGTTCGTTATTTCCTTATTAGTCATCTCTTCAATAAATGGCATAATTTCATCTTCCGATGGACCGATAATTCCAAATTTCATATATTCAACTCCTCGAAACTGTTTCTATATTTTTTGAAGCAATTTTTAAAAAATCTTTTCTCTAACAAATATATAAATACAAGCCCAAACTACAATCGGTTTGGGCTTAACTTTCTCATCTATTATGCGCATCTAACCACGAAATCAAATCTTTAAATACTTCATCTCTATTCACTTCATGGAACATTTCATGCCTTCCATTTTCATATAAACGTAGTGTCACGTCTTTCACACCACTTTTTTTATAGTTTTCATATACTTCTTTTACACCTTTCCCCATATCTCCAACAGGATCACGGTCTCCAGAGAATATATGTATCGGAAGATTGCTTGGCGTCTTCTTGTATTCTTCTAGTTTATTTACTTCTAATACACCAGAAAATAATTCTCGATAAAAACTCGTCGTACAAATGAATCCACATAACGGATCCGCAATATATTTATCAACTTGATTATTATCTGAAGATAACCAATCAAAATTTGTACGATTTGGCTTAAAGTTCGAATTAAAGTTTCCGAAGGATAAAAAGTTTAGCATCGGACTTTTCGTTTTTGCCCCGCGCAATTTCATCTCAATTGTCGCTACTTTATGACCAATGACTCCTAAAAATCCAGGATTCCCACCAGTTCCTGAAATAAGAAATCCATCATATAGTTCGCCTCTAAGTTGCACAGCTCGTCTTGATAGGAAAGATCCCATACTATGACCAAGTAAAAACAAGGGACATGACTGCTCTTCTTTTATCATTTCCGAAACAAAGATCACATCAGACACAACCTGATTCCACCCTATATCCGGTTCAAAATGACCATAGTCTTCTTCTCTTTTCACTGTTTTCCCATGACCTTTATGATCATGTGCATAAACACCATACCCTGCTTCTAATAACGCATCAATAAAGTCAGTATAAACACCTGCATGCTCTGTCATACCGTGTGCAATTTGAATAATCCCTTTTGGTTCACTTTCTGGTAACCACTTGCGTAAATAAATTTCCGATCCATCCAATGCCGTAACGAAACTTTCCTTTACGTTCATTTCGTCAGCCCCCAAATCTATTATGTATCTATAAAAAATGAATATACATTCATTATTCTTATTATGTATTATATGCAATTGCTTTCATTATGACAAATACCTTCCTTTTCCGATTAGCCGTCAGACTATTATGTTGACGAATCACAAATAAAATTATATAGTTACTTACATAAAGTAATTATTATATTTTTAGGAGGTCTCTACTATGATGCCATCACTATTTTTAGCACATGGTTCACCAATGCTCGCTATTCAAGATACAGATTATACACGCTTTTTAAAAACACTTGGCGAAACATATAAACCGAAAGCAATTGTTATTTTCACTGCTCACTGGGAAAGTGAAGTATTAACGATTTCCTCATCAGATAACGAATATGAAACAATTTATGATTTTGGAGGTTTTCCTCCTGAGTTATACGAAATTAAATATCGTGCAAAAGGTTCTTCTAGCATAGCATCCATGTTAGAAACAAAATTTAAAAATAAAGGTATTCCAGTTCATCATAATATGACGCGAGGTTTAGATCACGGCTCATGGACACTCTTGCATCGCATGTATCCAGAAGCAAACATTCCTGTCGTACAAATATCAGTAAATCCATTCCTTTCTGCAAAAGAACAATTTAAGATTGGAGAAGCATTAAAAGGACTTGGACAAGAAGATATTTTAGTAATCGGTAGCGGTGTTACCGTTCATAACTTACGAGTACTGAAATGGAATCAAACTACACCCGAACAATGGGCAATTGAATTTGATGATTGGATTATAAAACATATGCATACAAACGATAAAGATGCATTGTTTAATTGGGAAAACAATGCGCCTCATGCACAATTAGCCGTACCAAGAGCAGAGCATTTTGTTCCTTTATTTATCGCTATGGGAAGTGGTGAAAATAGCGGTGAAGTCATTCACCGTAGTTATGAGCTTGGTACATTAAGTTATCTATGTCTTAAATTTTAAAGAAAAGGATGAAGCAATCATTGCTTCATCCTTTTTTCATTCACTTAGTTAACTAACTTCCAAATGTCGTTTCTCTGATACCTCTTCGTTCTTATTATGAAAATAAACCCAGATGCACGCAATAAATAATAGTGATGATGTAGAGAAGAAAACATATTGGAAGCCTGCATGCGCTGCAATTTGTCCACCAAGTACTGGTCCAATCATATTTCCTAAAAACTGAAACGATTGATTATACCCAAATATTCGTCCTGTTACATGGGTTGGCGTATGCTGTTTTAGTAGAGTTTGTACGGAAGGTAATAATCCTGCTTGTGCGATACCTAATAAAAATCGAAGAATTAATAGCTGCCAAGCTGAGGTTACAAATGCTTGCGGAATAAAAATAATTCCTGCAGCAAACAATGCTACTACTAACGTTTTTTGAGGACCGATATGATCTGACAATCTCCCTAATTTAGGTGCTGCCAAAATAACTGCTAGCCCTGTCGCTGACATAACTGCCCCTGCAATCATTTCGATATGAGACGTTCCTGCCCCTTCCAAATTCTTTACGTATAACGTAATAATAGGTTGAATTGACATATTCGCAAGTTGAATAATAAATGTTGTTACAAATAAACTAATAATTAAATGCTTTGCTGGAACCATCGTCCATACTTTTTTCGGCTGTGCTTTTTTTGCCTTGGCAGAGTGATTTTCTTCATGTAAGAAGAAAAAGACGATTAGAAAAGAAAGGAATAAAAAAGCTCCTGTAACAAGAAAGACATGGCGCATTCCAATCAATTCAGATAAATAGCCTCCAAGTAACGGTCCAAGTAATGAACCGCTCACGCCACCAGTTGAAATTGTGGAAATCGCCCAACCTGAATGCTCTGTCGGAGTTTCTGCTGCAATAAATGTCATCGCCGTTGAAAGGAAACCAGATACTGCTCCCATCAAAAATCTTAGTGCGACTAATTGATATACATCCGTTACAAACCCCATAAGCGTCATAATAATCGCCATACCAAGGCTCGCGCGAATCAGCATCAATTTCCGTCCATGTATATCACCAAGCTTTCCCCATATAGGTGATACGATCGCACCCATTAAAAACGTTACACCAAATGCAAGTCCCGACCACTGTGCAATACTAGAAGTGCCAGTCACCCCTAATTCCTCAATATAAAAAGATAAGAAAGGAATTACTAAGCTCATACCGGCCGCAGTGGTAAAACAACCTAGCCAACAAATCATTAAATTTCGTTTCCAGCTGGCCATTTTCACACCTTCTTTCATTCGATACCCATTCTACACCCTTTCTTGTAAAAAGTTTAGTAATTTGCTTTATTTGTAAGATTTTCTACAAAACCCGCTATTTTCTAGTGAAAATCACTACAATCCCACATTTTTTTCATAATAAAACCAACTCCCCCTAAATGAAGTTGGTTAATAATCCATTATCGGTATTAAACGAGCATCACAAGTTCTTTCATAAAACTCAATCGGACCTGCTTGTCCAATAATTGCATATTCATATCCTTCTTGCTTCATACTCTGTAAACAAAGATGTAACAATTGCCTCCCTACACCTTTCACATGATTTTGTTTCGCTATACCCATTGGACCAAACAATCCTTTCTTTCCTCTCACTACATCATAACAAGCGAAACCTACTATCACTTCTTCTTGTTCTGCTATATAAATAGGTAAGTTTTCTTTATATGTACGAAATCCATATTCTATCGAATGTAACCACCGTTCACCAAATTCTGCTTCACCAAAGCTTGCTAATTGTTCAAAATCAGAAGCGTTAGCCTTTCTAACAGTACAAGTTAAATCATTATAAATAGGAACAAAACCTTTTAAATCGACTGCTAAATCTCTTGGCTCAGCTATAATACGTAATATATCTCTTTGCATCTGTGCATTTTCAATAACTGGATTTACACGAAATAATGCATATATAACATGTCCTTCATTCATTATTACTTGTTGAAAACGTTCCATACGTTTCTTCGCTATTTGTAAAATTTCTAGCGTCTTATGGGATAACTTATATTGTCCTATTTTTTTATAATCTTGATCCGTTAAATCATATTGTTTTCGCAATGAAAGTTTTTCTAAAAAATCCGTACCCATATTACGAAACAAATACATATACAAGTCGCCACAAACGCCAGTACCTTCTTTACACATACCAATAAACAGATGAACTGGTTGAATAAGATTACATTCTGCCTCTTCTGCTGCAATCTTCATTATGTTTTGCACACGTTTTGTAAATTGAAATCCCTCCATATGTATCTCCATCCCATACTACTTTACTATTAAACCGTAACCATAAATAAATGACACAATTATTCCAACTACTAATATACCTGGCAGTAAATTTGCAACCTTAATTTTAATAATACCAAGTAAGTTCAATCCAATAGCGGCTATCATAATACCGCCCGTAGCTGTCATTTCCACTATAAATTGATTCATTAATTCTTTCGGGACCAAACTATTAATTTGTGTTGCAAAAACCGCAATACTACCCTCATATAAAATCACCGGGATTGCTGAAAACAATACGCCAATCCCTAAAGTTGTCGTTAATATAATAGAAATAAACCCATCAATAATCGCCTTTGTAAATAAAATATCGTGATTTCCGCGAATCCCGCTGTCGAGTGCACCAAGTATCCCCATCGCACCAATTGCAAAAATTAAAGTAGCGGTTACAAAACCTTCTGATATGCTCCCTTTCCCTTTCGATCCAACTTTAGTTTCTAACCAATCCCCTAACAGTTTTAACTTTCCCTCTAGTTGTAGCCATTCCCCGATTACCGTACCAATGACTAAACTTAGTATGACAACAAGAAAATTTTCACTTTTCAATGCCATTTGAAGTCCAAGCACAGTAACCGCTAAACCGATTGCGTGCATTATGGTTCCCTTCATACTTTCTGGAATTCTACTAAATAATTTACCAAGTAAAGTACCAAATATAATACAAATCCCATTTACAACTGCTCCTAATATAACCATTTCTTATTCTTCACCCTTCGAATTCTTTATTTCTATATTTTGGTTTATTCATTGATTTACAGGTTATCTATATGTTAACTTAATATTGAGAATATTAACAAATGTTTTTCGCTACATAAACCGCAATTTTTTGTAGCAATACATAAAGTGAAACTTTACTCAGCTGAAATTTTGTTGCCCACAAATAGCGGGATAAACTCAAAAGGGAAGGTATTTATGAAAACTTTACTAAAACGATTTTTGTTAATAGCCTTTTGTATTACACCAATTGTTGTATTAATTAACCACTCTTTTACTTCAAAAGCGAAAGACAAACCTGATTTCCAAAACAAATCTAGCAAAACTGCTTCAACAAGCGACAAAAAAAGAGAAGACCCGGAAATTACACTCACCTTTTCTGGTGATACAATGTTTGATTGGCAATTACGTCCGGTAATCGAAAAAAATGGGGCTGACTACCCATTCCAACATGTAAAAGAAGAAATAAAAAAAGCTGATATTTCTTTCGTTAATTTAGAGTCAGCATTTACAACGAAAGAAAAGAAAGCACCTGGACAGCTATTTTGGATTAAAAGTGATCCATCCACACTACAAGCTATTAAAAATACTGGATATGACATCGTAAATATCGGGAATAATCATACACTTGATTACGGTCAAGAGGGATTATTAGATACGATCTCTCATGTAGAAAAATTAAAGTTCCCTTATATTGGCGCCGGAAAAAATGCAAAAGATGCATATACCGCACGAGAAATGACTGTAAAAGGAAAAAAATTCAAATTCCTTTCCTTCGTCCGATTTATGCCTGATTTTACTTGGGTAGCTGATGACAATAAACCTGGCGTTGCGAATGGATATGATTTAGATCTTGTAACAAAAACAATTAAAGAGCAAAAGAAAGATGCAGACTATGTAATTGTCTATATGCATTGGGGTGTCGAAAAATCAAATCGTCCGGTAGATTATCAAAAACAATATGTAAATAAAATGGTTACAGCAGGAGCCGACGCGATTGTCGGAAGCCATCCACATTGGTTACAAGGATTTGAATATTATAATAACGTTCCTGTCGCTTACTCATTAGGAAACTTTTTGTTCCCAAGTTATGTGAACGGAAAAAGTGCCGAAACTGGCGTATTAACTTTAACTTTTAAAGGAAAGGATGTCCAAATGTCATTCAATCCTTATATCATCCGTAACAACCAAGTTTCCCCTGTAAATGAGGAAGAAAAGAGAAAAGCTCTACAATATTTACAAACGATTTCAACTGATGTAGAAATTGATGATACAGGGAAAATAATAAATAAACGTAACTAATCAATGCAAGAACCATTTCTCTGTAACATACATGAGAGAATAGGTGATGAATATGCTGAAAGACTTATTAGAAAATGTCAGTTTGTTAGAGAATATTTATAAAATATCTATAGCAATTCTACTTTTATGTTCCGTTTTCTCTGTTAGACTTCTAAAAAAAATAAAACGAGAACGAAAACTTACTACCTTTGAATTCACTATGTATGTAATCATTCGTATTGCAATATTTTTTTGGTTAGCTAGCTTTATTCTTCTTGAATTTAATGAGTATCTAGTTTAACTGTAAAAAAGATAGAACAAGCGTTATATTTCACCGCTTGTATCTATCTTTTTTATTTGGATACTAACTCTTTCCTTCTATTAAATAAGTAAATCAAACAAAACAGGATTTTTATTAAGCTCCATAAATTGAATATTATTTTCTTTGAAACGAGTAATTAATTGCTCGTAATCTTCTTTATGTTTTAATTCTACACCGACTAGCGCTGGACCATTTTCCTTATTATGTTTCTTAATATACTCAAAGCGAGTAATGTCATCTTCTGGCCCTAATCCTTTATCAAGAAACTCTCTTAACGCTCCCGACCTCTGCGGGAATTCAATTATGAAGTAATGCTTTAGTCCTTCATAAATGAGCGAACGTTCTTTCATTTCTTGCATTCTATCAATATCATTATTTCCACCACTTAATGTGCATACAACTGTTTTACCTTTAATTTCATCCTGGTATAGATCAAGTGCTGCAATAGAAAGTGCACCAGCAGGCTCTGCTACAATTGCATTTTTCTTATACAGTTCTAAAATCGTCGTACAAACCTTTCCCTCTGGTACTAAAACAATGTCATCAATTACATCTTTACAAGTTTCAAAAGTTAACTTTCCTACCTTTTTAACAGCTGCTCCATCAACAAAACTATCTATTTTCTCTAATGCAACATTTTCATTTTGAAGAAAAGCCTCTTTCATAGATGCAGCTCCCATTGGCTCTACGCCAATGACCTTTGTAGCAGGACTAACACCTTTTACATATGTACCAACACCTGACGCTAATCCACCACCGCCGATTGCTGTAAAGATATAATCAACCGATTTCTCCATATCATGCATAATTTCAACTGCCACTGTTCCTTGACCAGCAACGACATGCGGATCATCAAACGGATGAACAAACGTCATTCTATTTTCTTCACAATAGCGCTGTGCTTCTTGGAAAGAGCTATCAAATGTATCACCAACTAATACAATTTCCGCAAAATCACCACCGAAAAATTGTACTTGTGATACTTTTTGTTTAGGTGTCGTCGTCGGCATGAAAATTTTTGACGGAATCTTCAATAAATTACACGTATAAGCAACTCCTTGCGCATGATTACCAGCACTTGCACAAACAACACCGTTTTGTAATTGCTCTTTCGGTAAGCTTTGAATTAAATTGTACGCACCACGAATTTTGAAAGAGCGAATCAATTGTAAGTCTTCTCGTTTTACATAAACGTCACAATCATATTTCTCAGATAAAACTGTATCACGTTGTAACGGTGTTTTAATAACGATATCTTTCATGCAATTATGGGCCATTAAGATATCTTCAATTTTTACTCTCTCCTTTACCTTTTGCACCATTTCATATCATCCTTATCTCTTTTAAATTGGCTCAATCAAAATTCGGTACTTTTAGAACTGCACCTGTATTCGCCGATGTTACCATTTGTGCATAGCGGCCAAGCCAGCCGGTTTTCACTTTCGGTTCTGGTCGTTTCCATTCTTTTTTACGCTTATCTAATTCTTCATCACTCACTCTTACTTCTAGCAAGCGTTCCTCAACATCGATACAAACGATATCCCCTTGCTTGAGAAGTGCAATCGTTCCGCCCGCAGCTGCTTCTGGCGAAATATGCCCTACCGAAATACCACGTGAAGCTCCAGAGAAACGACCATCCGTTAATAGTGCAACATCTGCACCTAATCCCATACCAGCAATTGCTGATGTTGGTGCTAACATTTCTGGCATACCAGGACCACCTCTTGGTCCTTCATAACGAATGACAACTACATCTCCTTTTTTCACTTTCCCAAGCATAATGCCAGCAAGTGCCTCATCTTGTGAATTAAAAATAACGCAAGGTCCTTCAAATCGTTTTACTTCAGTTGCACCGCTTTTAATAACTGCTCCGTCTTTCGCAAGGTTGCCTTTTAATATACGCAATCCCCCTTCTTCACTATGAGGGTTTTCAAGAGAGTGAATAACTTCCTTATCTTTAATCTCTGCATCAGCAATATTTTCTCTTAATGTTTGCCCAGTAGCAGTTATTCGATCAAGATGAAGTACTCCTTCTTTCCGGCTCATCTCTTTCAAAATTGCACTAATCCCGCCCGCACGATCAATATCTTCCATATGCCAATTTGAAGCTGGACTTACTTTACATAAATGAGGTACACGTCTTGAAACTGCATCAATACGGTTCATATCATAATCTAGTCCTGCCTCTTGTGCGAGTGCTAGCGTGTGTAATACTGTATTCGTTGATCCACCCATCGCCATATCAAGTGCAAAAGCATCGTCAATTGCTTCTTCTGTTACAATATCACGCGGCTTAATATCTCTTTCAATTAAAATTTTCAATTTCTCTGCTGCTTGTTTAATTAACTCTTCACGTCTTGGATCAATTGCTAAAATACTCCCGTTACCAGGAAGAGCTAAACCTAACACTTCACATAAACAATTCATAGAGTTCGCGGTAAACATACCCGAACAAGAGCCACAAGATGGACAGCCATGATCTTCAATATCTTTTAATTCTTCTTCTGAAATTTTCCCAGATTGATAAGCTCCTACCCCTTCAAAAACGGAACTTAGATCAACAACTTCGCCTTTAGAGGTTTTTCCTGCTGCCATCGGGCCGCCTGAAACAAACACAGTCGGAATGTTAATACGAAGGGCTGCCATCATCATACCTGGTGTAATTTTGTCACAGTTTGGGATACAAATCATGCCATCAAACCAGTGTGCATTTACAACCGTTTCTACTGAATCTGCAATAATTTCACGACTTGGAAGAGAATAACGCATACCGATATGTCCCATCGCAATACCATCGTCAACTCCAATTGTATTGAATTCGAATGGTACCATACCTGCCGCACGAACTGCCTCTTTTACAAGTTTCCCAAACTCGTTCAAGTGTTTATGCCCTGGAATAATTTCAATAAAAGAATTACAAATCGCTATGAAAGGCTTATCAAAATCTTCATCTTTCAAACCAGTTGCTTTTAATAAACTACGGTGCGGTGCTTTATCAAAACCTTTTTTAATCATGTCACTTCTCATCTTGTCAAATCCCCTCTTACATATTTTTCATTTATACTCTCTTACTCTATTTCTTTACTAATTCTTTCGGTGCATGAATCCAGCTCATCATTTCACGAAGCTCTGCTCCCACTTTTTCTAATTGATGATTTTGTTCTGCTTTTTTCATTGCGTTATACGTCGGACGCCCTGCTTGATTTTCTAAAATCCATTTCTTCGCAAATTCACCTTGCTGAATTTCTGTCAGAACACGCTTCATTTCTTTCTTCGTTTCATCTGTAACAATTCTCGATCCTGTTACATAATCTCCAAACTCTGCCGTATCTGAAATAGAATGGCGCATAGTCGTTAATCCACCTTCGTACATTAAGTCAACAATTAGCTTTAATTCATGCAAACATTCAAAGTATGCAATTTCAGGACGATATCCACCTTCCGTTAACGTTTCGAACCCGGCCTTCACAAGTGCAGTTACCCCGCCGCAAAGTACAGCTTGCTCACCGAATAAATCCGTTTCGGTTTCTTCTTGGAATGTCGTTTCAATTACACCCGCACGTGTACAACCTACACCTTTTGCATACGCCAGTGCTACATGTAGCGCTGTTCCCGTCGCATCTTGATGCACTGCGACTAATGCTGGAACACCATTTCCTTCTTGAAATACACGGCGAACGAGATGACCTGGACTTTTTGGCGCAACCATCGCTACATCTACGTAACTTGGCGGATTAATTTGGCCGAAGTGAATGTTAAATCCATGTGAGAAAAGTAACATTTGTCCTTCACGAAGATTCTCTTCTACTTCTGCTTTATACACATAAGCTTGCTGTTCATCTGGCAATAACATTTGTACAACTTGTGCGGTTCGAACCGCTTCTGAAACAGACATTACTTCAAATCCATCCACTTTCGCTACTTCATACGACTTACCAGGACGAACACCAACTACAACCTCTACACCAGAATCACGTAAATTTTGTGCTTGCGCAAGACCTTGTGATCCATAACCAACTACTGCAACAGTTTTTCCTTGTAATAACTCTACATTTGCATCTTTTTCATAATATGTTTTCATATTCCATACACTCCTTATAATTTATTTACTTGCAGAACATCAATTAATTTTTTCAACTGACTAACAAGTAATGTCGCTTCATTTTCAGTACAAACTGCTGTGAGTTTCATTTCAGAAACACCACTAGTATCTCTTTCTTTTAAATGTAAAGAAGAAATATAATAACCACGCCGAGCAAAAATCCCACTTATACGTAATAAGACGCTTGGCTCGTTATGAATAACGAGTGAAAAAGTATGACTCATTCTTCCCACCTCTTCATAATCATTTCGTTATTCCCTTTGTTTGGCGGAACCATCGGAAATACGTTTTCACCTTCTTCTACACAAAAATCAACTACGACAGGACCTTCGTGAGCAAATGCTTCTAACATCACTTGTTTTGCCTCGGTTGAATTTGTTGCTCTTAATCCCTTTACTCCATAAGCTTCTGCTACTTTCACAAAATCTGGTGATCCAATTTTTGATTCTGATAAACGATTTTCATAAAACATTTCTTGCCATTGCCTTACCATCCCTAAAAATTTGTTATTTATAATAAATACTTTTACAGGGATGGTATTTTCAGCAATTGTTTGTAGTTCTTGAATGTTCATTTGAAAAGAAGCATCGCCTGCAATACAAATGACGAGTTCTTCTTCTTTTGCAAGCTGAGCACCAACTGCCGCCGGGAAACCAAACCCCATCGTTCCTAGTCCGCCAGATGTTAGAAAAGTCCGTGGGTTTTTCGCTTTATAAAAATGCGCAGCCCACATTTGATGCTGTCCTACTTCTGTCGTAACAATCGCTTCACCGTTCGTTAATTCACTTACTAGACTAATAACATGCTGTGGTTTTAACTCACCTTCTTTTTGATTGTAGGAAAGAGGATATTCCTCCTTCCATTCCCCTATTTTCGTAAGCCATTCATTTGTTTGTGT
Organism: Bacillus sp. SH7-1; assembly: GCF_008042405.1. Lineage (NCBI taxonomy): Bacteria > Bacillati > Bacillota > Bacilli > Caryophanales > Bacillaceae > Bacillus > Bacillus sp. SH7-1. The sequence continues at coordinate 105,630 of NZ_QNUD01000026.1, forward strand.
ACGAATTGGCATATGTAACAACATGTGTAACGCTTTTTTCACATCTCCAACAACCGGATATTCCACAGTTACATTTTTATGAAACTCAGAAGAATCAATATCAATATGTACTTTTTTTGAGTTCGGAGAAAAAAGTTCTAATTTTCCTGTTACACGATCATCGAAGCGAACACCTAATGCAAGTAGTAGATCACATTCTGTTACTGCCATGTTTGCAGCATACGTTCCATGCATGCCGAGCATTCCTAAAAATAACGAATCTCCCGGCGGATATGCACCAAGTCCCATTAAAGTGGAAACGACAGGAATACGATTTTCCCTCGCAAACTGAATAAGTTCATCAGAACCACCCGAATGAATGATCCCTCCTCCAATATAAAGAAGTGGACGTTTTGCTTCGGAAATTACTTTAGCTACCTCTCTAAGCTTCCTACTGTCTGGCATAGGCTCTAATTTGTACCCTGGAATCTCAATTACTTCATTATAAAAACTTGTTACCTTTTCATTTTGAACATCTTTTGGAATATCAATTAATACGGGTCCTGGTCGCCCGCTTTCTGCGATGTAAAAAGCTTCTTGTACAATACGTGATAAATGATTCACATCACGAACTTGGTAATTATGCTTCGTAACAGGTACTGTAATCCCGACAACATCTGCTTCTTGAAATCCGTCTTTTCCGATGAGAGGTTTTGCAACTTGCCCTGTAATAACAACTAAAGGAATCGAATCCATATAAGCATCCGCTAAGCCCGTAACTAAATTTGTTGCCCCTGGTCCAGAGGTAGCAAAGACTACCCCGACCTTTCCAGAAGCTCTCGCATATCCTTCTGCCGCATGAATGGCAGCTTGTTCATGACGAGTTAAAACGTGATTCAAACCACTTCCATATAACGCATCGTACACTGGCAAAATCGCTCCGCCCGGATAACCGAAAACGGTCGTTACACCTAGTTTTTTCAAACATTGAATAACATGTCCGGCACCTGTCACATCTTCACACTGTAATTTCTCACGTGTTGTATGCTGCTCCATTTTAATTAACTCCTCTCCCTATCTACAGTAAGCTCTCCGCCATTCCTGGAACACGTACGCCTCTTTCTCTCGTTAACTTTTTAAATTCCTCTGTCAATTGTTTCGTTACACTTCCTGGTTTTCCATCTCCAATTTCTCTTGAATCAACTTTTACAACTGGAATTAATTCTGCTGCCGTTCCTGTTAAAAACACTTCATCTGCTACATATACGTCATGGCGAGTAAATGGCCTTTCCTCACATGGAATATTAAGTCGTTCACATAGCTCGATAACACTATTTCTCGTAATCCCTTCTAGCGCCCCTAAGTAAGAAGGAGGTGTTAACACTTTTTCATCTTTCACAACGAAAACATTATCTCCAGATCCTTCACAAACATATCCTTGCTGATTTAACATAAGGGCCTCTAGCACTCCTGCTTGTGCTGCTTCAATTTTTACAAGTACGTTATTTAAGTAATTCATTGACTTAATACGTGGATCCAATGCATCTGGCGTATTACGTCTTGATGCAACAGATACAACACTTAGTCCATTATCATAAAATTCCTGTGGGAATAATTTTAATTGTTCTGCAATGATAATAACGCTCGGTTTCACACAACTTCTCGGATCAAGTCCTAAGTCCCCTTTTCCTCTTGAAACAATTAAGCGAATGTAGGCATCTGCATACTCATTTTTTTGAAGTGTCTGTAAAACCGCTTCTTCCATTTCTTCAACCGTCAGTGGGATTGTAAGTAAAATAGATTTTGCCGATTCATATAATCGTTTTACATGTTCTTTTAAACAAAATACATTTCCACCGTAACTACGAATTCCTTCAAATACACCGTCTCCGTATAAAAAACCGTGATCATATACTGAAACAACTGCCTTTTCTTTTTCTACAAATTCCCCATTCATATAAATGTACTGGTTTCCCATCTCACATCGCTCCTCTTTTTCTCTCTATTTTTGCAATCCATTTCTATATCGATTGCTGAGATGAGTATTTTTAACAGAATATTCAGTATATAAATCTTAAAAATATACTCGTCTCAACAATCGATTACATAATACATACTTGTAGCAATCCATTGCTGAGACGAGGGAATCGTGGTACCACTCAGCTTCCTTACACTTCTCACGAAATATAAGCTCTGCAAGTCCAATTAGACTTTTGTTTTTCTATCGAAAACAACTCCGCTACTTTTTACTAGTTTTCAAAAGTAGTACTCCGAGGTGATTTTCAATGATGAAATTGTTACCACCCTCACAGCTTCTGGGCAGCTCTCTGAAACAATTTTCTTCATTTACTCTCCTCTTCTACGCATTATCGTATTCTATTTTTTAAAATAAAAACTCTCGCCTCAGCAATCAACTACTACAATTTAGTAGCTTTGATTGCTGAGGCGAGAGTTTCGCGGTACCACTCAGCTTCCTTATACTTCTCGCGAAATATAAGCTTTGTAGGTCCAATTAGACCCCCGTCCTTTTACCGGAGACGATGCCGTCGCCCTCTACTCAGTTTCCCTTTCGCAAGCGATGCTCCGAGGTGATCTTCAATGATTCGATTGTTACTACTCTCACAGCCTAGGAGCAGCTCTCTGAAACGATCATAACCATCTACTTTCCTCTTCTTTGCATATGCAACATATAAAGTTAGAAAATTCTTAATTCACTTTTATTTGTTAAACGTATTATAGGACGTTGTTCTTTTCATTGTCAACATGTTTCCAGAAAATATTTTTAATAATACATATATTTTCGAATCTTTTTTATTGCGCAATAAAACTTTTTGTATAATACTATATAAAACATATATATTTAGGAGGATTACAACAATGTCCGAAAAAACATACGAACTCGCAACCTTCGCAGGCGGTTGCTTTTGGTGCATGGTAAAGCCATTTGATGAACTTCCTGGTATTCATAAAGTGCTTTCTGGCTATGCAGGTGGTCATGTAGAAAACCCAACATATGAACAAGTAAAAGCTGGTACATCTGGTCATTTAGAAGTTGTACAAATTACATTCGATCCTTCTATTTTTCCATATGAAAAATTACTAAATTTATATTGGCCACAAATCGATCCAACTGATGATGGCGGACAATTCTTTGATCGTGGTCCATCTTATCGCACCGCTATTTTTTATCATAACGAAACGCAAAAAGAGCTTGCTGAAAAATCAAAACAAGCTCTTACTGAAAGCGGAATGTTTAAAGATCCAATCGTAACTGAAATTCGCCCGGCTGCACCTTTTTTTGAAGCCGAAGAATACCATCAACATTTCTATAAAAAGAACCCAGAGAAATATGCTACTGAGCAAAAAGAATCTGGCCGTGCAGACTTTATAAAAGAAAATTGGCAAAAAAAATAATAAAAATGCATCGTACTCTCTTTTCAAAGTGCGATGCGTTTTTATCTTTGAAAAAAGTACCATACAATGATAAAAACAACAGCTGTTAATGTCCAAAGTACTATCTCATTTTTCACCCTACTCTTTTTCTGATTCATTCCATCCCCTCCTAGTAACAATTAAACATAGTCAAGACTTCTTTTGTTTAATTGTCCACTGGATAAAAGTAAATAAATCCTTACATATTCTTATAATAAGACCACCAATGATTCCAATTGCAATTGAAATTAATAACATCTGTCCAAAACTAAAAGAATTTGTGTACGTTATGTAGAGAACGATACATATAAGTAAAACATACGGTAAAGAAAGTAAAAACCTTTTTAACATTCCTTTATCTCTCCTATACTTTATTTATATCTTCTACTGTAACTTTGAAATAAGGTTTGTTCAAAAATTCCATTTAGACCCTCATTTTACGAAAAATAATAAGAATCCCTTTTCAAAAAAGATTCTTATTCAGCAAATTTAAGTTTAATTATTTTCTACATATCCTATTCCATAATTACTCCTAAAATAGTTTAATATTACTAATAATTTATTGTAAATTGACTATTTACCAGGCAATCGAATGTTGTTCCAGCTACCTACATCGCATTGGCCAAATTCATTATTCCCTACCGCGACCACCGTGCCGTCTGATTTAAGTCCGACCGTATGCGCGCAACCAGCCGCTATCGCTACAATATCTCGCCAATCACTTACATTACATTGACCATACTCATTCCAGCCCACTGCCACCACGGTACCGTCTGATTTAAGTCCGATTGTATGATTCGTACCAGCTGCTATCGCTACAATACCTCGCCATCCACTTACATCGCATTGGTTATGTTTATCATTCCCCACTGCAGTCACTGTGCCGTCCACTTTAAGACCAACAGTATGAAGATACCCAGCCGCTACCGCTACAATATCTCGCCAGCTGCTCACATCGCATTGTCCATATCGATTATTCCCCACCCCCATCACTGTGCCGCCCACTTTAAGACCGACTGTATGCCAGTCACCCGCCGCCGTAGCCACAATATTTCGCCAGCTGCTTACATTACATTCTCCTTCTTTATTTCGCCCTACTGCCATTACCGTTCCATCCAGTTTAAGGCCAATGGTACGACGCCACCCTGCCGCTACCGCTACAATATTATTCCAGTCGTTCACATCGCATTGACCATGCTTATTCCATCCCACCGCTTCCACAGTATTATTACTTTTAAGAGCGATTGTATGAGCATTACCTGTGTTCGTCGCCATATGAACATTGCCCGCTGCGACGGCTTCAATATCACAACAACTGCTTACATTGCATTCTCCTTCTTTATTTCGCCCCACTGCCACAACTGTGCCATCCGATTTAAGAGCAACGGTATGACCACGACCTGCCGCTATCGTACCTTTAGGCCACCGTTTCACTTTTAATATCTCTTCGTAATTCATGTTTTACCTCCTTGTATATAAGCAACCATATCAAAATAAATATTTTTATCTAATTTTATTATAAATGACCCGATTTTTTTATAAATTTACAACTATAAAAGAAGCCTATTATTACTTCTTCCAAAAATAAAAACCTCCAGTTTAAATACTAGAGGTTTTTTCTTTATTTCTTCAATCGTTCAATAAAATCGTTCAATTTATCAAGTGATTTCATATTCTGATTACAAGCTACACCATCTTTGCAAATATAGTTTCCCTTTTTAACGAAAGTTCCTTGTACATCACCTTTAATTTCAACTAAAAACATTCCTACTTCTTCATGCCCATGACATAATGAACAAATGCTTTTTTTATTTAAACTTTGGAACGTACCTTGCAGACCAACAAACTTATTTTTATCATTTTTCGCTATAATAAATTTCCTGCTTGACCCTTTATCAATCCAGCTTAAATAAGATAATTCTTTCATGTTCAGTTCTTCCATATCAGGAAGTTTTAATTTTTTCGCTTTAGGAAATAATTTTTTTAATGTTTGCGCTGTGACTTCCTGAAACGGAATGACATACGGATTTATTTTTAGTAAAAACGATTCTGCATCTTCTCTATTTTGAACTGTTAATACCGTATCAATTAACTCTTTCTGCTCATCCGTTAAATTCTCAAATACATGTATTATCTTTTCAATCGCAAGTGATTTTAACGCTTGAATTACACCTCTATCATTTGCCGTTGCATGCCCATTCGCTAAAATATAAGCTTGTGATTTTATAAAATTGTATTGATCACTTCTAATAAAAGCTTCCATCTTTATCACTCCATACAAATTGTTGATCTAGTTTTATTGTATACAATGATTACGTTTTTTGATATGTAAAAGATAACTTAGAAACAAACATTACATACATCGCTTATTCTCTACCGCTACATTTCCTGACAAAAGAAACCATCGTCTGTTTTCCATTCTGCATATAATACATCTTCAAATTTAGTAATCCCTTTTTGCTTTATTTGTTTATACAGCCATCCTTCATCAAAGCCAGCTTCTCTCAAATTATCTTTCACTACTTTTCCATCACTAATTAATGAAATTGGTAAATATACAGGCTTATGCTTTAAACTTAAATCATTTATAGTGGGTGAGTCGTATTTACTTTTCTTTAGAACGCTTATGTTCCCATTAGGTTCCAAAATCATATATTCAACTTCTCTGATTGAAAATATGTCTTTTTGTTGTCTAAGCATTTGTTGTAGTTGATTAATATCCAAATGATTTGAACTTAATTGTTCCCGATCAATATATCCATTACGGATAATGATTGAAGGGGAGCCTTCAAAAAAACTTCTCGTCCCTCTAAATTTTTGTGTTATCACTTCTATTGAATAGATTAACACTACCCATACAAGTACTGCATATAAAATAGACCATACTTTTATTTCCGGATCATATATAGTATTTCCAACTAATTCTCCGAGAACAATGGCAGAAATAAAATCAAATGGCGTTAACTGAGATATTTGTGTCTTCCCTAATATTTTAGTAGCAATCAATAGCACAAAAAAACCAAAAAATAGTTCTATCGTTATTTGTCCTAAATGATTCATATACGCTCACCTTTCTGCTTTTCACTCAAATGCTCTATATTCTAGTAAAAAAACGGCACATTTTTTCTATTATCTTGTCCATTCATACACAATATATCCGATACATACAAAACAAAAAGAGTCTAGTTCAAAATAATATTTGAACTAGACTCTTTTATCTTCATTTAGAATACACTATCTTTTTAATCGTTTCTCCGGAAAGAAAATACTCCTCTGCAAGTTGATGAACGGAAATCCCACTTTTAAACGCTTCTTTAATCGCTTTATTTCTTTCATCTAACTGTTTTCTTCCTCCAGATCGTGTACCCCATTTATAACGTTTTGTTTCTTGTTTTGGAATGTAAATTGTTTCACCTTGTATATACTTTTGAATTTCAGTAATTAAACTTTCTGGTAAAACCGTCGCAGCTTTTACGTATTTCATTTCTGCTCGCCCCTTATTTTTTATGGTTCATTTCAATAAGGTGCAAAGCCAAATATAAAAAATGATACGAGCTCATTTAGGCGATTGTATATTACTTGTCTACCTCACGCAAAGTATCGCCATTTCCATACTTGGCTTTGCATGAGACGCTGCAGTGTCCGGCAATTGAATTATAATCGCCATGTAAACACCTCCTAATATACCTTTTCATTTTATTATATGATAAATTCTTTTCCCTTGCATCCACATCCTTTTTTAAAGCATGAAATTACTTAGTTTGATATAATACTTTTTAGTCTAATCAAAAACTATAGTGAGGTTGCGTTATGAAGAAGAAAATAATCATTACAATCGTTACAATATTCATTATTACTGTAGCATTATTTGGAACATACAAATTGATGAACGCAAGAAGTTTTCAATTGTTTGGAGATTTAACAAACCGAGTAGAAACAAATGAAAAAGTGATTGCTTTAACTTTTGATGATGGTCCTACTAACAATGTAAAACAAATATTACCGCTACTAGATACATACAATGCAAAAGCTACTTTCTTTTTAATCGGAAATGAATTAGAGAAAAATCTATCGTTAGGAGAAGACATCGTACAATCTGGACACCAAATCGGAAACCATACATATTCTCATAACAGAATGGTTTTCAAAACACCTTCTTTTATTAAAGAAGAAATAGAAAAAACGAATACATTAATTCGCCAGACAGGATTTACAAGCGCAATTGATTTTAGACCACCTAACGGTAAAAAGCTAATTGGTCTGCCCTATTATTTAAATAAAAACAATATTGAAACAATCACATGGGATCTTGAACCCGATACTTTTTATAAATCTGCGGCCGATAAAATTGAATATGTTAATAAAAATGTAAAACCAGGTTCTATCATTTTACTGCACTCTATGTATGATGATTCTAATGAAAATTTACAGACCATTGAAGGTATTTTAGACTCATTATCTAAGAAGGGCTATCAGTTCGTAACAGTAAATGAACTACAAAAAAGAGCAAAATAAAAAGGTAGCGTATCATAAAATGATACGCTACCTTTCTTTTTAAATAATGCCAAGTACATTTAAGAATACGATAATAATCGCAATTGGTGCGATAAAGCGAAGTAAGAATAACCATAATACGAATAATTTATAGCCCTTATTTTTACTTACACCAAGTTCTTTCATTAATACATCTTTCTTCATTTTTAAAGGAACAAAGATGGAAACTAATAAAACACCAAGTGGCATTAGTACGTTACTAACTGCATAATCCGCTAAATCAAAGACTGTCTTTCCGAAAATCTTCAGATCACTTAATATACCAAATGACAATGCTGATGGTACTCCAACAACGAAGATTAATAATCCTACGATTAAAGCCATTTTTTCACGTTTCCCTTTACCTTTTGCAGTTAAAGATGCAACGCTAATTTCTAACATCGAAATTGCTGATGTAATAGTCGCAAAGAAGAATAGTAATAAGAAAACGATGAAGAATAATTTTCCGAATGCCATTTTACTGAAAATAGCTGGCAATACGATAAATAATAGCCCCGGTCCTTGAGATGGTTCCATCCCAAATGCGAATACAACTGGGAAAATTGCTAGCCCTGCAAGTAATGTAATTACTAATGTTAAAGCTACGATAGAAAATGCTGAACGCGGTAAACTTTCCTCTTTCGGTAAATATGAGCTATACGTTACCATAACGGCTACACCGACAGATAGCGAGAAGAACGATTGTCCCATTGCATATAAAATGATTTCTGATGTTACATGTGAGAAATCAGGTTGTAAGAAGAAACGAACTCCTTCTCCAGCACCGTCTAATGTAAGTGCACGAACGATTAATACAAAGAATAAAACGAATAGTGCTGGCATGAAATATTTATTTACTTTTTCAACACCATTTTGTACACCTTTACTTACGATAAAAATAGTAATAAGGATGAATAATAGCTGTGATTCAACTGCTAAATACGGATTGGAAATGATTTCACCAAACGTAGCTTCGTATGCTCCATTTCCTTCCCATAGTCTACCTGTAATTGCATTCCATAAATATAATAAAATCCAGCCTCCTACAACACTGTAGAAAGAAAGTAATATGAAACAAGTTACAATCCCTAGTTTCCCTAACCATGGCCATAATGTTTTTGGTGCGATTTCTCTATACGCATCAACGGCCTCTTTTTGTGTACTTCTACCGATAACGAATTCAGCTAATAATAGCGGTAAACCAATTAATAATGTGAAACCGATGAAAATAAGGAAGAACGCTCCGCCTCCTCCGATACCAGCCATATACGGGAATTTCCAAATCGCCCCTAGTCCAATTGCAGAACCCGCTGCAGCTAATACGAAACCTAATTTCGAAGTCCATTGCTGTGAATTCATTTATTAATCTCCTCTCTGTCTCTTTTTCTGTTTTACAATCTGGTATTTATATTGTTCTATCAATACTCTTTTCTAATACACTCACGTCCTCCCTAATAATAAAAAACGCCCCTACGCAAATACGTAGGGACGACAAAAATATCGCGGTACCACCCTAGTTATGAAGATACAACAAAGTTAGGACCTAAATAAAAAACGTCCCTACGCAAATACGTAGGGACGATAAAATATCGCGGTACCACCCTAGTTATGAAGCCACAACAAAGTTAGGACCTAAATAAAAAACGTCCCTACGTAAATACGTAGGGACGATAAATATCGCGGTACCACCCTAGTTGTGAAACAATCTTCACCACTTTATTTGATAACGGTATAAACTACCGTCTTTCATTTCCTCACAATGTAAGATTTATGAAAGATGCTCCAGGACGAACTTCATGAATAATCTATATACTGATTCACACCAACCACCAGCTCTCTGAAATAGGGAGATATTCACTACTATACCCTTTCATTGCCCAAATATTATTTTCCGAATTGATTACTATCATTTTTATCATACATTAAAAATAGTGTCAACTTATATTTTGAATTTTTATGTATTACTTTCTTTTTAAAATTCGAAATATGACTTTTAAATGAATAGTATTAGAACATTTATGGTTTATACTGTATTAACTTCGCTAACGGGTTTATAGTAATATACGGTGAATGCAAGACAGCAAGAGTAGGAGGAAAGAATTTTGTCTACTTCAAAAGTTTTAAAAGGTACTGCTTTATTAAGTGGTGCAACAATGATTTCACGTATATTAGGTTTTATATACTTCTTCCCTTTTCAATTATTAGTCGGGACGCAAGGGGTCGCTTTATATGGATATGCATACTCTTGGTACGGTATTTTATTAAGCTTCTCAACTGCCGGTATTCCTATTGCCGTTTCTAAATTTGTTGCAAAGCATAATGCGCTTGGTGATTATAGTACAAGCAAAAAATTATACAACTCAAGCGTAAAATTAATGTTGTTTATGGGCTTTTTAGGGTTTTTAACTTTATTTATTGGAGCACCATACATATCACAATTTATTATTCGCTCGAAAACACCGGATTCGCAATTTATCGCTGATGTAACACTTACGATGCGAGCATTAAGTTTCGCACTTATTATCGTACCAGCTATGAGTGTTACACGTGGTTATTTCCAAGGATTTCAACATATGAAACCAAGTGCTGTTTCTCAAGTCTTAGAACAAATTGCACGCGTAGTTTTCATTTTAGTTGGTAGTTTTATCGTCTCAAAACTATTAGGAGGTTCAGTCGCCTCTTCTGTTGCAGTTGCTACGTTTGGCGCTGTTATTGGAGCACTTGCCAGCGTTTCAATTTTAATGCTGTACTGGAAAAAATATAATAGATTAAAGCCTCCCGAAGGAGAATTAAAATCAAGAGCATCGAATATACCATTAAAAAATATTTATATAGAATTACTTCGATATGCAATCCCAATTGTATTTGTCGGTATTGCAATTCCGCTCTATACGTTAGTAGATCAATACACTGTAGCTGATGTCCTTAGGGCTATGGGAGAGCCGTTAGAAACAGCGAATGCAGTGTTCGCTTATATAACGAACTATGCCCAAAAGTTAATTATGATTCCAGCTTCACTTGCAACTGGATTCTCATTAACGATCATTCCGGCAATAACGAAATCTTATACAAGCGGGAAACTAGAAGAATTACAAGAACAAATTGCAAAGATATTTCAAGTCTTGTTATTCTTCACTATCCCAGCTGCATTCGGTCTTGCTAGTATCGCTTATGATGCATTCCGTATGGTTTATGTGAATCCTGAAATTGCACTTGGTGGATCACAATATTTAATTTCATTTGCACCTTCTGCTATATTAAGTGCGATTTTCACAGTTTCAGCAGCTATTTTACAAGGAATCGATTATCAAAGAAAAACGATGATTGCTTTCTCAGTCGGTATTCTCGTTAAAGTTTTAGTAAATACACCGCTCTTACATTTATTTGGCGGACACGGTGCTGTAATTGGAACCATTCTTGGATACCTCGTTTCCAATGTTATTATGTTGTACTGCATCATTAAGTTTGCGAAATTTAAAATTGGCGAAACAGCAAAAACAGTACTTCTTATTACAATTTACTCAGCAGCAATGTCTGCTGTTGTGATGGCATTAAAAGCAATTTTAACATGGTTAATTCCTGGACAATCTTATATCGAATCACTTCTCATTGTCGTTATATGTGGCGCTGCAGGAGGGATCGTTTACCTTTTATTCGTTCTAACGAGTGGACTTGCTTCACATATTCTCGGTGATAAGATTCAACGGTTACCAGTACTAGGTAAATTAATTAAATAAAAAAGAAGGGATGTAACAACGAGTTACATCCCTTCTTTTCTACTTCGCATATTGAATATGTTTTTGTTGTTCCGCAATTTGTAATTCTGGAGCATGTTGTTCTACTAAATGTAATAGCTCTTCGATTAACACTTCTAACTCCTGTACACTATACTCCGGTTTCCCTATTAATGTATTCCCCATACGCTCATATAAGTTTTCAGGCTTAATACTCATTCGCTCCACATTATTCAGCATCCATTTAAATGCCGGGTGATGTACATACATTCGGTTTAGACCAAATAAGACCCCAAATATATTTCTTTGTACTTCACAAATAACATCATATAGCATAAGCCAATCTTTTCGTTTTAAAAGAGCCTCTCGATTATGCCAGCGATTGCTTAACCAAAGATTTTCTGAAATCATCCGTTTCGCTAGATTTTCTGGATATGCTACCACTCTATCTTTTAATTCATTCACTTTCTCTTCTCCATACAAACTAACACCATCATGAACGGATGATACGATACATTGTTTTTCATAACTTATATCATATTGATCCACCACATCCGAAATAACTTTCTCTACTGTTTCTGTTAGAAAGTTACTAATCTCTAATTTAATTCCTTCTTTCGTCAAATATGTTTCCGACCATTCTTCGTCCTCGTAAGGATGATATGACAAAATCGCTCCACCAATATGGTTTATAGGCCCTTTTCGATCCTCATCCTCTAGTGGTGCTGACCATAAAATATGCAACTCAATATCTGAATGTTCATCTTCTAGCTTTCTAGCTACTGAACCTGCTAAAATAATAGCCTCTACCTTCGGATTTCCCCTATAAATCTCCGAAATTTCTATTGCTTTCTCTTTTAATCCCACTTCATTTCCCCCTAAAATTGCAATGCATCTTTAATTTTTCATTTATCTATTTCGATATTACCTTTTCAAATTTCTACTAAATCATATTTCTACCCAATAACGCTGAACAATTTCCCCAGTATGAGAAGAAACTACTTCATTTTCTAACATACCGCCAACCTTTTGAATCGTTTTAGCCGAAGCAATATTAGCTTTATCGCAAGTTATTAACACTTTCTGCAATCCTAATTTTTGTGCTTCATCTAATGCGAGTTTCAATTGTTTTGTCGCGTAACCTTGGCGACGTTTATATGGATGAACACTATATCCAATATGACCACTTTCCCGCAATAATTCTTCGTTTAATCGATGTCTAATATTCACAAAACCTATAAGTTCCCCTTTTTCAAAACTTAAAAACTGACTAGATGGTACTCGATTAGTCAATAAATTTTCTCCTAGTTCTTGTTTACTCACTTTTTCAAACCATTCATCGAGAGCATCATAATTTTGTAAAGAACTACTGCCGTGTGGTTGTTCTCCCGAGTGTAAAAATGCCTGTCTATACGCCATAATTTCCCCGCTATATTCATGTATTGGTTTTAATAGTTCCATTGTCATTCTCCCCCTCTTTACACCCTAAAACAAACACCTTAATCGTGACAATTTCACGATTAAGGTGTTTCTATCATTTTTATTCAAATAATCCCATACTCAAATAACGCTCACCTGTATCAGGTGCAATACATAAAACTTTTTTACCAGCACCTAAGCGTTTTGCAATCATTATCGCTGCGTAAACAGAAGCTCCAGAAGACGGCCCAACTAATAATCCCTCTTGTCTAGCTAATTTTCTCATTGTCATTAAAGCCTCTTCGTCCGCAATTTGAATAATTTCGTTATACACTTCTGTATTTAAGTTTTTCGGGATAAACCCTGGACTTGTTCCTACTAGTTTATGAGGACCTGGAACACCGCCTGATAAAACGGGAGATCCTTTCGGTTCTACTACTGCAATATATAAGTTTGGTAGTTTCTCTTTTAACGTTTCCCCAGTCCCTGTAATCGTCCCACCCGTTCCAGCTGTTGCTACAAATGCATCCAGCTCACCATCCATTTGTTCATAAATTTCAAGTGCAGTCGTATAACGATGAATATTTGGGTTTGCTGGATTTTCAAATTGTTGCGGAATAAAACTATTTGGTATTTGCTTTTGCAGTTCTAACGCCTTCGCAATTGCTCCTGGCATTCTTTGTTCTGCTGGTGTTAAAACTACTTCTGCTCCGTATGCTTTCAATAAATTTATACGCTCTTTTGACATATTGTCTGGCATAATTAAAATTGCTTTATATCCTTTAGCAGCTGCATTCATCGCTAAACCTATTCCTGTATTACCACTTGTTGGCTCAATAATTGTATCTCCTGGTTTGATAAGACCATTCTCTTCTGCAACGTGCAATAAATTATAGGCAGCACGGTCTTTCACACTGCGTGACGGATTAAACATTTCTAGTTTCACATACACATCTGCTGCATCTTCTGGAATAAATTTAGATAATCGGACGACAGGTGTATCTCCTATTAATTCTGTAACATTTTCACATAATTTCATAGTGCATCCCCTATTCTATCGTTTTCTTATCACTTGGTAATAACCAAGAAGTAAGTCCAATTAATGGTAGACAACTACATAGTAACATAATGAATTGTAGACTATATATGTCAGCCAATTTCCCAAGGACTACAGAACCTAAAGCGCCGAGCCCAAACGCAAGCCCTACAATTAATCCAGATACCATCCCTACTTTTCCAGGAACAAGCTCTTGCGCATAAACAACAATTACACTAAAACTACTTGAACTAATAAAACCAATACATAAAAATAGCGGTACGACCCATACAAGCGAAACGTGAGGTAATAAAAGTGCAAGTGGGGCTGAACCAAGCATTGAAAATACAATAATTGTTTTCTTTCCAAATCGATCTGCTAACGGTCCACCAAAGAAAGTTCCTAATACACCGGCAATCATAAATGCGAATACGAAATACTGGGCATTTTTTATAGATAAACCGTAATGCTCAATTAAGTAAAATTGATAAAAATTCCCAATCCCAGCACCGTACCAAGAACGTACAAAAGTAAGAAAAACAAGAAGTATAATAACAAATTTAATATGTGTACTTACTATCGCATTTTCAGCCTCAAGCGCAGCCCTCTTCTTTCTTCTTACAGCACCAGTAGCTAATTCATTCCTATACCAATTTGATACGAAAATTAATAATACAATTCCTACCGCTGCAAAAGCTGTAAAACCTAAAGAGCCAATTTGGCCGAGTGGAACGAAAATTAACGCTGTAAAAATAGGAGCTAGGGAATTCCCTGTATTTCCTCCCACTTGATAAATCGCTTGTGCTAAACCTCGTTTTGCCCCTGCCGCCATATAAGCAACACGAGCACCTTCTGGATGGAAGACTGCGGAACCTAATCCGATAAATAAAACAGAAATAATAACAATAATAAAATTCGGTGCAAACGCCAGTCCAATCATCCCAAGCATACTCGAAAACATACCGAGCGGTAATAAAAATGGTGACGGCTTCTTATCCGAATACATACCAAAAACCGGTTGCATAATCGATGATGTCATATTTAATGCAAACGCA
This sequence comes from Bacillus sp. SH7-1, assembly GCF_008042405.1. Taxonomy (NCBI): domain Bacteria; kingdom Bacillati; phylum Bacillota; class Bacilli; order Caryophanales; family Bacillaceae; genus Bacillus; species Bacillus sp. SH7-1. Next base: position 120,818 of record NZ_QNUD01000026.1, read on the forward strand.
ATCCATCCTACTTGCATATAGGATAAATTCATCGTTTTTTCCAAAATAGGAAACAACGCCGGCACAACTGCTTGCATCGAGTCATTTAAAAAATGACCGAAACTAATCGCAAATAGTATTCGATATATCGTCGGTGTTTCCATTGTATTTTTTTTCGAAACTGCCTGCATATATGAATCTCTCCTTCCTGTACAAAATATATATTTATTACAGTAGGTGTAATAAATTCTGACTTTTGAAACATTTCTATTCTATACTGGTTTCATTTCTTTTTCCAGAAATATCACTTCTTATATAATATATTTTTTCTATACGTTTTATCGGATTTATTTATAGAAATTTTCTATATTTTCTTTTATACTAGGACAGAGATGAAGGGAAGGATGACAACTATGAAGAAAAAAACTAAAGGAATCGTTGCACTCTCAATCACATTATCTATGTTTTTAACAGCATGTGGTCAAAAACAAGCGGCAACAACTACCGGGGAAAAGAAAAAGGAATCTTCAAAACAAGTATTAAATATTGTAGAAGCTGGGGAAATTTCTACACTTGATTCGTCTATCGCAACCGATGGGTTTTCTTACGCTGCATTAAACAACGTAATGGAAGGATTATATATGCCTGGTCCTGACAATAAACCTGTTCCTGCAGCAGCTGAATCATACAAACTGAGCGAAGACGGAAAAACATATACGTTTACATTGCACGATTCAAAATGGTCAAATGGTGATCCAGTGACTGCCCATGATTTTGAATATGCATGGAAACGTGCCGTAAATCCAGAAACTGCTTCTGAATACGCACATATTATGTTCGATATTAAAAACGCTGAAAAAATAAATAAAAAAGAATTACCAATTGACTCATTTGGTGTAAAAGCAATTGACGATAAAACGTTAGAAGTACAGTTAGAACACCCTGTCCCATACTTTTTAGGTTTAATGGGATTTGCAACATTTTATCCTCAAAACCAAAAGTTTGTAGAAGCGCAAGGAAAAAATTACGGACTTGAAGCTGCAAATGTGGTTTATAACGGGCCGTTCCAATTAAGTGAATGGAAACATGATACAAGTTATAAAATGACAAAAAACCCGAACTACTGGGATAATAAAAATGTGAAGTTAAATGAAATTAATGTAAATATCGTAAAAGATACCTCCACAGCCGTTAATTTATTTGAAAGCAAACAAGTAGACCGAATTACGATTAATTCAGAGTTTGTTGATAAATATCAAAAAGATCCTAGCTTAAAGAAAATGGAACGTCCTTCTATGACATTTTTCCGATTTAGCCAAAAGAATCCTTTATTAGCAAACAAAAACGCTCGAAAAGCTATTTCGCTTGCTTTTGATAAACAAGGAATCGCAACAACAATTTTAAATAATGGTTCTATACCTGCGAATGCATTCGTTCCGAAAGGATTTGTAAAAGGACCTGATAATAAAGATTTTCGCAGTACGAGTAATGTAAAAGTAGAAACAAATGTGAAAGAAGCTAAAACACTATGGGAAACTGCGAAAAAAGAAACAAATTTACAAAACGCTTCTCTTTCAATCATAACAACTGATGAATCTAACGATAAGAAAATTAGTGAGTTTTTAAAAGGTGAACTGGAGAAAAACTTACCAGGATTAAAAATCACATTACAGCCCCTTCCAGTAAAGGCATTTTTAGATCGTGAAGGAAATGGTGACTATGATATCTCACTTTCTACATGGGGACCGGATTATCCTGATCCTACAACATTCTTAAATATGTTTGTCACTGACGGACCGTTTAATAAGATGAGTTATTCAAACAAAAAATACGACGAATTAATTGAGAAAACTAGCTCTACTTTAGCAACTGATTTATCAGCACGTTGGAAAGCGTTCCAAGATGCAGAGAAAATATTACTGGAAGATGATGCAGCTATCGCTCCAATCTTCCAATCAGGACTTGTATATTTAGAACGTCCAACAGTAAAAGATGTTGTTGTTCGTCCATTTGCAGGAATTTATTCTTATAAATGGGCCTCTATTACAGAATAAGAAAGAGGCGATCCTACAGCATATTAGGATCGCCTTTTTTATTAAATTGCAAAACGCTTATACTTTTCGTAATCACTCGTCTTACATTCTACTTCTAGTTTCGTACCTTCGTTTTCATAACTCGTAGATAGAACGTGCGCATGATTATTGAAATAAGAAACTACCTGTCCTTGATCATATGGAATTAACATTTCACACTTCGTATACTCTTTATAGATGTGTGAGCGAATCATTTCGACAAGCTCTTCTATTCCAATATGTTTCTTCGCCGATAAATAAACGCGTTCTTCTTGTACTTTCGGAATTTCAACATCTACCATATCTGATTTGTTATAAGCATAAATGGTTGGAATATTTTCTACTCCAATTTTCTTTAACGTTTCATTTGTAATATCAATTAACTGTTCATAATTTGGATTTGCGTAATCTACAACGTGAATAAGTAAGTCCGCTTCCGCTACCTCTTCTAACGTTGAACGGAACGCTTTCACAAGGTGATGCGGTAATTTGCTTACAAATCCAACTGTATCTGTTAATAAAAATGATTTGTTATCTGGCAAATCAATATTTCGTACAGATGTTTCTAACGTCGCGAATAACATATCTTTTTCAAATACTTGTTTTTCTTCTGTACCATTATAAATTTCAAGCATCGCATTCATCGTCGTTGATTTTCCTGCGTTCGTATAACCTACTAAAGCTACAACCGGAACTTCATTTTTCTTACGCTGCTTTCGCTGCGTTTGACGCTGGGCAACAAGTGCTTCTAGGTCTTTATTTAAAACTGAAATCTGTTCTTCAATTTTACGACGATCTAACTCTAATTTCTTCTCACCGACACCTTTATTTTTCGTACCAACACCGCCGCTCTGTCTTCCTAACGATTCACGAAGACCAATTAAACGAGGCATCATATACTGAAGATGGGCTACCTCTACTTGCAGCTGTGCTTCTTTCGTTTTCGCACGTTGCGCAAAAATATCTAAAATTAATATGGTACGATCAATTACTTTACAATCTAAATCCGCTTCTAGATTTCGAATTTGGGAAGGAGATAATTCGTCATTAAAAATGACCATATTCGCATCTACTTCATTTACATAAGCTGCTACTTCTTCAATCTTTCCTTTTCCAATATAATGGGATGGATTTACTCGTTGTAAATTTTGCGTCACTTGTCCAATTACCTCTACATCACAAGCTTCTGCAAGATTCGTTAGCTCTTCCATCGAATATGCAAAATCATCTTCATTACCTAAATTTACTCCAACTAAAACTGCTCTTTGTAATAATTCTTCCATATATTTATTCCTCCATTTCGATTACGTAAAATAAAAAACACAGGTCGCTGCCTGTGTTTTCGTAAACGGATAAGGGTTCACCAAAGAAATAGAAGAAAGCTGTGCTTTCATCCTATCTCATAGTCAAAAAGTCCCAAGATCATATACATATCCACAATAAGTGTTCACCTATACGATCCCATTCTATTTATAAAGGCAAAACAAAAAGAGGGCGTATTCGTCCCTCCCTCTTTTTCACATATAAGCTTAATAAAGGGTTCCTTTAAAATAGGCAGACCAATCCCGTTCACTCTGCACACAGACAGAGCCTTTGAGCGCTATTCAATTATTGGCACAAAGTATTGAGACGTAATCTGATTAAGATCAAAGGAAGCCCCTCCGTTCATTTTAAGTTACATAAAGTGTAGCATAAGTAATTCGCTTTCACAAGATTAAACCACCTATAGAAACAGAAAGAAATTCTTTATATATTTACTTTAATCGTCATTTTTTGCGAGTCCTTCTCACGATAAAAATCACAAGAGTTACTATCAGTAACAGACCTATAGAAATGATAGCAACTTGCCACCTACTGAAACCGCTCACCATATCCCCTTTTAAATCCACTTTCTTCGTCGGAGCAACACCCTTAGCAATATGACTTAAAGTATTTCTCTCCATCTCTGCCTCATCTAATCTCTTCGTTCCACTGCAACTATGTGTGTATAATTGTTTTTCTGATCCTCTTTGAGAAGAATATACTAAGTACTCTCCTCCCTCTACAAAGTGAAATACACAATCACCACCATTTGTATATACAATAATTTGCGAAAATGTTGTCCCTTTCCAAATTCCCTTCACTTCAAATAACACTTCAATTCCAACCCCATCTTTCCTTCCAACCTCAATTACTTTTCCCTCAAACACTACATCATTTTTTTGAAGTGCCTCTTCTGCTGTTACGTTAATACAATCACAAGCATGAGATTTCTCTGGAAAAATAATAAGAATAAAGCTACAAATAATGACAACAGGCAAGATGCGTAAAATTCTTTTCAAGAAGCTCAACTCACTTCATTATCAATTTTAGAAACTTCTCGTATATTATTTTTACAACACTCGCTAAATTCCTTCATAGTAAGCTAAGTCGTTCAATACACTAAAAATCTATATTGACATTTTTATAACCTGATATTAGTATCAGGTTATAAAATAAAGTTAGGAGCTGTTCCTATGAATTCTAAATCTCGTATTACTGCAATCGGCACTTATGTTCCAAGTCAAATATTATCTAATAACGATTTAGAGAAAATGATTGATACGAATGATGAATGGATTGTACAAAGAACAGGAATGAAGGAAAGAAGAATCGCTAGCGAAGAAGAATATTCCTCAAATTTAGCCATTAAAGCAATTGAAAATTTATGTACAACATATAAGAAAAACTTAGAAGATGTCGACTGTATCATTGTCGCTACTACTACTGCTGATTACGTTTTCCCTAGTGTTGCTTGCCAAATACAACAATACTTCAACATACCTCATACAATGGCATTTGATTTAAATGCCACTTGCGCTGGTTTCACATATGGCTTGCACGTCGGTAATAGCTTGATTACTTCTGGATCACATAAAAAAGTACTTGTCGTAGCGACAGAGACATTATCAAAAGTTACTGATTACACCGATAGAACGACCTGCATTTTATTTGGCGATGGTGCTGGAGCTATTTTATTAGAAAGAGATGAAAACAAACCAAGCTTTATCGCGTATCATATGGGCACAAATGGGCACGGCGGTATTCATCTATATAGAACAAACTTATCTACTACTATGAATGACACCCCACTGCAAACAAATGAAAAAATCGTTCAAAATGGGGGAGAAGTATATAAATGGGCAACACGCACAGTACCAGCAGGTATAAAAGAACTATTACATACCGCAAATATGCAAAAAGATGATATAGACTGGCTCATTCCTCATAGCGCTAACTTACGCATGATTGAATCTATTTGTGAAAAATCTCAAATTCCAATACAAAAAACATTAACGAGCGTGGAATATATGGGGAATACATCTTCTGTCTCTATTCCACTCGCTCTAGATTTAGCTAGAAAAGAAGGGAAATTAAATAACGGAAACACACTTTTACTGTACGGATTTGGTGGTGGTCTTACACATTTAGGTCTTATTGTGGAGTGGGATTTAAGTTAAATGCATGAAAAAGAGGTTCTAGTCAATAACTAGAACCTCTTCTTTAATTTCTTTCTCCTTTTTGAGACCATATCACAACAGGAATCAGCATGAAAGCTAACACTCCTCCAGCTAATGACAATGCCGCATAACTCGAATTCGCTACTACCATTCCTGACATCGCTCCACCAGAAGCTCCAGCTAACGCAATAAACACATCTATCTTCCCTTGTGTTTTTGCACGTGTAGAAGGTATAGTTGCATCAACAATTTGAGCAGTACCACTTATTAAACCGAGGTTCCACCCTAATCCAAGTAAAGACAATGCAACGATTAATAGTATTAAAGAGTCACTCGGCGCTATCGCAGCTATGACACCTGCTGCTAATAAGATTACTCCACCAGCTATACTCATCGTAGTTCTGCCAATTTTATCAATTAACATTCCTATAACGAGAGATGGAAGATACATTGCACCTACATGAAAACCAATTACAAGACCTACTGCACTTAAAGCATGACCATGGTGTCCCATATGAACTGGCGTCATCGTCATAATTGCAACCATCACGATTTGTGTAAGTATCATTACGATAGCTCCAACAGTAATGCCTCTTTTATTTTCTTTCGCTTCTTCTGTTATTGATTGCCCTTTATATGTATGCTCTTGTTTATATGTTTCTATCATATTAGCAATAAGTAACGGATCTGGACGTAGCATAACAAAAAGGACAAGACCCGCCAGTATAAACGCCGCCGCTGATAATATGAATGGGCCAGCAAGTTCAGGAATTCCAATTGAATGAGCAAACCTTCCCATTACACCTACTAAATTTGGACCTGCGACTGCACCAAAAGTCGTCATTACCATCGTAATACTAATGGCAGTTGCTCTTTGCTTCTTGTCTGCTAGATCTGTACCTGCATAACGAGCTTGTAAATTCGTAGCTGTACCTGCACCGTATATGAGTAAAGAAACTAGTAAAAAAATAATACTATTTGTTATTGCTGCCAATATAACACCAATTGCTCCAAACCCACCTACCGTAAATCCTGTTGCAAGCCCTATGCGGCGACCATATTTTTGCGATAACTTCCCGACAAAAAAAGCCGCTATTGCAGATCCCATCGTAAACATAGCAGCCGGTAATCCTGCAAATGCATCTGTTCCAAGCATTTGCTGCGCAAGAAGTGCACCTACCGTAATGCCAGCAGCTAATCCTGCTCCGCCAAACATTTGTGAAATGCTTACGATTATTAACGTTCGCTTATATAATTTTTGTTGTTCTTCTTCTGTATACATACGATTACTTTTTAAAGCCCCCGCCTTATCTAACAATTCTTCATCCTCCCTTTAAAATTAAACCCACTTGTTAATGTACTATAGAACAGCAAAACCCCCAAATTTAATATACTGAAATTTATTTATACATGTAAAGAACCCCACGGTTTATATTTTTCCCATTACCGAGGGGTTCCCCAATTTACAAGGTGACTCTACTTTATATTTCATATACAAACTTTGTACTATTTTACAACTACATCTTGATTCGCTTCAAAGCCTTCTGTCTTACCCTCTTTCATCTCATAATAATACGAAGGCAATTCTATATTATGTTCTACAAGGTAATCCTCAATTAATGAAATAATGACTTTCAACGTTTTCAAACGTGCATATAATTTATCGTTACTTTCGATAATATGCCACTTCGCATTTGGCTTATTTGTATTTTCAAACATGTCTTCCGTTGCTTCTACATACTCTTCCCATTTGTCACGATTACGCCAATCTTCGTCTGTAATTTTCCATCTTTTCAAAGGATTTTTCTCTCTATCTTTAAACCTCTTTAATTGTTCATCTTTACTAAAATGATAGAAAAACTTCCCGATTATATAATGATCATCTGTTAATAGTTTTTCAAAATCATTAATCTCATCATACGCTCTCGTCCACTCTTCCTTTGTAGCAAAACCTTCAACACGCTCAACTAACACACGGCCGTACCATGAGCGATCAAAAATAGTAATTTGCCCGTACTGAGGAAGTTTCCGCCAGAAACGTTGCAAGTAATGGTACCGTTTCTCATGAGGTGCTGGTGCTCCAATTGGATTTACTTGAAACCCACGCGGATCAAGATGTTCTGTCACTCGTTTAATCGCTCCACCTTTTCCAGCCGCATCCCAGCCTTCCATAACAAGCATAACTGCAATTTTTTCCTCTTTTACAATTTGCTGAAGTGCTAATAAACGTCTCTGGTATTTTTCAAGTTTCTTATTATACTTAGATTTTCCTTCTATTCTTTTCGTTAAATCTATTTTAGCAAGATGTCCATTTTCCATAAAACAAATCCCCCTTGTTGTATGCCAATGTTATTTTAACATATTATTGGAAAAATTTATCATTAGAAAAAACTGTATAGAAAAATCTCTACACAGCTTTCATAAAGAATACAGCAGTTAATATCACCATAATACTGCACCTATAATATAAGATGTGTTCAACGGAATATTAAAACAAATTTTTGCATTTAAAATGTAAATTACATTCATGAGTGCCATAAACACCCCCTTACATTATATGGTATATACTCACATAAAGAGAAGATAATAATAAATAAATCTGTTACAGAATGGGAGCTCTCTAAAAATGAAACGAAAAATATTTTCTCTCTTTGCACTAATCTGTTTAGCACTACCAATACAAGCTAGTGCATACACATTTCAATCACTACCAATTGCATCAAAGTCTAAACAGTGGTATATCAAAATTGATAATTTTCATAACGCAAACAAGCAAGCAGTGCAGCCAAAACAAGGTGTATACGATACATATAGTTTACTCGTAAAAAACATCGGTAATGATGTATCAAACGTAGCTGTGGAAATACTTGATAACACTCCTACCTCTAAAGCTACTTTTCATTCTACCGCTTTAAATAACAACGTTTCGAAAAGTGATACAAGCTTTGATTACATCGTATTCCCATTAGATTTTAATAGCCATAATTTCAAAGTCGTCATAACTTGGGAAGAAAAGAACTTCTCTTACAACGGCCATCCAGTAAATGAAAGTAAAAAAATGAAACAAACATTTGTATTTAATGAAGAGTAAGCTCTAATTTGATTAGGGCTTACTCTTTTTTTACAAAACCAGATTGAATTGCTTCTGCCACTTCTTTTGTAATTTCCAGTTCTGTTGCTTCCATACTAATTTTCTTATGCCAAATATGTACAGAGGGCTTTTCATTATAAAGATGCTTTATTAATACGAGTAGGTTATAAGCTAGCCTATTTTCTCTATGGGTAGCGATATAGACTGTGAAATTTTTTGCTTCAAATACCTTTTCTCCCAAAATGTATTTACATCCCAACTCATGTACTAGTAAATCATGTAGGTTTTCTATATTCATATACCATACCCCCTTTTAACTTACATAATTAATCGAACCGCCTAATACTTGGTACAGCCAACGCTATTCCAATCGTTACAAGTACTAAAATAGCTAGTGTTATAATCGTTATCTCACCACCTATTACAGTAGCTAACCATCCCACAACCACATAACCTAGTGGCAATAAAGCAAATGAACCTAACATATCCAGGCTTGCCACCCTTCCAAATGCTTCTTCTGGCACAAGCTCTTGTAAACTTGTTTCCCAAATGAGTCCAAATATCATCATACCGAAACCTTCAATTGCCATTAATCCAATTAAAGCAGGTGCCCAAGCAATGAATGGCATTATTAAAAGCGCACAACCACTGATTAAAACACCACCATAGGCAAGTAATCCCCGCTTATGCCACCTTTCTCTCCCGCCAAATATTAGCGCGGCAATTACAGCTCCAACACCAGAAGATGCCATTCCTAATCCATACACGTATGCTTCAAAATGATGATGAACATTAAATAACCATGGAATTAATACAACGATAATTCCTGCATAACAAATATTTATGAAAGAAAAGACTAAAATTGTAATCCATAGCCACGGATGATTTTTTAAAACGAAAACACCTTCCATAAATTCTTGTTTGTAATCGATCTTTCTTTTTTCAATCATTATTACTGTTTTAAACTTTATTTCTCTTAAAAATAATAAACAGAAAAATGATAGCAAATACGTTACTGCATCCAGTCCAAACCCTATTCCAGCAGATGCAACTGAAACAATCAATCCTCCAAGAGCCGGTCCAATTAGTCGTATACCTTGATTACTCATTTGCGTTAATGCATTAGCTGCATTTCGAATTTCCGGTACAAATACTTTCGCCCTTACAGCCGCATATGCTGGCTGAAATATCCCTTCCATAAGCCCATATAATGCTACGAGTACATATAAAAGCGGAATTGTTAATGCGTCCATAAATATAAGTGTTGCAAGTAATAGCATTAATACGCAGCGAATTATATCTGTAAATAACATTACTTTCACCCGATCCATTCGATCTACGACTAATCCAGCAAACGGTAACGCAAGAATATTAGGAAGCATGTACATTGCCATAGTCATTCCCATTACAACTGTTGATCCAGTCAATGAATATACAACGACTGGTAAAATAACCATCGTTATCGAACTACCTAAAGTTGAGAGTAATTGTCCAATCCATAAAAATTTAAAATGTGGTGACGCTTTAACTGGCAATAACAATTTACCGATATAACTTAAATTTTTCTCTATTGGTATTTCTCCTTGCATATATCTCTCCTCTTTTCAAATTAAGTTAACACTAAAACAAAAACAGAAAATTCAATCTTGAATACTTTAATTATATATGAAACTGTTAAATTATTGGTAAAAACTAAAGAAAGAAACTCATAATGAATCTAAAAATATTACATGTTAAATATAAATAAAAAAGGTGTTT
>NZ_QNUD01000027.1:0-100514 GCF_008042405.1 Bacillus sp. SH7-1
GTTCAGTTTTCAAAGAACTTGTCCGCCGCTCAGAAGCGACTTCATCATATTAACATCTTCATTTTTCGATGTCAACTAAGTTTCAAAATTTCTTTTTCGTCGTTTTCTGCGTTTCCGCATCAGCGACGTTTATTAATATACCATCATGAATTTTAAATAACAAGTGTTTTTTATAAAAAAAAACATAAAAAAATATCCACCCTACTTTCTTCTATATAGATACACCTCATCCTCCTCTACGGAAAACAGCTATTTAACTTGTATATCAATACACTCTAATTGACCAAACTGCATCTCATAACCCCTTCCCAGCTTGCATTCTCTTCTATACTAAAGCCTATAATCATTTACTTCCCTATAAACTAACAATATAAAAAAACAAATCAATCCACACAAAAAAGAAAATATATACACCACTTCCCACTCCAATCAATATCTTCACTTCCTAGATAAAGCGAACCAGCTGATTCTTTGCTTTGTTCCTCCACACAAATTATTAGTTAAACAAATCAGGTGTTTACAGGCAGCCCGACTCCAACCGAAATTTCAGGTGGGATTCTTATCCCCCTACGAATAGCGAGATAAATAACCAAATCCCAACAAAAACATTAACTTAAAATTATTGTTAGAATTTTTTTACATTTAATTAATGAAAAATATCCATTTTTTGTTATATAGTAAGAAGGACGTACCCAACTATAAATAAACCAATGGAGGAATTACTTTATGGATAGGTTAACAAAGTTTTCATTAAAAAACCGAGCCGCTGTTATCATCATGGTTTTTCTCATTTCCATACTCGGCGTTTATTCCGGCTCTAAATTACCTATGGAGTTTTTACCAAGCATCGATAATCCAGCAGTCACTGTCACAACCTTATCTCCAGGACTCGACGCTGAAGCAATGACGAAAGAAGTAACTGATCCCCTCGAAAAACAATTTCGCAATTTAGAGCACATCGACAACATCACTTCTTCTACGCATGAGGGATTATCACGCATCGATATTGCGTATACATCCAAAGCAAATATGAAAGATGCAGCACGCGAAGTTGAAAAGGCGATTACTACAATTAAATTACCTAAAGATGCAACGAAACCAGTAGTTAGCCAATTAAATACTTCTATGATTCCACTCGCTCAAATTGCGATCCAAAAGCAAAACGGATTTTCAAAAGCAGATGAAAAACAAATCGAAAAGGAAATCGTACCACAACTCGAAAGCATTGATGGTGTTGCCAACGTTATGTTTTTCGGAAAATCAACTTCTGAATTATCTATCACACTAGACCCAAACCAATTAAAAAATAAAAACGTAACAACGGAGCAAATATTAAAGGTTTTACAAGGAAAAGAAACTTCCACTCCAGCTGGAGCCGTTACCGTTAATAAAGAAGAATATAACCTTCGCGTCATTGGGGATATAAAAAATATAGATGACATTAAAAACATCACCGTTGCACCTCAAGTACAATTGCAAGATGTTGCTCAAATTGAACTTAAACAACACTACGATACAATCTCACATATAAATGGCGAAGAAGGAACTGGATTAATCATCATGAAAGAGCCAAGTAAAAATGCAGTTGCAATCGGAAAAGAAATCGATGAGAAAATCAAAGATATAAGTAAACAATATAAAGATCAGTTTTCTATTAAACTTTTAGCCTCAACTCATGAGCAAGTTGAAAATGCTGTTACTAGTATGGGAAAAGAAGTAATCCTTGGAGCAATTGCTGCAACTCTAATTATCCTAATCTTTTTACGTAACTTCCGGACGACACTCATCGCTGTTGTCAGTATTCCATTATCTATTTTATTAACACTCTTTTTACTACACCAATCTAACATCACACTCAACACCCTAACACTTGGTGGTTTAGCGGTTGCAGTGGGACGTCTCGTTGATGATAGCATCGTTGTCATTGAGAATATTTTCCGTCGTTTACAAAAAGAATCTTTCTCTAAAGATATTATTCTCGATGCAACGAAAGAGGTCGCCGTCGCAATTACTTCTTCCACTTTAACAACGGTCGCTGTTTTCTTACCTATCGGCCTAGTATCAGGAGTAATCGGAAAATTAATGTTACCTATGGTATTAGCAGTTGTATATTCTATTCTTTCATCCTTACTCGTCGCACTAACAGTTGTTCCACTTATGGCTTTTTTACTACTCAAAAAGACAAAACATCGAAAGCCAAATTCTTCACCACGATATGTCGCTACATTAAAGTGGGCTCTTTCGCATAAATTCATTATTCTACTTACTTCTTTTTTATTATTTGCAGGATCGATTGCAGCCTATATATTACTACCGAAAGCGAACATAAAATCTGAAGACGACACAATGTTATCTATTAACATGACTTTCCCAGCTGATTACGCTGCTGAAACACAAAAACAAAAAGCCTTCGATTTCGAAAAGAAATTACTTTCTAATTCAGATGTAACGGATGTTATTTTACGAATGGGATCTAGCGCAGAAGATGCACAATGGGGACAAACGACGAAAAATAATCTTGCCAGTATATTTGTAGTCTTCAAGAAAGGCTCTGATATTGATCAGTATATTAAAGAGTTAAAAAAAGAACATAAAGCTTTTGAGCCCGCTGAACTTGATTATATAAAAACGAGTTATTCAAGCTCTGGCGGCGGTAATATTTTGCAATTTAACGTAACAACCACTAACGAAACGAATTTAAAAGAGGCTGCTACTATCGTCGAAACAAAACTAAAAGATATGCCTACTCTCTCTAAAGTAAAAACGAATTTAGAAGACTCTAAGAAAGAATGGCAAATCCATGTTGATCAAACAAAGGCCGAACAACTAGGATTAACACCAGAATTAGCAGCACAACAAGTAGCATTCCTTATGAAGAAATCACCTATTGGTGAAGTTTCAATCAATAATGAAAAAACAACTATTATGATAGAACACAAAAAAGAAAACATTACTAAACAAGAAGATATTTTAAACACAAATATATTATCACCTATCAATGGACCAATTCCTTTAAAAGACATTGCAACTATTTCAGAAAAACAACTTCAAACAGAAGTCTTCCATAAAGATGGAAAAGAAACGATTCAAATTACGGCAGAAGCTACAAATGAAGATTTAAGTAAAGTAAGCACAGAAGTAAATAAAGCGATAACTGATTTAGATTTACCTAGCGGCGCAAAAGTAAATATTGCAGGTGCCACTGAATCTATGCAAGAGAACTTCACGGATCTATTCAAAATTATGGGAATTGCAATCGGGATTGTATATTTAATAATGGTTATTACCTTCGGGCAAGCACGCGCTCCTTTCGCAATTTTGTTCTCCTTGCCACTAGCTGCTGTCGGCGGCATTTTAGGATTAATCGTTTCAGGAACACCTGTTGATATAAATTCATTAATTGGCGCATTAATGTTAATCGGGATTGTCGTTACAAACGCTATCGTATTAATAGAAAGAGTACAACAAAATCGGGAACATGGAATGGAAACAAGAGATGCCTTACTAGAAGCGGGATCCACTAGATTACGTCCAATTATTATGACAGCTATAACGACAATCGTCGCTATGCTACCACTCCTATTCGGTCAATCCCAAGCAGGAAGTATGGTATCAAAAAGTTTGGCGGTCGTTGTCATCGGTGGTTTAGCAGTTTCAACCGTTCTTACATTAGTAGTTGTTCCAGTTATGTATGAACTATTAGATAAAATCGGAAGAAAAAGACGCTCTCGCAGAAAAATAAGCACTTCTACAGAAACACCTGATATTTAAAGAAAAAGCGTTATCTTCACGAATGAAGATAACGCTTTTTTCTCTAACTACTCATATAATCCATCATTTTCTCCGCATACCGCTCTAGAGGTTCACTAGAATCCACAACAAGATATTCACTATTTAGAGGTCTTTTACTACCATCTAACCACTTTTTAAAAGCTACTTCCGACTCTACCTTTTCAATTTGACTGACCATACGCTTACGTATTTGTAACCTATTATTAATCTCTTCCATATCATTCAGATAACACTCAATATATTTATATTTCACACCATGTTTATTAGACAGCTTAATTCCTTTTTCAACCATCCCTTCATATAGACATGGACTATCCAATATCACACTATGTCCTTGTTCTAAATATGAATCAATCAATACCCATTCAACGTCGTATGATACTCCTCCAACAATCGCCGATTCAATTCCTTTCATTTCTAATGATTGTAACAATGCGGATTTCAAAATATCATGATCTACAATTACAGCACCTGTTAACTTCGCTATATACTTAGAAACTGTTGATTTTCCTGTTCCAGGAAAACCTGACATTTGTAGAAAAAACAATTCCTTCACTCCTTCATTTGCCCCTATTCATCTCTATAATTAATTACAAATTCAACAATCACTACATCCATTCCTTCTATATTAAAATACAAAAGAACCCCCTACTTATAAGTAGAGAGTTCCCCCTTTACAGCTTATGCCGCTTTTACCTTCTTCGTCGTTTTACTTTTTCTTTTCGCCCCTGTAAAACGCTTGTGCAATATAGATGCTACCAAGCGTGAAATAACATTGAATAGTAATACCATAATAATTAATACAGCTGCAGATTTTGTTGCAATTAACTTCGCATCCGGAATAATCCCTTCGGAATTTAACTTCCAAATGTGAACCGCTAACGTTTCAGCTGGTCTAAATGGATTTAAAGGATGAGCAGGACTTGAGAAGTCCGCTGCTGAATTTAAAATTGGAGATGTTAAACCCGCTGTATAAATTAATGCCGCCGCTTCCCCAAATATACGACCTGCCGCTAAAATAACACCTGTAATAATTTGTGGTAGTGACGACGGAATAATAATACGAGTGATCGTTTGCCACTTTGTTGCACCTAATCCAAGACTCGCCTCTTTCACATTAGAAGGAACCTCTGAAATCGCATTTTCACAAACACGCGTTAAACCTGGCAAGTTTAAAATCGTTAAAGCAAGGGCACCACCCATTACTGTGTATCCCCATCCTGTCATTGTAACGAACACTAACAAACCGAATAAACCAACAACAATAGAAGGTAAAGATGCCATTGTCTCGATACATAAACGAACAAAATTTAAAAAACGCCCTTGTTTTGCATACTCCGCTAAATATATTCCAGCACCTAATCCAAGGGGGATAGATATAATAAGCGTTATAACAAGCATATAGAAGGAATTGAATAACTGCGGACCAATCCCACCACCAGCTCTTGTATTGCTTGGTTCTCCAAACAAGAAATTAGGATCCCAAAAACCCCATCCCTTTTGTAAAATCTCAAATACTAAAAACACTAGCAAAGCTACAACTAAAGCCGCAACCGCATAAAAGATACCTGTCCAAACTTTATTTACCGTTCTTGCATTCATTATTATCGCTCACCTCTTTGCCCAATTGCTCGAATTACTAAAATAAACAGGAATGAAATAACAAGTAAAATCATTGCTAAAGTCCATAGCGCATTGTTCCAAGCAGTTCCGTTTAATGTATTTGTCATGTCCATTGTCAAAATACCAGTTAACGTTGCTGTCGGACTATATATTCCTTCTGGTAATTTAATCGTATTCCCAATTACCATTTGAACCGCTAATGCTTCACCAAAAGCACGCGCTAAACCTAAAACAACACCTGTTAAAATCCCTTTTTTCGCAGCAGGAACAATTACTCGGCTAATCGCTTGCCATTTCGTTGATCCTAAACCATAAGAAGCTTCTAAATAATCAAATGGAACCGAGCGTATTGCATCAGAAGCGATACTAGCAATAGTAGGTAAAATCATAATACTCAGGACAATAATACCTGCAATTAAACTAAACCCTACTCCTCCAAACGAATCACGTAATAGCGGTACTAAAATTGTAACCCCTAATAATCCGTATACAACTGAAGGAATACCAACTAATAATTCTAAAACAGGCTTCAATACTTTATTTCCAAACTTTGGCGAAATTAAATTCATGAATATAGCAAGAGCTATAGCAATTGGCGCACTAATAATAACCGCACCTAACGAAACCACCGTTGAACCTACAATGAAAATTACAGCCCCGAAAGTTCCCTCATCAGCATTTGGACTCCATTTTGTCGATGTTAACATCTCAGTAAACGAGATACCACTTTGCGTAAAAGATTGAATTCCTTTACCGCAAATAAACGCAATAATAGCTAATGTAACTAAAACAATAAAAATACCACAAAACGTAACAAGTGATCTTCCTATATATTCACTTTTCACGTAATTAATTTGTTTTTTCCCCTTCATCACAGGACAGACCCCACTTCATAAATTGAAATGAACAGGACTGGCCTTGCAGCCAGCCCCATAAATTTTATTACTTATTTAATTTAGACATCGGAATATAACCCATATCTTCTACTTGCTTTTCAAAATCTTTACCTTTTACATAGTCAATGTAAGCTTTTGTTGCTTCTTTTGCCTCACCTTTCGTTACCATGTACTCGTAAGACCAGAATGGATATTTCCCAGACGAAATGTTTTCAACTTTTGGTTCAGCACCATCAATTTTCACTGTTTGTAGCGCACCTTTTTTCTCGCCAACCATGTAAGACATTGCTAAATAACTCACTGAACCTGGAGTAGAGTTAATCGCTTGCTCTACTGCACCGTTAGAATCTTGTGTAGTACCAGTTCCGTCATTAATTTTCGCGTCTTTCATAATTGTTTTTTCAAATGTAGCACGTGTACCAGAAGAAGCCGGACGGTTAATTACGTTGATTTTTTCATCTTTCCCGCCTACCTCTTTCCAGTTTGTTACTTTTCCAGTGAAGATATCTTGTACTTGTTGTACTGTTAAATTATCAACTTTTACATCTTTATTTACGACAAGTGCGAATGCAATACCCGCTACCTTGTTATCTACTAATTCTTTCGCCTTATCAGCATCTTTTATTTTATCTGCAGATGGAACATCTGAGTTACCAATTTGGACTGCACCAGAAGCTACTTGGTTAATTCCAGTTCCACTACCGCCACCTTGCACTTGAATAGAAACGTTTGAATTTTTCTCCATAAATTTCTTTCCAGCTTCCTCTGCAAGAGGTTGAAGTGCTGTAGAGCCTGCAGCTGCTATCGTACCTGACAATTCTTGTTTTGCATTACCACTTCCTTTAGCATCTTTACCTGATGTCTCTTCTGCTTTTCCACATCCCACTAATGAACCCGCTACCACTAAAGCTGCTAAAGAAAATTTAATACCCTTTTTCATAACCATGTCTTGTACCCCCATTTGGATTATCACTTTTCACATTTGTCTACTTCTTTCGAACACAAATTCATTGTAGGACAGTAATATTATGTGAGTGTTAAGCAATTTTTAATTTTAAGTAAATGACGATAATAATCCTTAAAAACTAGGAATCCCAACATTTATAGTTAAAGAACCCAACAAAATCCACACTAATTAAGCTGTAATGTAAATTTATTCTTAACAATGTAAATTCAATGTAAATGTTTTTCGCTCTTTTCCCCTTTTAGTTAAAGTTATATTTACAATTCTGCTGTATTTTGTTACTTTTACACGCCTAATTTATGCACATTACACAGAATTCCAGTAATATTTTTTAGTACAACTAAATAAATTGGAACAATTCTAAAAATAAATGAATATTTTTAAAGTACCAATTGACAGCATCATCCAATGTAGTCTACTATATTACTAACAAAAAGTTTACCTAAGGAAACTTTTTAAACTCAAACTAACAATATAGAGATGAGGTAACTTTTATGGTATCGGCTAATATAAAACCACTTTCCGAATTTAAGACAGGAGAGTTTGTACAAATTGAGAAGATACAATTAGAAGGAACTATGAAACGACGTTTATTAGATTTAGGATTTATCCCTGGGGCAACAATTAAAGTATTACAACGTAGTCCACTTGGAGATCCGGTCGCTTATCAAGTAAGCAACACCACTATTGCACTACGCAAGGAAGAAAGTTCCCTTATTTTCGGGGTATTAATAGGAGATGATTTCAGATGAGCAAACATCGCATTGCTTTAGCTGGTAACCCGAATACCGGGAAAAGTACATTATTTAATACTTTAACAGGCTTAAAACAACATACTGGAAACTGGACGGGAAAAACTGTTTTAAAAGCTGAAGGGGAATATGAACATAACGGTAGTAAATATACATTAATAGATTTACCTGGAACTTACTCACTATATTCAAATTCTGCGGATGAAGAAGTAGCAAGGGATTATATTATATTTGAAAAACCAGAAGTAACTGTAGTTGTTATCGATGCAACTGCTATGGAGCGAAATTTAAATTTAGCACTCCAAGTGATGGAAATGACGAGCAACGTAGTCATTTGTATTAACTTAATTGATGAAGCTGAGAAAAAAGGCATCGTTATTGATGAAAAGAAATTAGCAAAATCACTCGGTGTACCTGTAGTTAAGATTTCCGCTCGTAACCGAGTAGGCATCGGTCATTTACTAAATGTTATTGCCAAAGTAGCAAATAAAAAGCTAATTCCAACACCAATTAAAATTGCTTACAGCGAAAAAATCGAGAATATGATTCAGGAATTAGAACCACAAATTTATAAAGTGTTCGGTGATACGTATCCAGCACGTTGGATTGCGTTACGTATATTAGATGGAGATAAAAATTTCTTAACTACACTTCAAAAACACCATAATGAACCACTTGTAAGGGAGGTCGTAATGAATGGAATCTCACTCAGCCAGTAAAGCTCTTCCATTAGACTATATTATTCAACATGCACAAGCACTATCAAAAGAAGATATACGAGATGATATTGTCGGAGATATTTACCGAACATCTGCAAGCATATGTAAAGAATCTGTTCAATATACAAATACGGATAAATTGTATCGTTCTGAAAAACTAGATAAAATTTTCACATCTCCCATCTGGGGATTCCCCATTATGCTCGGTATTTTATCTATCATTTTTTATCTTACAATTGCAGGTGCTAACGTACCCTCTGATATGATTGCTGAGTTCTTCGGGTGGGCCGAAGGATACTTAACATCTTGGTTCCAAGCAGCACATGCACCTGAATGGTTACATGGTATTTTAATACTTGGCTTATTTCGTGGTATCGGTGCTGTTATTAGCGTTATGTTACCACCTATGGCCATCTTTTTCCCTATGTTCGCACTATTAGAAAACTACGGATACTTACCACGCGTTGCGTTTAATATGGATCGCTTATTCAAACGCTCTGGTGCACACGGCAAACAATCTTTAACGATGGCAATGGGCTTTGGTTGTAATGCAGCAGCCATCATGTCAACACGTATTATTGAATCACCACGTGAACGTATGCTTGCAATCTTAACAAACAATTTCGTTCCTTGTAACGGTCGCTGGCCTATGTTAATTTTAATGGCTTCATTATTTATGGCTGCTGGTTATACAGGTAGTATGCAAACATTAGTTACTGCTGGTGTTGTAGTGGGAATGGTTGTAATTGGTATTATTATGACATTAACCGTTTCCTGGGTACTATCAAAAACGGCTTTAAAAGGCGTTCCAACTCACTACACACTTGAGTTACCGCCGTACCGTAAGCCAAAGGTTTGGAATACAATTGTACGTGCAACACTCGATAAATCAGTCTATGTTTTAAAGCGAGCTGTTGTTGTAGCTGCCCCTGCGGCTGCATTAACTTGGTTACTAGCTAATATTTTCATCGGTGACACAAGCCTGCTTATGTATTTTGTAAACTTCCTAGATCCATTCGCTAAAATGTTAGGGCTTGACGGCTTTATTCTAGCTGCGTTCATTCTTGGGCTACCAGCGAATGAGATTGTTATCCCGATTTTATTAATGTCTTATTTATCAACCGGAGCTTTAACTGAAATAGATGATTTTAATCAAATTAAAAATCTATTTTTAGAAAACGGTTGGACTTGGTTAACAGCGTTAAACACAATGTTGTTCTCACTTCTTCATTTCCCATGTGGAACAACACTGGTTAACATATACAAAGAAACAAAAAGTGCAAAATGGACATTCTTATCGTTTGCAATCCCTACTGTTATCGCCATTGTTGTGACATTCCTCTCTACACAATTGGTACATTGGTTAGGGCTTGTATAAAAACAAAGCATACATAGAAGGTATCCCCCTTCACATATGCTTTGTGCGAAAGAAACCTGAAATTATTCAGGTTTCTTTTTTTGTATATCTGTATTCCAAGGCTGTGCTCCATACGTTGTAATTTTTTTATGAATGTAGTATATGGCTCCCGGAAGAACTGCCATTAATATTGTGCAACTAATCCCTAATCCAGTAAACACCTTCCATCACCTTACTTTACTCTTTTTGGTAAGGCTGAACCTGAATGCTCAATTATCGGATGAACATGAACAGTAACCTCAGCATCACTAAAGTAATTTTCACCTTGATCCCAATTCTTACTTATTTTTTTCCACTCTTTATAATTATGCCGCTTATATACTTCCCCTAATTCTAATACATCTACCTTATATTTTTTTTGAACAAGCTTAATCGATTTTCGGATGCGTTTCTCCATTTCCTCCGAAATATCCTTCTCTAAACGTTTTTCATTCAAGACCTTTTTATGATCACTAAAGTGTAACTCAGCTATTGTACCTTCCAAAAATAAGTGAATATTAAACTTTGGTTTTGTAACATTCGTTGTAGAT
Source organism: Bacillus sp. SH7-1 (assembly GCF_008042405.1). Lineage (NCBI taxonomy): Bacteria > Bacillati > Bacillota > Bacilli > Caryophanales > Bacillaceae > Bacillus > Bacillus sp. SH7-1. Next base: position 10,694 of record NZ_QNUD01000027.1, read on the forward strand.
ACTTTAATCTTCCGACGCAACTTATGAATTTCATATGTAATAAGTTGATTCTTTTTGCGAACGGTAAAAAAACCTCCAATTTTTTTACCTATTATATAATTCATCCCTAATGTTTCTTCCCCATTCAAACTACCTACACACTTATTATCCTTCCCGCGAAACAACGCTGCCCCGTTCATTTGTACACCTTGCTTTGTTAATTCAAGAATAGGTAGTACGAAACTTCGGCTCGCAATCATCTTTTCCTGAACCTCACCAATTCTTGCAGCCTCAATCATTTGGGCATTTTTTGGAGGATGTTCAGCTAACATATCAATATACTGCGCTGGTAAATTTTCAGGCTTAGCGCTCTGTTTCAAAATAGCTTCTGCATCTTTGTCAGAAACGAACAAACGAATATTTCGTCTCATCTCATGATCACGAATATATACATCTAACGTATTTTGCAAAACATACGGATTCGCCAGTAATTCTTTCGAAAAAATAATCACTTGTATATGCGGAAAAAATAATGTTCGACTAATTTTTTTTGCGATAATTCGTATTTGCTCAAAGACACTATCTGCCTTCGCACTAACATTAATATAATTTTCGCTATCCCCACCACCTTGGCCACCTTGCTGCGCTAACTTACTGGGAAGTACCATCTGATACGTCCCTTTCATAATTGGATTCGCTTTCTTTTTTTTCACAATATCATAGGCTGCCCCTACTACAAATCCTCTTTCTTCTATTTCTTCTAACTCAGAGCACCCACTGATAGATCCAGCTAAAATCATCAGCATTATCATTTTAAGAAGGTGTTTCATTTCTACCATTCCTTCTTTTTATTTTATATACAATAAAAACTAACAAAGGCGCTAACACGACAAACCCCATATCTATCCAAGCTAAATAAGTTCCGTAATTTGACAAGTCATTCAAACTACTAGGTAACATATTCACCATAAAAATAATCGGGGCACTTCCAAAAATGAAAACATGTTTCTTCACTTTTGGAAACATAGCACAAAATAATAAAGATGCGACGTCATAATACATGGCTGTAGTGTTATAAATAGTAATAATCCAAGTTGTAAAAAAAATTGCATCAAATCTTTCTAAAAACCCTCCACCAATTTCAATTTCTTTCCCTAATTCAATTGTTGGGTACGTCAATCCACGAGTTGTCATATACGTAAAAACACTAATACAAGTTACATAAATTAAAATGTACGACAGCACATTTACCATTACCGCTTTCGCAACTGCCATTGGTGCTTTTTTTGCCGCCTTATCATTTAACAACACAGCATAAAACAGAGCTACTTCAAATCCAATAAACGTAAAAATAGAATTCTTAACTCCAACAGCATATTGACTCACTTTCGTTTGAAAAGCTGGTAGTAAATTATTTATTTCCATTAAATTTATATTCAATAAAGAAAGAAGCACTATCGCAATTAAAACAATAGGTAAGAATAGGACATTTAACCTTAATAAGGCTGCTCTAGATCCTGCTATTCCATAAATAACAACTAATAAGAAGAAGAAAGACAGTAGTTGTATTGGTGTATCACTAAATAAATACGTTTGGGAAATAATTGAAATCATTCGCGATTCATATGCTGTCAACGCAGAAAATGTTAATACTAAAATGCTACTAATCGTATATGCAACAGGCTTTGTCAAATGCGCACTTGTATATTGAACAAAGTTTTGTTTCGGGAATAAAATAGCTACCCTCGTTACAAACCAACCTAAAACTGCACACACCAATCCACCCAAAAGCAAAATAATCCAACCGTCCGAAAATAAAGTTTGGTTAGCAATATCTCTTGGCATAGATAATGCCCCTATACCAATAATGGTCGATGATACCGCAAATCCAATTTCCCGAGATCCAATCTCTTCATCTCCATACTCAAATGGTTTCAATTATTTTCGCTCCTTTGGACGTATTGTAGAATCCTTCGTTTGTAAATATTCCGGTCTCTCTTTCAACATTGATTTTGGCAAACGAATAAGCTCTTCTTTCCAATCTTTATAAAACGCTGGAGCTATAGGTGTTGTATAAGGAATACCAACACTCTTCAAATTTGTAATATGAACCGCAAGTGCAATAAGTGCTAAAATAATTCCGTACAATCCAAAAGCAGTTGCTGCTAATACAAAGACGAAAAGTAAAATTCGAAACGTAATTGTGATGCTATACACTGGAAGTGAAAATGTAGCAATAGCTGTAACCGCAATAATGATAACTAAAAATGGATTTACAATTCCTGCGTTCACCGCTGCTTCTCCAATTACAAGCCCACCTACAATCCCAATTGTTTGCCCCATCGGTTTCGGCAACCTAATTCCCGCTTCTCGTATTAATTCCATCGTTAATGCCATCATTAACGTTTCTATATATGCAGGAAACGGAACACCTTCTCTTGCCCCGGCAATCGAATAAGCCAATTTAGAAGGAATAAGTCCTTGGTGATATGAGACGAGCGCTACATACATCGCCGGCATTAAAACTGCAACTATACCTGAACCCATCCGCAAAATTCTTAATAAAGTCCCTATTACCCAACGCTCATAATGGTCTTCCACAGATTGAAAAATATCAACAAATACTAGCGGAGCTATAAGGGCAAACGGTGATCCATCCACCAAAATAGCTGCCTTTCCTTTCGCTAATGAGGCCACAATATTATCAGGCCTTTCCGTATTTAAAAACTGCGGAAACGGTGATAAATTATTATCTTGAATTAATTGCTCAATCGTACCCGTCTCAAAAACGACATCTGTCACTATTGATTGAAGACGCCGATCTAGCTCCTTTACAATGTAAGGATTAATAATGTCTTCTATATATATTAAAGTCACTTCTTTTTGGGATCTCTTTCCCATAATATAAGATTGAAATCTCAGTTTCGGGTCACGTAAACTACGGCGAATTAACATTTTATTCACGTTAATATCTTCATTTAATCCAATCCTCGGTCCACGTATTAAATCTTCTGTTACCGGTGGTTCTAAACTTCTTTTTTCCCAAGCTCTACTATTAATCACGATAGCTGTTTGAACATTATCAATTACTATAACTGTATCTCCCGCTAAAATCGCATTTATAATATCCGGAAACGTTGTCTTCTTACCAACTTCCGCAATAGAAATAAAACGATCCAATAACGTTTGAACTAAAGCTTCTTCTTTTTGTACTTCTTCATATTGCAATGTACGAACTACATATTTATAAACATTATCCTTATCTGTTAACCCACATAAAAAAACAACAGCACAGCGTGTAAAACTACTTGCAAGGGCAACTTCCCTAATTGTTAAATCATTAGGCGAACCTAACTCATCTCTAATTTCTTTCATAATTTCAAATAAGTTACCTTTTAACTCTAACAATTCCCCCACCTAACTTCCTTTTCAACAAGTTTTTAGTTAGATTCCGCTAATTAAAGAAAATATATACAAAAAAGAGCTATCTCTTTTTTGAAGATAGCTCTAATACAAGGATTACTTTTCTACTATTATATTGTCTTTCTTTATCGATACACTTTTCGTGAACCAACTAACGATAAACATCACAATCATATTCATTAACAATGCGACTATTCCTACATTTAAATCTTTTATATATTGGGGGAAACCTGGAAACATTGTAGCTATAGTTGAACCAGATAAAGTAATATATGCGACCACTAACAACCCAATCCCCATTCCTGCAATTGCCCCTTGCTTCGTAATAATCTGATGTGGAAACAAACTACATACAAGTGCTGGGAAAAGTTGTGTCACTATACTATATCCCATTAAAAGAAGTGCCCCTATCGTTTCTCCACCTTTAAAAGTGAACAAAACAGCTACAAGCGTTACTACCGGAACAAATAATTTCGCCGCTTTAGCGACCTGTCGATCCGAAGCAGTCGGGACCATTGTTCGGTAAATATTTTTCGCTAATAATGTAGAAGCGGCCATGACAAGCATAGAACCTGGAACTAATGCTGTTAAAACCCCAGCACTACCAATAATCCCAATAAACCAAGGATCAAAGGTTTGAAGAGCCAGACGGAATAACGAAAGGTCTACATCCCCTCCTTTTAATCCGGGAACTTGCAAGATAGCTGCAAACCCTGCAAAGAACACGAAAAGTAAAACTAAAGAATACAATGGCATAATTGCCGCATTTTTACGAAATACTTTTTCATTTTTTGCAGAGAAAGCAGAAGCGAATGTATGGGGCCACATATAGAAACCGAGAGCTGTTAATACAATAGTAGAAACAAACCAAGAAATGCTCATTCCTTCATCAGGTAAAGATAAAAAGCCTGGTTTTGCTGCTTCTACAGCTTCGAACATCGGCTGAAATCCTCCATAATAATGATATGGTAAATATATACCTAAAAACATAACGATAAACAGTATCATAATATCCTTCAAAGCAGCTGTCCAAGCAGAGCCATGTATACCTGAAACCATTACATATATCGTTATAACAATTGCGCCAATCCACACTGCAATAACTGGTGATACCCTTCCGTAAGAGGCTTCCGAAACGATAATTCCTAATCCTTTTAACTGTAAAACAAGGTATGGGATAATCGAAATAACCCCGATGATAGAAACGATAATGCCAAGTGTCTGACTCTTATATTTCTTCACAAAAAAATCCGGCTGTGAAACGAGATTATGCTCTTTCGCATACTTCCAAACTGGCGGCAATAAAAAGTAAGATAAAATATAAGCTAATGCACCATAACCTAAAATATAGAAAGTAGGTGCTCCTTTACTATATGCCCATCCACTTCCGCCTAAAAATGTGAATGTCGTATAAATTTCACCTGCCATAAGGAGAAAAACGAAAACAGTGCCAAATCCTCTTCCACCAACTGACCATTGTTCTAAATTCATATCTTTTCCATGTTGCGCCCGAATTCCTAAAAATAGTGCGAGAAACAAAAACAAAATAATGATAAGTAATGCGGTCATTTTACATCCCCCTTATTAGCAGGATCGAATACGTACACAATCCCCATACAAAGAGACGTAATGAGAACCGATAATAATACCCAAAATAATAAAAATGGCATCCCTAATATGTAAGGAGTAACTGAATTAGCAAATACAGGTCCAATAACTAAACAAAAAACTGGAATAAGCGCTAATACGTGTATTTTCTTCATCTCATTCTCCTTTACTTATGAAATTCATAATAGATGATACAAAAACTTCCACGCCAATCGGTAATGCATCTTCATCAATCGTAAAACGAGGGTGATGGTGAGGATATATAATTCCTTTCTCTTTATTTCCCGCTCCGATAAAAAAGAATGTCCCTGGTGCCTTTTGTAAAAACGCTGAAAAATCTTCCCCGGCCATCGTCGGCTGTAAACGAGTAACTCGTTCCCTTCCATAAAGCTGTAATGCTGTTTGCTCAATAATCTCTGTAACTTCATAGTCATTTACTACCGGTCGATATCCATATTCATAAGAAAACGTATATCCCGCTCCGTAAGCACCTGTCACATGCTTCACAATCTGCTCAATTCTTTGCTCTGTTTCTTCTCGCAATTCATGTCTTAAACTCCGCACTGTCCCTTCAATCTCCGCTTGTTCTGGAATCACATTATGAGTTGTCCCAGCATGAAATTGCGTAACAGATACTACAAGGGAATCTAACGGATTCGTGAGGCGAGATACAATTTGCTGAATTTGTGTAACAACTTGTGTGCCGATGGCAATACTATCAACCGTTTCATGAGGGATTCCCGCATGTCCACCTTTTCCTTCTATCGTAATTTTAAAAACATCTGGGGCAGCCATTGCAGGACCATAAATTATACCTACTTTCCCAACCTCTAACGACGCCCAAAGGTGAGCACCAATAATATAATCCACACCTTCCATTACACCTGCTGCGACCATTTCCTCTGCACCACCAGGAAAGTTTTCTTCAGCATGTTGGAATAGAAAACGAATCTCCCCTTTAATCTTCTCTCTTTCTTCTACTAACTTATGTACGACTCCAAGTAATATCGCTATATGTCCATCATGACCACATGCATGCATCACACCTGGGTATGCAGAAATAAAATCAAACTCATTTTCTTCATGAATAGGAAGAGCATCCATATCAGCTCGAACTGCAACTATTTTACCAGGTTGCTTACCAATCAACCTTGCCATTACACTATATTTAGTAGGTCTTGACACTTCTAAATATGGGATTTTCCGAAGTATATCGAACACAAACTGCGATGTTTTCTCTTCTTGAAAAGATAGCTCTGGATACTTATGAAAATGTCTTCTCCACTCAACCAACTGATTCTTTGGCAAAACAAGTTCTTTTGCAACATCCATTTCTCTTCTCTCCTCCTTCACCAAGTTAAATGTTATTATAACGTGAATCGCTAACTTTTAAAAGAATCTTCTGAATTTTCAATCTCAATAATTAAAAAATAAAAAGCCATCAAAAAGATGACTTTTTCATTATTATAAAATAGTAATCGCTTGTTTCCCCATTTGCTCCCAAGCTTTCTCAAACTCTGTTCGCGGAACAGCCAAACGCGGATTGTTTTTAAGCGGATCATTTACATACACAAAGTTTTGATCATATCCAATTACTACTACACTATGCTCAAAATATGTAATTTTCACTTCGCCAGAGCTTGTTTTCCATGTTTCAAAACTACTCTCAGCTAATGGCTTAAACGTTGTATTAATAATGACCCATACCGGCGAACCAGAACTAACTACTTTATACATATCTTGCACGTCTCTACCTGTTAAATTAACTACTTTTTCAGGAACATATTTTTCCGCTAAATTAAAAATAGGTTGATTATATACACCATATCCTGGCTCTGCCTTCGTATAAATATTTCCAACGAACCCCTCATAAGGATTTCCACGTAAACCATTTTGTTCAAATGGAACACGATGAATTTCGCTAGCAAGTTGCATCTTATCTACTTGCACACCTTTATATTGTAGCAACATAGCTAAGCTTGTCACTTCACATCCACGAGGTAATTCTGGTAACTGCTTTATAAACGGAACATTTTCAATCATAGTCGCTTCTTTCATTTCAGATAGAAACTCTAAACGGAATACTTGCGCCTTTTGTATAATTTTATCTTTCCCTATAAAAAACGCGGCAGCAAGTATAATTCCAAAAACAAAAAGATATTTTAACTTTTTCATTTTAAACAAAACTCCATTAATTATTATTTTACAGACATACCTCCTATCATTGTACCTTTCTTCTTACTAGTTTGCTAGAAAGATTCTGTGAATTATTGTTCACAACTAAAACGTTACAAAATTCTAATTATTTTTAATAAAGAGAAAAAACAATATACTTTTCTGAATTATTTTGCTAAAATCAAAATAATTAACATAGTGAAGATATCACCTTGTTAATAAACATTCTTAGAGTATTTAGTCATAGTTCGTATTTTTACATACTCCATTCATTGCATAATAAATAAGCCGAGTATGTGTCACATCCCCCACTAATGATTAAAAACTCTGAATGAAAAGCAGTTTATACATACAAGAAAATAACGGGGTGAGGGCATATGAATCAACAAGTAGAACAAACAGATTTAAAACGAACAATGAAAAGTAGACACCTATTTATGATTGCACTTGGTGGTGTTATCGGAACTGGCCTATTTATGGGATCTGGTCAAATCGTCCATAACGCTGGTCCTGGTGGAGCTATTCTTGCATTTTTAGTCGGTGGATTTGTTATGTATTTAACGATGTTATGTCTTGGTGAATTATCCGTTGCTATGCCAGAAGCAGGTTCATTCCAAAGCTATGCAAGCAAATTTATTTCACCTGGTTTTGGGTTTGTTGTCGGTTGGATGTATTGGTTAAATTGGGCGGTTACAGTTGGAGTAGAGTTAACAACTGTAAGTATTTTAATGAAACGTTGGTTTCCAGACGTTTCTTCGTGGATTTGGTGTGTTACATTTGCAGCAGCACTCTTCCTTGTAAACGCTTTATCAGCAAAAGCATATGCAGAAGCAGAATTTTGGTTCGCAAGTGTAAAAGTCGCAACTATTGTTGTTTTCATCGTACTCGGTGGCGCAGTTATGTTTGGTCTACTAGACTTTAACGGAAAACCAGCTCCAATGCTTCACAATTTCACTGAAAATGGCGGATTATTTCCAAATGGTGCATTAGCTGTTCTTCTTACGATGATTACAGTAAATTACTCCTTCCAGGGAACAGAATTAATCGGAATTGCTTCAGGAGAAAGTGAAAATCCTGAAAAAACAATTCCTAAAGCAATCAAAAATACCATTTGGCGAACTCTATTCTTCTTCGTCCTAGCAATATCAGTTGTTGTAGGTTTACTCCCATGGCAAGAGGCTAATCTAGTCGAAAGTCCATTTGTACTTGTATTTGATATGGCTGGTGTTCCATATGCAGCAGACATTATGAACTTTGTTATTATTACAGCTGTATTATCCGTAGCCAATTCTGGTCTATACGCAAATTCTCGTATGCTTTGGGCTATGGCAAAACAAGGAATGGCAAGTCCAGCATTTACGAAGTTAACTAAAAAAGGGGTACCACTCAACGCATTGATTTTCAGTCTAATCTTTGCAAGTCTGTCTCTATTAACAAGTGTATTTGCGGCAGATACTGTCTTTTTAGTTTTAACATCTATCGCAGCAATGGCTGCCGTTGTCGTTTGGATGTCAATTGCGGCTTCACAGTTTTTCTTCCGTAGAAATTTCGTGAAAAACGGTGGCGACATAAATGATTTAAAATATCGTACACCACTTTATCCGCTCGTTCCAATCGTAGCGTTCTCACTCAATTTCATTACATTTGCTAGTTTAGCTTTCATCCCAGATCAGAGAATCGCTCTTTATTGCGGCATTCCATTTATGATTATTTGTTACATTTTATACCAAGTAAAATATAAAAAAGTTGTCACAATTGAACATCAAATAAATATAAAACAAGAAATAAACTAAATATACAAAATATTCAGCTATCTTCTTATAATAAGATAGCTTTTTTCTATTTCTTGGATATCCTGGTATAACTTTATTTATCTTAAAATTTTTACAATCACGTTTTTCTCTGGAAAATAGTTTACAATGTAATCAAGTTACAAATGATATTCACCTTAAAAAGTGTGCATTTGTGTCTATTTTTTAACAATATATCAAAAACTATTGCCTTCTATAAATTAATAGGTTTATATTGTTTTATTGGCATAGTTTCAATCCAAGGAGAAAGGAGATTTTCAATCGTGCAACTAAAGAAAGCATTTTGGAAGTTGGCTTCGCTTCTTCCGTTATCATTACTTCTGTTCCTCGGCGGCTGTGATAAGAAACTCGCAGTATTAAATCCGCAAGGACCTGTTGCAAAAGCACAGTATGATTTAATTGTTTGGTCATTCTTGCTTATGTCATTAATTATCGCAATTGTATTCATCCTGTTTACAGTCATCTTGATTCGTTATCGTGAAAAACCAGAGAATATGGACTACGAGCCACCTGAACAACACGGTAACACATTATTAGAAATTATTTGGACGCTTGTTCCTGTTATTATCGTTATCGCATTATCGATCCCAACAGTAAAAGCAACTTACGCTTCGGAAGAGGTTCCGAAAGAGTCCAAACATATTAAACCAGTTGAAATTTATGTTACATCTGCAAACTGGAAATGGTTATTCAGTTACCCAGAGGAAAAAATTGAAACCGTTAACTATTTAAACATCCCAGCTGGTGTACCAATTCAATTCAAACTGACTTCTGTCGGCCCAATGAATGCTTTCTGGGTACCAGAACTTGGTGGTATGAAGTACACAATGGATGGCATGATTATGGACCTTTATTTACAAGCTGATAAGCCAGGTTCTTACCTAGGCCGTAGCGCGAACTTCTCTGGTGAAGGATTCACTCACATGGAGTTCGAAGTTGAAGCAAAAACTAAAGAGAAATATGACAAGTGGGTTAAAGAAGTACAACAAACTGCTCCTAAACTAACAGAAGATAAGTACAACGAAATTGTTAAACCTGGTGTAGTTGGTCGTATGACATTCTCTAGTCACCACTTAAGTTATGTAGATCCGAAATCACTTGAATATTGTGATTACAACTACTACAAAAACAAAAAAAAATAATAGCTATAATTCCAACAGATTGGAGTGAACACAGTGAAGCTTGATGAATTCTTTGTCACAGGTGACCCGATTATTTACGGTGCAGACGCTTCTATCGTTCTTGTGACATTAGCAATCATTTTCGTACTAACAAAGTATAAAAAATGGAAATGGCTTTGGGACGAATGGTTAACAACTGTTGACCATAAAAAAATCGGAGCCATGTATATTATTTCTGCGGTTATCATGTTATTCCGTGGTGGTATGGATGGTTTAATGATCCGTGCACAGTTAACATTCCCAGAAACAACTTATTTAAACGCTGAACACTATAACGGAATCTTCACAACACATGGTACAGTAATGATTCTTTTCATGGCAATGCCATTCGTTATGGGATTAATGAACCTTGTAGTACCATTACAAATTGGTGCTCGTGACGTTGCATATCCGTTCTTAAATGCTTTAAGTTTCTGGTTATTCTTTGTCGGAGCAATGTTATTCAACATCGCTTTCGTAATCGGTGGTTCTCCAGACGCTGGGTGGACTTCTTACTTCCCAATGGCAGGTACAGAGTTTACTTCTGGTGTAGGAAATAACTACTACGCAATTGCATTACAGATTTCAGGTCTCGGTACGCTAATGACCGGTATTAACTTCCTTGTTACTATCTTAAAAATGCGTACACCTGGTATGACTTTAATGAGAATGCCAATGTTTACTTGGTCGATCTTAATTACAACAATTATCATTATTTTCGCTTTCCCAGTATTAACAGTTGCTCTTGCATTAATGACATTTGACCGTCTATTCGATGCTCACTTCTTTACGATGGCGAGCGGCGGTATGCCGATGTTATGGGCCAACCTGTTCTGGGTATGGGGTCACCCTGAAGTATATATCGTTATTTTACCGGCATTCGGTATTTTCTCTGAAATCATTAGTACATTCTCACGTAAACGTCTATTCGGTTACAGTGCGATGGTATACTCAATGGTTGCAATTTCTTTACTAAGTTTCGTCGTATGGCTTCACCACTTCTTCACGATGGGTGCAGGTCCAGCGGTTAACTCGTTCTTCTCGATTTCGACAATGGCGATTTCGATTCCAACCGGTGTTAAGATCTTTAACTGGTTGTTTACACTGTATAAAGGACGTATTCGTTTTACAGTTCCAATGCTTTGGTCATTGGCATTTATTCCAAACTTCGTAGTCGGTGGGGTTACAGGGGTTATGCTTGGTATGGCAGCAGCTGATTATCAGTACCATAACAGCTACTTCCTAATTGCTCACTTCCACTACGTATTAATTGCAGGTACAGTATTCGCTATGCTTGCTGGATTCACATTCTGGTATCCAAAAATGACTGGTCATATGTTAAATGAACGCCTAGGTAAATGGACATTCTGGATCTTTATGAGCGGATTCAACATCTGTTTCTTCCCAATGTACTTCTTAGGTTTAGACGGTATGACTCGTCGTATGTACACTTACTCTGAAAGTCTTGGATGGGGATGGCTAAACCAAATCGCATCTGTTGGTGCGGTAATGATGGGTATTGGCTTCCTACTTCTTTGCTACAACGTAATTTGGAGTGCACGTCACGGTGAACGTGACACAACTGGAGATCCATGGGATGGTCGTACACTTGAATGGGCAACTCAATCTCCTGTACAACATTACAACTTCGCGAAGCTTCCTGAAATTAAAGAAGCTGATGCTTTCTGGTACATGAAGAAACGCGGAGAAACAGTTACACCAGCAGCAGAAGATTTAAAACCAATTCACATGCCAAGTAACTCTGGTGTGCCTATTATTGCGTCTTTATTCTTCGGTCTTGCAGGTTTCGCATTAGTATTTAGCTGGTTCTGGCTTGCAGCAATCGGCGGCGTTGGTATTTTAGCTTGCTTAATCTATCGTTCATTCGATTATGACGATGGTTACTACGTAAGTGTTGATGAAATTAAAGAAACAGAACATATAGCATGAGAGGTGAAATGACATGGCGGCTTTAGATAAAAGCTTACCTTTGGAATATCAATCCGAACAAAGCAGATTGAATATCCTAGGATTCTGGATTTTTCTTGGGGCTGAAATTATGCTGTTCGCAACACTTTTCGCCTCTTATCTAGTCCTTGCTGGTCGTACGGCAGATGGCCCAACTCCAGCGCAACTGTTTGAACTTAAAACGCTTTTAATTCAAACATTACTACTTTTAACAAGTAGTTTCACATGTGGTATCGTAATTCACGAAATGCGTAAGCACAATCAAAAAGCAATGCTTGGATGGTTTGTCCTTACATTACTTTTAGGTGCAGGCTTCCTATTCTTCGAGATTGAAGAGTTCATTATGTATATTGGTGAAGGCGCAACAATTCAAACAAGTGCCTTCCTATCTGGATTCTTCGTTCTTCTTGGAACGCACGGAGCCCACGTAACAGGCGGTATCATTTGGGCAATTTGTGTTATTATCCAAATTTTAAAACGAGGTTTAACACCAGTTACAGCTCGTAAAGTATTCATTATCAGCTTATACTGGCATTTCCTTGATTTAGTTTGGGTCTTTATTTACACACTAGTTTACTTGAACGGGATGGTGGCGTAAATGAGTCAAAATAACAATCAAGCAAACGGGCATGCGCATAGCGGATTCCCTTGGTCACACGTTTTCGGATTTATTTTATCGCTTGCACTAACGTTTCTAGCACTATACGTGGCACTTTACACAAGCCTGCCACTTTCAACGATCTTAACAACTATTATCATAATGGCTGTTGCGCAAGCGTTGTTACAATTAATCATGTTCATGCACTTAAAAGAAGGAGAAGGAAGAGTTCAAATTCTTACTATGATCTACAGTTTCTTCGTTGCAACTGCAACAGTTGGTTTAACTGTATGGATCTTCTTCTCAATGTAATGTACATGAAAAAGACTGCTGAGATTCCTCAGCAGTCTTTTTTTATGCTCTCCCCTATTACATCCACATTACGGAATTAACAACAGAATCATGAAAAATATACTTATTATGACAAATGTTAAGAAAACTCTTTCTTTATGAAATCGAATCCATATGCGTTGCTTTTCTACCTATTATATGGCTAAATAGGTACTATATTTATTTGAAGGGAGAGAACGCAATGGAACATCACACTTCTGTTCTATCACTTATGGTTGTCGTTGCAATCGCGTTTTTCGTTCCCCTTTTGTTACAACGCTTTAAATTAAAAGCACTTCCTGTCGTTGTTGCAGAAATCATCGCAGGAATCTTTGTAGGTAAAAGTGGGTTTAATATTATTGAACCAGATATGTGGCTTCAAGTCTTATCGACACTAGGATTTATCTTTCTTATGTTTTTAAGCGGTTTAGAAATTGATTTTTCTATCTTTAAACAAAAAGGGAAAAAGAATACGACAAACGAACCAAACACATTCCAAGCAGCAAGTATTATCTTCTTCTTTATTTTCATCTTATCTTATGCCCTATCATTACTATTCGTATGGCTAGGATTTGTAGATAATGCAATGTTTATGACTTTAATTATTTCAACAATTTCTTTAGGTGTTGTCGTTCCAACATTAAAAGAGAATAACTTAGGAAAAACAGCAATTGGACAAATCATTTTATTAGTCGCTGTTATTGCAGATTTAGTTACAATGATTTTACTCGCTGTATTCGTCGGATTAAATTCCGAAAGCGGCCAAAGCATGTGGCTCCTTCTCCTTCTATTCGGCGCTGGTATTGTTATTTACTTCATTGCAAAACGCTTTAAAAACATTCCATACTTAGATAGCTTAAAAGCTGGTAGTGTACAAATTGATACACGAGCTGTTTTTGCACTCATCTTAATATTAGTTGGTTTATCTGAATCGGTTGGAGCAGAAAATATTTTAGGTGCCTTCTTAGCAGGTGTACTCGTATCGTTATTATCACCAAATGAAGATATGGTTGAAAAACTTGATTCCATCGGATATGGTTTCTTCATTCCTATTTTCTTCGTAATGGTTGGTGTAAATTTAGAGGTTTGGTCTATTTTCAAAGAACCTTCTAGTATGCTCATGATCCCAATTTTAATTGTAGGACTCTTTATCTCAAAACTGTTACCATCACTCGTTTTACGAAAATGGTATCCACGTAATATCGTACTGGGGAGTGCCATCTTATTAACATCGACACTTTCTTTAGTTATTGCAGCTGCACAAATTGGTGAAAAACTAGGAATCATCAGTCCAAGTTTATCTGCTTCCCTTATTTTAAGCGCAGTTATTACTTGTATTTTCGCACCTATATTATTTAAAAAGATGTTCCCGAAAGTAGAAACGCCAAAGCCAAAAGTTTCTATTATTGGTGCGAGTAGAATTACCCTTCCGTTATCACTTGATTTAAAACGAGAAGATTATGACGTAACACTATATATGATGCGTCAAAATAAAATAAATGATGAGGAAGCGAAATCACATGACTTCCCTATCGTGAAATTAGATGACATCACAATTGCATCATTAACTGAACAAACAGCATTTCATGCAGACCGCGTTGTTGTTGCAACAAGCGATGATGAACAAAACTTATTATTAGCAGAACATGCAAAAGAGCTAGGTGTTGAACATGTTATTGCAAGTGTAGAAGATCCACTTCTACAAGAAAAAGCAACGCAAGAACATATCGCCGTATTCTCAACAATTAACTCTACACGTATTTTATTGCGTGCACTAATTGATAAACCAAGTCTCGTTCGCTTAATTACAACAGCAAATGAAACAGTCCGTGAAGTTGAACTACGGAGTAATAAATATAACGGCGTTGCACTTCGTCGCCTTCCATTTTTAGGCGATGTACTAGTCATTCAAATTTATCGTGGGAATACAGCATTAATTCCACATGGTGATACAAGACTACAACACGGTGATACATTACTTGTAACAGGCTCAAAAGAACATATCGATACACTAAAAAGCATATTAGAATAGAAAAATGCCCCTCACATAATTGAGGGGCATTTTTTTCCATTTCATATGGTAAAATGTTACTATCATATATTATGGGGATGGATCACATTATGTCTATTGTAACTTTAGCTCTCTTATTATTAGCGGAAGTACTCGTTGCCATTATTCTCATCGGTGTTAGCATTGAAATTTGTAGTTATGGATGGAAAAAATCGAATGGAATAAAATACTCTTGCCTCTTACTTTCACTCCTTCTCGGAACTGCTAGCATACTCGGACTTTTCGCCGCACCTGCCTATTTCTTTATACAACTAACAGAAAAGGGTTTATAAGAAAGGATGTTAATATGATTACCGTGAAAAATATTGATGGATCTGAAACTTACGTATTACGTCAAAAAATTTTACGCCCGAGTCAAACATTAGCAGATTGTAAGTACCCTTCCGACTATGAAACAGACAGCTTTCACTTAGGCGCATTTATAAACGATAAACTGGTTAGTATCGCTTCCTTCTCAAAGGAAATATACCCTGACTTACCAGCCGGTATTCACTATCGTTTACGAGGAATGGCCACATTACCTGAATTTCGAAACAACCACGCTGGAAGCTCCTTAATTCAGAAGGCAGAACAAATATTACAAGAACGTCAAGCAAATATATTATGGTGTAATGGTCGAGTTACTGTAGCTGACTATTACAAGCGCCTAGGCTTTCAGGAACATGGTGAAATCTTTGAAATTAAACCGATTGGTCTTCATAAGATACTATATAAAAGGATATAAGAAAAGCTTTCCGCAATACGGGAAAGCTTTTCTTATATTTCAATCTTCATTTTTTATTTTTTTCATATATATGTATATAAACAAACTAGGAACTAAAAAACAAGCAAACATAATAAGTCCTGTCATACTAATTTCCTTTATCGAAATATCTGGTGTTACAATAATACAAATAGCTAAAATTCCAATAACAATACCTACTGGAATTAATAATAACTTCATAAAATAATTGCGTGATACTCCCCCTGCATGCTCATACACTTCCACTGAATTTTTCAGATTTAAAAAGTTAATAACTATTATCCCGCCCATAAATACCATTAATAAATCTGAAACACTTTCATATCCTGCCCCTTGCAAAACGTAGCGATAAAAAACAATACCTAGTATGATGATATTTTGTAAGGTAAAAACTAGTCTAATATGTTTTAGCCCCTCAATCATTAAGCGTTCATCTTTCACAATTTTCATCCTATCACTCCTTTTCCTCCCAAAACAAATCATTCAATGTTTTATCTACCGCATAACAAATTTTCAAACATAAATCTAAAGACGGGTTGTATTTCCCCTTCTCAATTAAACTAATCGTTTGCCTTGTAACGCCTACTTTTTCTGCTAATTGTTGCTGTGTTAAATCTAACTGAACACGCGCGACTTTTATTTTACTTACAGCCATTCATGTTCCTCCTCTACCTTTAGTGTAACATATATATTCCATTAAGCAATTTATAATTTACGTAATTAATTTAAGTTTCACTTTATTATACACAAAAAAGGGGCCTCTCATAAGAAGCCCCCTCTCCTATATCTATATTATAAGAATAAATGACATCCAAATAAAATTGTAAATAAGTATAGTAACGGATGGACTTCCATCCCTTTCCCTTTCACAATCTTTAAGACTGGATACACTAAAAATCCAATTGCTATTCCATTCGCAATACTAGACGTTAACGGAATACCAACGAAAATTAAAAATGCTGGTAATGCATCTTCAAATTCATTCCAATTAATATCACGAAGACTTTGTGCCATTAAACTACCTACAATAATTAATGAAGGAGCTGTAATAGCAGCTACGCTTGATAAAGAAGCAATAACAGGGCTGAAGAATGCCGTTATAATCGTTAGACCGACAACTACAATACCTGTTAATCCTGTTTTACCACCCGCAGCAATACCAGCTGAGGATTCAATCGTCGCTGCTGTTGGGCTTGTTCCAAAGATAGAGCCTGTAGTCCCACCAATTGCATCTGCAATAAACGCTTTACCAAAACGTTTCTCTGTATTATCTGTAATTAAACCTGCTTGTTTAATTAAACCGAGTAATGCACCTGTTGTATCAAATAACAGTACAAGTAAAAATGAGAATACAACGCCATATAATCCGTATTCAATTACATCTGAAAAGGCATTGATTGGATTTGAAACGATAATACCCTCTGGTAAATGAGGCATCGCAACAATTTTATCCGTGAACTTCAGTTGCCCTGTAAAGAAGGCGATAACTCCTGTTACAATCATACTAATAAATAATGCACCACTCACACGTAATGCCATTAATACCGCCGCTAATATTAAACCAATTAGAGTTAAAATAACGGCTGGAGAATGGAAGTCACCAATCGTAACTAAGTTAGATGGATGATCAACGATAATTCCAGATAGACGTAATCCAATAAAAGCAATAAATAACCCAATTCCACCTGCAATCGCATGTTTTAAACTGTCAGGAATTGCGACAATTAGCTTTTGCCTAAATGAAGTGAAAGATAATAAAAGAAAAATAATACCTGTTACAAATACTGCTGAAAACGCAATGACATATGTAATCCCCTCTGCCTGTTGAACAACAGAATAAGCAAAATACGCATTCATTCCCATAGCTGGAGCAATAACAATTGGATAGTTAGCTAAAAACGCCATACATAGCGTCCCTACAACTGTCGCAATAATAGTTGCCGTAAAAGCTTGATCAAATGGTACACCTGCATCAGATAATATTTTCGGATTGATGACAAGAATATACGCAAATGTAAAAAAAGTTGTGATGCCAGCTAAAAGCTCTTGCTTCACAGAAGTGTTATATTTTTGTAATTGAAACATGGTTATGTACCCTTCCTACATCTGAATTATTATCACACATTCTTTTCTTACTAGTATGTGAGAAAATATAATACTTAATCTTAACAATCAATAAAAAGAAGAGTCAATATATTCAATAATAGTTCGAATTTTAAGTTTAAGTCTGACAAGTACAACTATAGTACAGTTTATCATGATTATTTTTGTAGCATAACAGATAGAAATGTTTTATAATTTGAAATAGTTAAATATTTAGTAAACGCATTCAAATATCGTTCACTCTACAAGGGGGATTCTTCTTATGCAGCAAACAAACAAATCTGGAACTTTAAACCGAGGTTTAAAAGAACGACATATTACTTTAATGTCACTCGGTTCAGCTATTGGCGTTGGACTATTTTTAGGATCTGCCTCCGCTATTAAACTAGCTGGTCCTTCTATTCTACTAGGCTATATGATCGCTGGACTCGTTATTTTTTTCATTATGCGCGCACTCGGAGAAATGGCAATTGAACAACCTGTTGCCGGTTCTTTTAGTAAATATGCTAATGATTACCTTGGACCACTAGCTGGCTATATTACCGGCTGGAACTACTGGTTCTTATGGGTTGTTACTTGTATGGCTGAAATTACAGCAGCTGGCATTTACATGCAGTACTGGTTCCCAGATATCCCACGCTGGACTTGGGCTTTACTCGCTCTATTATTAATGAGTGCTTTTAACTTCTTATCCGTAAAAGTATTTGGAGAACTTGAATTTTGGTTTGCTCTCATTAAAATTGTCACAATTATCTGTATGATAATTGTTGGAGCTGGTATTATTTTATTCGGATTCGGAAACGGCGGTATCGCTACCGGCATTTCAAACCTTTGGTCACATGGGGGCTGGTTCCCAAATGGTTTTTCTGGATTACTACTCTCTTTACAAATGGTGTTATTCGCTTATTTAGGTGTTGAATTAATCGGTGTTACAGCGGGGGAAGCTCAAAATCCGAAAAAAACACTCGCAAAAGCAATTGATAACGTATTTTGGAGAATATTACTGTTCTACGTTGGGGCTCTATTCGTTATGATGGCAATTTATCCATGGAACGAACTTGGTGAGAAAGGAAGTCCATTCGTATTAACATTCCAGCAAATCGGTATCGCAAAAGCAGCAGGGATTATTAACTTTGTCGTATTAACAGCAGCTCTTTCTTCTTGTAATGGTGGTTTATTTAGTACAGGCCGTATGTTATATACATTAGCTCAGCAAAAGAAAGCACCAGAAAGATTCGGTCGTTTAAATAAAAATGGCATTCCTAGTCAAGGAATTGTAGCAACTGCTATCGTTTTACTCATTGGCGTTATATTAAACTATCTCGTACCTGCAAAAGTATTTACATGGCTCACTAGTATTTCAACTTTCGGGGCAATTTGGACTTGGGGCATTATATTAGTCGCTCAAATTAAATTCCGTAAAGGATTATCAACTGAGAAAAAAGACAAGCTAACGTATAAAATGCCTTTACATCCATTAAGCTCTTACTTCTCACTTGGCTTCCTTGCACTTGTACTATGTATAATGGCGTATTCAGAAGATACACGAATTGCATTAATCGTTGGCCCAATTTGGCTTATTGGCCTAGCTATCGTATATTACATGAAAGGTTTTCATAAAATTGATGAAACGCCTAATTCAAAAATTAGTTAAACAAAACATCCCTTCCTTATTATTTGGAAGGGATGTTTTTAAATCTCTATAAATATTTCTCAACAAAATTCACGGTATTTTTACAAATTTTTAATATTTTTTATGTTTTCCGTCTTTATTTTTACAGAAAAATAAATTACATTATTAAAGCACATATATTTATTATTAGGGGGATTCTTCTATGAAGAATAAAAAATGGATTACATTTTCTTTAGCAACAGCAATTACACTAAGTATAGGGGCTTCGTTCATACCATCTACTTATGCAGAAAGCTCTGTAGACCCAGCTCCTGAAATTGCTGCAAAAGTTGTAAATCAAAACAATGGGAAGAAAGTATTATTCGATAATACACACGGTCAAACGGCTGGGACAGCTGACTGGGTTATTGATGGTGGCTTTTCTGATTTTGGAAACGGCATTGCCCAAAACGGATATCATGTAAAAGAACTACGTAAATCAACACCGATTACATACGAAGATTTAAAAGGCTACAATGTGTTTATCGTTCCAGAAGCAAATATTCCTTACAAAAAATCTGAACAAGATGCTATGTTACAATATGTGAAAAATGGCGGTAGTATCTTCTTCATTGCCGATCATTATAATGCAGATCGTAATAAAAATCGTTGGGACTCTTCTGAAGTATTTAACGGATATAGACGCGGTGCTTGGGATAATCCAGCAAAAGGAATGTCTAACGAAGAAGCCAATTCACAAGCTATGCAAGGAGTAGAAAGCTCTGATTGGCTATCTGACAACTTCGGTATTCGCTTCCGCTACAATGCAATTGGCGATGTTTCCGCTAAAAATATTGTGTCACCTGAACAATCATTCGGAATTACAGAAGGGGTTTCATCTGTAGCAATGCATGCTGGTTCTACTTTAGCAATTACAAATCCAAAACTAGCAAAAGGACTTGTTTATCTTCCAGAAAACCCGTCAAAATGGAATAACGCTGTTGATAGCGGTGTGTATAACGGCGGTGGTGTTGCAGAGGGTCCTTATGCTGCTATCGCAAAAGTAGGTCTTGGAAAAGCTGCCTTTATCGGTGACTCTTCTCCTGTTGAAGACGCTACGCCAAAATACGTTCGTGAAGACTCTGGCCAAACAAAGAAAACTTACGATGGATATAAAGAAGAAAACGATGCTATCTTACTAGAAAATATCGTAAATTGGCTATCGAATAAAGAAACATTTACAAGTTTAGATCAAGTAAATGGTTTACAACTTGATTTACCAACCACTTTACAAACATTTGAACAACCAAGCTTATCAACTGAGCCACAACCTGAACCTTGGAGTGCGCCAAATGCAGGTTATCAATGGTTTAATACAAATACTTTTAAACCTGGTTCATATGGCTATAACGGTGCAGTAACAGCAACTGACTACGTAGTTACACACCCTAGCACTCTATCAAACAATGAAGTGTTCCAAATCAAAATCCAAGTAAATAACTTATTGCCAAACACAACATACAATAATTATTCTTTAGGTATATTCACTACTGGCGGTACACAAGTGGCAAAAGTCCAAAATACAAACGGCACTTGGCCATCTACTTTTGGATATAGTAGTGCATTTTCTTTCACAACAAACAGCTTAGGTTCTGCTGAGAAGATTGTGAACGTACAAATCGATCCAAATACGGCTGGACAAGCAACACTTCGTCTACGCCAAAATACAACAGCAAAATATAGTGAGACTGTAACGATTAATAAGAAATAATGAAAAAGGCAATCCGGATATGGATTGCCTTCTTCTACTTCTCTTCTTTTGAGAAAAACATCCTTGAAATAACGATACCTATACTACCCACTATCAAGAATAACACTGCCCTGATCATCATCGATACTTCTGGTAAGTCTAGAAGGAATAGCTTTCCTATCGTTACGACTAACACGACTAAGCCGGCATATAATATTTCATTCATATTTTTATTCCGTCCAAGCCAAACTGCAAATAATGCATATACCATCCATAATAAAGATACAGATACACTTATTATGCTTCCATCTGTAGAAAGCACTTCACCGACTCTAGTGATTGCAATAAATACGATAACCATAAACCAATAGAGTGTTATTGAATAAACATATTTTCCAAAGCTCATCAACACATCTTTCGCTCGTTTCATGCAGTAATAAAATGTACCTATTAAAATAATATGAGCAACAAAGCCTGCCGAAATAAATTGATCAAACGGGCTAAAAATAGTCTGTATCATTCCAATTGCGTAAACCGTCGCACTAACATACAATTTTATCTGCTGTTTTCCTTTAATAGAAGTCACCATACCGAGGAAACCTTGTAATAATAGTACAATCGCTGCATTCACTAAACTATACTCATATAAAATCGCTAAACTAAATGCCCCCATTGCGAAACCAAATAAAAGATTTGTAAATGTAGAATGTCTATTCTTCCTATATTCAAACACGAACATAATAGCGTGCACGAGTGCACTAATCATTAATCCCCATGTTGTAAATTCAGGTATTTTTGAAATGGCTAATATGAAGAAAACGGCATTCGCACTAAATATCGCCAAGCGTGGCTCTACTATAAAACTTCTCTCCGTAAACATATGCCAAAATAATAGTAAGTGAATCAAACCATAAACTACTGTTAACTGTACTTGCAAATCCTCTACTAACATTGACATAACAGCAAAGAAGACCAAAAGAACAATAGCAGCAACAGCATAAGAAATCATGTATAAATACTGATAACGATTTTTCAACGCATACCATAATAAGATAAGTGTTAGTACCGTCTCATATCCAAAGAAAATATACGGATTAGGAGTCGTACTATTTAATAAGAATGGCACGAAGAAAGCTCCTACCGCTACGAAAATAGTAAGATATTCCGATTGATACCTCTTCGCTACATAAATACCTAAAATGACCCATGCAATATTACACACAAATGCAACACTTGCTGGAATAAATCCATATAAATAATGTGCCGCAAATGTTGTTAAAACTATACCTGTAATACTTCCTCCTGCTAATACTAACCCTAATGCTTGCCGCTCTCGTTTAATTTGAATATCCCCTATATAATAAAAACCGATAGATAGGACAATGCCAAACACAATTCGTATTGCAGGTGTTAATAATCCAGCATCTACCCCTGCTTTAAATAACCAGATTACTCCAAGTAACATAATGCCGACAAATACGCGTGGTAACCAAGTTTGGCAAAACTTTATAATATTAAATGGTTCTGGTTTAAAAGCAGATATATCCACTTGTTTTACCTCACGTTCTTGCACAGGCTCTTTTATTGTAACTACTTCTTCTTTTTGTTTTTCCTCTATTACCGTTTCAATATATTCTTTCTTTTCCTTACTAACATGTTGCTGAGCATTTTCTACTTCTATTTCTCTTTGTTTTGCTTTCAATTCAAAAAGTGCTTCTTGAATCGTTTCAATTGCCGTTTCGAGTGCTTCTATTTTCTTATTCAAATCCTCCTTCATACGTTCCCTCCTCATCATCCGTTCGAAACCTATATATTACCAATTACCTTTATCATACTCTTAGTCTATTCATTTTCAATACTATTTTTCCCAAAAAAGAAAGGTATTTTCCGAAATTGGAAAACACCTTTCTTTTATTTCTTCTTATTTAAAACAACACTAACGATAACACCAATGCAAGCACCTATAATAGCTGGAATAATCCACCCAACACCTTCTGTATAAAACGGAATGTATTTCAATACTGATGTCCACTGATTCATCATTACATTTTTATTGAAAATATCAATTGCACTAAATACTGCTACAATCACAATTGTAACTGGATATATGCATACATACTTCCCAATATACTTATGGAATAGCCCTAAAATAATAAGCGTTAATGCAATTGGATAAATAAATCCAAGAATCGGTACTGATACTTTTAAAATTTGTGTTAATCCTAAATTAGCTAAAACCATACTAACAAAACTTAATATAAATGCCCAAACTTTATACGCTACTTTCGGAAATGCACTTGCAAAAAATTGGCTACAAGATGTAACAAGTCCGATTGAAACACATAAACACGCAATCGTAAAAATAAGACCTAATAAAACGACTCCGCCTTGTCCAAATAATGTAGTCATCACTTGTGCTAATACGTTCGCCCCATTATCAAATGTACCTAACGAACCGCTAATTGAACCAACATATCCAAGTATGACATAAATAATAGATAATAATAGTCCTGCCCCAATTCCAGCAATACTCATATATTTCGCTAAACCTTTATCATCTTCAATACCTTTTGCACGAAGAGCATTTGCAATCACAATCCCAAAAATTAAAGCTGCTAATGCATCCATCGTTAAATATCCATCTAAAAACCCTTGGAACATAGGCGCTTGTCCATAGTTTCCAGCAGCCTCTTTCACACTACCTACTGATGTGAACATACTCTTTATAAAGATAAGAGCAATCATACCTAATAATAACGGTGTTAAAACCTTTCCGAACAACCCCATTAATTTAGACGGTGATAAACTTAACCAGTACACAATACTAAAGAAAATAAATGTGTAACATAATAAGACTACGCTACCTGCTTCCGAGAATAGCTGACCCGGTCCCATCTCAAAAGCTAGACTTCCTGCACGTGGTATGCCAAGGCCTGGTCCAATAAATAAATACACGATACACGGAAAAATAAGCGCGAATGAAGAATGAACCCTACCCGCTAACGTTTGAAAACTTCCTGCTTTCGCAATCGCAATAACTCCCAATATAGGAAGACCTGTTGCTGATATAATAAACCCTACTAATGAAATCCACACATGTTCTCCTGCTTCATACCCAAGGAAAGGCGGGAATATAAGATTCCCCGCTCCAAAGAACATCGAGAATAACATAAGACTAATAAGTAAAATTTCTTTTTTCTGTAACAATTTCATTTCTTTCTCCTTCTTCAATTTCATCTCTTATGAAATCCATTTCATATATACAAAATAAACGCCAATCCGCTTTCTTACAAAGAAAACATAGTCCATAGTCTAACATAAAAGAAACACCCATTCTATAGCTATCCCTCTTTTCCAATTTCTTCTGAAAAATCAACCTTTATTGACTTATAATAGTTAATAAGGTAAAATATTAAATGTACAAAATTATTAACTTTGTTTTTGTTTGTGTCAGGAGGAAAATAACATGGAATCAGCGATACAACTAGAAAGAGAACAACAAAGAAAAAAGAAACATCCTCCAGGTTTATACTTACTCTTCTTTACAGAAATGTGGGAAAGATTTAGTTACTATGGATTACGAGGATTATTAACATTATATTTAACGACAGCTTTAGTAAGCGGTGGTCTTGGGTTTAGTCCCGCATGGGCACTCTCTATTTACGGGTTTTATACTGGAGCCTGTTATTTCACACCAATGATTGGTGGGTACTTAACAGACCGTTTTCTAGGTAGACGAAAAGCGATCACAATTGGTGGTATAACAATGGCAATCGGTAACCTTACACTATTTGCCTTGCAAAACCAATTAGGCTTATACCTCGGATTAGCGCTTATTATTATTGGTAATGGATTCTTCAAACCGAACATCTCTACACTGGTTGGGGAATTATACGAAGAGAACGATCCAAAACGTGATAGTGCATTTACCATTTTCTATATGGGTATTAACGTCGGGTCATTTTTAGCTCCACTCGTTTGTGGATTTTTATCAGAAAATTTATTCAAAACAACGGTTGATGGCGTTGTACATTACGGATTCCGTTACGGATTCTTAGCCGCTTCAATCGGAATGATCATTGGACAAATTTTATTTACAACACTATCAAATCGCTTCCTTGGTGATATTGGTAAAAAACCAACTCGCGATTTACAAACGGCTGCTGGACAACCATCAGTAGGAGATACACCGTTAACAAAAAAAGAAAAACAACGTACTGCAGTTATCGTCATTTTAACATGCTTTGTTGTCTTCTTCTGGGCTGGCTTTGAACAAGCTGGTAGCTCATTAACATTATATACAAACAAATTTGTAGACCGCTCTGTGTTCGGATGGGAAGTTCCAACATCTTGGTTCCAATCGGTCAATCCATTATTTATTATTTTACTTGCTCCAGTCATTTCAGCATTATGGGCAAAACTTGCAACTAGAAAAAAAGGGGACTTAAAAATCCCAACAAAAATGGGACTTGGTATGATCCTACTCGGTATCGGCTATATCATTCTCGTTATCGCTACATTAAAAACAGGTAGTGATGAGCATAACATTACAGAAAAAGCAAACTTACTATTTATCGTCTTTACGTATCTTTTCCATACGTTAGGTGAACTATTCTTATCACCTGTTGGACTATCAATGGTTAGTTCTCTCGCTCCAGTAAAACTAGCATCTTTACTAATGGGCGTATGGTTAGCGAGTTCAGGTATCGCCAACATTTTAGGCGGACAACTTGCAAGCTTCACGACTTCACTTGGGTATGCTGAAGTATTTACAGTTATTGGTGCTGTAGCAATCGTTTTAGGTTGTGTTTTATTATCAATTTCCAAAAAGTTAGTGAAATGGATGGATTAAAAAAAGATGAGGGATTTCCCCCTCATCTTTTTTATTTCTTCGCCTTCGTTCCTACTAAATCACCAGCAACAACATAACGTTTAGAATTATCTTTCACAGATACACATGTAATAAGCGTTATCTCATCTTTCCCGTGATCTTCAACAACTTCCCATTTATCAGGAGTTACTTCAGATACACCAGTAACCGCATATTCATATTCATTTTCATTATCATACAAATAAATTTTATCGCCTTTTTTTAGAGACGCTATATCACTAAATAAAACACCTTTTTTAGACATGTTATGTCCTGCTAATGCATAATTCCCTTTTCCCATTACTTGATTTTCTTTTACTGTTGCTGCACCTGATAATAGGTTTTTCTCAGTAGACGACTTTAAAACAGGAAGTTCTAATGAAACACTCGGAATCGAAATACGACCAATTACTTGTTTCTTATCTAAAGATGCGTTCGCTACTTCTGCCAAGTCTGGTTGATTAATTTTCGAAGCATCTACAAATTCCGTCTCATGTTTTTCATAATCCATCTTTTGGACAGCCTGTACATTTTCAGTCTGTTTCTTTTCAGCTTGATATCCATCATAAAATGGCTTGCCGATTAATACACCACCTACAACAAATAGGAGGATTGCTACTATACTATAAATTCTTTGCTTATTCATATACAATTCCTTTCCCTTACAAAATCTTACTCTATATAAAATGATAAGATAATATTGCTATATGTACAAGTGTAAGCTGAAAAGAAACCTTCTTGCTGATGCAAGAAGGTTTCTTTTTAAGCGATTTTATTTCGATATAAGGATACGTGGAAAATTGTCATTTGAATAAAGAAAATACTAAATGCAATATATATTGGATATGCAGGAACATATAGATTAGCAATTGGAGAAAGCGTTAAAAAACCAACTGCACAAGGCAACACGTACCATAGTGACATAAATGTAGTACGACAAGCCTTTTCTGTAATTGCCTTTTCCCGCTCGTCTTCTTGAGGAAATAATAGTGGAAACATCCAATATGATAGCTCTTTATATTTTTTCTTTTGAATTTTATAAAGAACAGTCGATACGATACCAAATATTAAAAGCAATCCTAGTGGCATTAAACTCACCGAAACTTCAAATGGTACCCTCTTCGTTTGAATAAAATTAGCAACTTCGATAGTAAAATAATACAACTCAATAAATGCCCAACCCGCTAATACCATTAAAAGTACATTCAACATATAGGAAAATACAAGTCTATTCATCCTCTTCCCCCTCCTTATTTAAAACAAACACATCTTCCATCTTTAACTGAAATACATCGCAAATCATAAGCGCTAATAATAATGAAGGGACATAATCCCCTTTTTCAATTGCAGCTATTGTTTGTCTCGTCACTCCAACCTTCTCTGCTAATACACTTTGCGAAAAATTAAACCGAGCTCTTAATTCCTTCACTCTATTTAAAATGGTCAAATTTACCACCTCTCACCATCATTGTATGCTACCTTTAACAAAATGTAAACTCAACTTAACATTGTTTTTATAAAAAAATCCAACTTTACGTATTGTAAAGTTGGATTACGTGTTAGTTTAAAATTGTAACTTTAACATTTTTTCTGCCCCAATTACTAGATGAAGCTTTATCAGGCATTAAAACATCGATTTTGTGACCTTTAATCGCGCCACCAGTGTCTGCTGCAATTGCTTGTCCATAGCCTTCAACATATACAGTAGAACCTAATGGAATAACACTTGGATCTACAGCAATTAATTTCATTCCTGGATTTGCAGTTAAATTATAAGGTTTACCACCTGGTCCCCATGCAGAGTATACTTGTTGACCTGGACCATAACCATTTTCACCTGGATCTGCTGTATAAGCTGTTGCATGTACATAAATCTCTTTTCCACCAGCAGTTGGTTTAGAAGGTTGTGCAGGTTCTACCTTCGAATTATTATTAGCAACAGGTTCAACTGGTTTATTAGCTTTTTCTTGCTTTTGCTTTTCAGCAACTTCCGCCTGTGCCTTAGCTAGAGCTTCTTGCTCAGCCTTTGCAGCTGCTTCTGCTTTTGCACGCTCTTCTGCTGCAATTCTTGCTGCTTCTTGCTCACGAGCGATTGTTTCTTGTACTGCCTTCATATTTGACTCAATTTTAGCTTTCTCTTCTGCTGCTAAATTAAGTTGAGTTGCAACTTGGTTATATTTAGCTTGAACTGTTTGTAAGTTATCTTGACGCTTTTTCAAGTTATCCTGCAACTCAGCTTGTGCTTTTGTTAATTTTTGTTTGTCTACTACTAAAGATGCTTCTTTTTCATCAATTGTTTTCTTATCTTCTTCAATTTGACGAAGATCTTGTTCTTGTAGACGTAAAATTTCTTTATCAGCTTCTAGAATGGTAGAAACTGCGTTCATACGTTGTAAGAAATCTGCAAAGTTTTTTGACTCTACTACAACTTCTACTACTAAACTTGTATTTGAACTGTTTTGAACAGAAACCATACGTTTTCTCATAATATCCTTACGAGCAAGGACCTTATCCTCTAAAACGACAATTTCATTCTTTTTTTGCTCAATCTGCTTATGGGTTTCATCGATTTTACGTTGAATAGCAGCTTGATCCTCTTTATTTTTTGCAATTGTATTATTTAAATTATGTAGTTCGTTTTCGATACCTTGAATTTCTTTACTAACAGCTTGCTTCTCTTGCTCTTTCTTTTGCATTTCTGCATCGTTTTGCTGCAATTGCTGTTGCATGTTGTTAAGTTTCTCGTCGTTTGACTCTGCTTTTACAGCGACTGTACTAGAAAGACCGATAATGCCTGCTAATACTAGACTACTGATTCGCTTAAAATAGTTCATAATCCGACTCCCTTCTTATACAGTTATACATGATTTATTTTACAGTTTGTTTACAATACCATTAAATACAGTTTATTTTTCATGACGAAAAAAAGGGAATTATGCATAAAATGTAATAGATTCTTAAATATTTAACAATTCCTATATTTAAAAATTATAAAAGATGCTAAAATCCAAATATAGAGAAAATATAACTTCTAAAGGCGGTTGAAATAAATATATGTTTACTCAAAAGAAATCACTCCAACATAAAATTGATCAATTAGAAAATCGTATACAGGAACTAGAAGCAGAATTAAAACAAAAAGATATTGAAAAACAAGAGATTATTTCTTCTATCCACGATCGTGTACAAAGCGTTGTTCAAGAGCATAAACTTGTAAATAATCAACACCATACACTTCAAAATTTAGTTCAACAATTAAACTCATGTTTCGAAAATGTTTCAACGCGTACTACACATTCCAATGAATTGAATAACGAAATGTTACAAAAAGAGCAAAGCTTAATTCAATCTATTGAAGAAATTATTGACTGTTCTAATGAAGGAAAAGAATCTGTTCACCGTTTACTTATTGTAATTAACAAATTAGGTGAACAATCTCAACGTACGTCTAATAGTATGAACCATTTAAGTGAACGCTCAAAAGAAATCGAGCAAATTGTAGAAGTCATTCAAAACATTGCAGCACAAACGAATTTACTTGCTTTAAATGCGAGTATTGAAGCTGCGCGTGCTGGAGAGCATGGTAAAGGATTCGCTGTCGTTGCCAATGAAGTAAGAAAACTAGCGGAAAGTACAGCGGAAAGCACAAAAAACATCGGCAACTTAACGAAAAAAATTCAAGAAGAAATTGAAAAAGCATACGATAACACAAAAGATAATTTACATTTAGTCGATGAAGGCGTAGAAATGAGTGCCGATACAAACGCTAGAATTGAAAATATTTTAATTATGATTCAAACGTTACAAAATGGTGCCACAAATGTTATTAAAGCTATCGAAAACCAAAAATCTTGTAATGATGATATATTACGAGAATTCGCTAATACACAACAAATGTTCCAAAAATTAAATACTACTATTATGAACCATATTCATGATGCTGAAAAAGTCGATGTTCAATTGACTAAAGGTCTTCAAGAAACAGCGGCTTCTCATTAATAATAAAAACCCTTTATAGCGCTATAAGGGGTTTTTATTATTTTTCGAATATTTATTTCTTCTCAATATTCATCCGTATCTTTGTTATAATGGACAAGTTGTTTCTTTCGACTAATAAACAAGGAGGTTTTTATGGAACAATTTTACTACATTTTAAAATATTTAATTCTTGGTCTGTTCCAAGGACTAACAGAACCAATTCCGATTTCTTCAAGCGGTCACCTCGTTTTAGCACAGCATTTGCTAGGACTAAAAATAGAAGGGTTTAGCTTCGAACTACTTGTTAATTCAGCTTCATTATTAGCTGTATTACTTATTTATAGAAATGATTTAATTCGTCTAACGAAGAATGGTCTATCTTATATATTTACAAGAGCGGAAGACGCAAAATCAGATTTCTTCTTTATTATTTATCTTGTGATTGCGACTATTCCAGCAGGTGTTATTGGTGTTTTATTTAAAGATTACATCGATCAGTACTTAAAAGGTGTGAAGATGGTTGGGATTTCCCTTCTTATTACTGCTGTCGGCCTTTGGATTATTAGAAACTTGCGCGGACGTAAAAATGATGGTGACCTTTCTATGAAAGATGCAATCATCGTCGGATTAGCACAAGCTTGCGCACTAATCCCTGGAATTAGCCGATCAGGTGCAACAATCGTAGCAGCGATGTTACTTGGTATGAAACAAGAAACAGCCCTTCGTTTCTCCTTCTTACTATATATCCCTGTTAGCTTAGGTGGTTTATTACTAAGTATTACAGACATTGCAAAAGATCCAAATCTAAACACATTATTCGTACCATATGTCGTTGCATTTATCGCAACATTTATCATGACGTATATTTCGTTAAAATGGTTTATGAACATTATGGCAAAAGGAAATTTAAAATATTTCTCTTTCTATTGCATTATCGTAGGTGTACTTACTCTTATTTTCTTATAAAGTGAAACTTACAAAACGAAAAGCGAGTCATTCTATTAAACTAGAATGACTCGCTTTTTTATGCGTATACTTTCTTTTCTTGACAATACAAACGAATAACATGTTTATTTTGTTGAAATACATCATGCGTTAGGCGGATAATAATAAAATTTCGTTTTGTTTGATCATCATGAACAAAAATCTGTTCCCCCTCTTGAAAACGCCACGCACTTTCAAAAGTTGTAATATGATTCCCACTTACAGAAAAAAGCTCATATCGCATACCTTGTACCCTCTCTCAACTTATAATAATCATAATATCCTTATATTAAATTTAGTATAACTTAATTCCATTAAAATTTATAATTTTTTCTATTTCAAAATATTTTAATTTTGTTTTAAGGTTCTTTTAACGTTATAATGGTAAACGAATTTTCATTGAAAGGAGCTTCATTTTGACTGCATATTTATTTCCTGTAAAAACAGCATTTATTTTATTTCCTTTTTTAGCAATGTTTCTCTTAATACCTTTTTTAATATTTAATTATCGAAAGTATGGTTATTTAAATAAATGGCGTTCATTTATTTTATACTCATTATTACTTTACTTATTAAATGCCTATTTTCTTGTGATTTTGCCGTTACCACAAACATATGATACTTGTAGCCTACAACCGGCTAATACGCAGCACATGCAACTATCACCATTTTATTTCATACAAGAAATTAGTAATCATACCTCGGCAATTTTAACGAAACCAGCTACTTATTTCTACCTATTAAAAGAATCTGCGTTTTTACAAGTAGCATTTAACGTTCTATTAACCGTTCCATTCGGTATTTACTTACGTTATTATTTCCGACGTAGTTTCTTACAAACAATTTGTATTTCTTTTTGTCTTTCACTCTTTTTCGAGCTAACACAAGTGACTGGACTATACGGTATATACAATTGTGCCTACCGCTTATTTGATATAGACGATTTGTTTTTAAATACATTAGGCGGCATAATTGGCTTTATCATTGCACCAATATTTACGTACTTCCTTCCGAAAGCAAACGAGTTAGATATTCATATTGATTTGGAAACGAAACCAGTCGGATTCGTCCGTCGCTTTATCGCGATGCAAATTGATTGGATTTTCTTATCTATCGTTGTACCTGTCATTAAAAACAAAGGAAATTCTTTCTTTGCTTCTAATATTCAATCTTACACGAACATATATGAACTCATTTTCATAACGTGTTCGATCTTTATTTACTTTATTATCATTCCATACTTTACGAATGGAAAAACAATTGGTAAAGCATTGCTTCGTATTTACGTGAAAGGAAAATCAGATCGTATTACGATGAAGGAACTATTCATCCGTTACGGTATATTCTATTTCATTTTAGGTGGAATCAATTATATTCTTTCTAGTAGCTCTATCCTAAATCTTACAGAGCCTTTAGTATTAGTAGTTATATTATTATTCCAACTCGTAATTAACGGCCTATTCATTATTCATGTTTTATTACATGTATTTAGTCGTGATAAGTTACTATTTTACGAGCATATCAGTCAAACAAAAAATGCAATTACACTAAAAAAAGCTGACAAGTAATACTTTGTCAGCTTTTTTTCATAGGCGTAAATAATTTCTCTGTATAAGGGTTTAAAAACATTCCAGTTTCATCTAATGACTTCCTCACCTTTAGAAACGAATGTAATTCTGGATATATATTTTGTAATTTTTCGTACGTTAACGTATGCATTTTCCCCCAATGTGGGCGTCCTTCATACTTTAGAAAAATTTTCTCTACCTCACCAAAATAAGCCGCATATTTCATACCTTTATACATATGAACAGCAATATACGCTGAATCTCTACCGTATGCCGGACTGAGCCATATATCATCACCTTTCACATAGCGGCATTCGATTGGGAAGTGCACCTTATACTTTTTCTTTTCAATAAGATTTGAAATTTCTTCTACAACAGTCCTCATATACTTTGAAGGAACACTATACTCCATTTCATAAAATGGTACCGTACGCGATGTAGCAAATACTTCATAACTCGGACCAATTATTTTTGTATTCGGTACAGCTTTAGCCGATAATCGACTTACTCTCTTACTTATAGAAGGAAACCATTTACATCCTTTAGATAACAAAGAAAACATCTTATTTTCAAGCAACTCTACCTTTAGTTTATGCCATTTCAAATCACTTTTTTTACCCGTTGTTTCGTTTGTAAATTTCACTTGCACTTCATCTGAATAAGGAAAAACGAAAAATTCAAAATGACGATTCTTCTTATATTCTTCTAGCTTGTTCATTACAGTAGATAATAACTGTTTTTCACTTTCATAGACGAGCGAATACGCTGGGATAACTTTCAACTTTATTTTTACAATGATACCTAGCATCCCAAGCGACAACTGAAAGGCTCTCCAATATTCCACATTCACAGTTTCTGAACAAACTATACTCTCACCTGTAGATAAAACTGCGGTAATCTCTATAACTTGTGTTGATAAACTCCCAAAGGTAACACCCGTCCCATGAGTTCCCGTACTAGTCGCTCCTGCAATAGATTGTAAATCAATATCCCCTAAATTTTCTTGTGCATAACCTTTTTCTTCAAGTAACTTCCCTAGGTCATATAGCTTTGTTCCTGCCCATACTTCGGCAACCATCTTCTCCGCATCAATATTCACAATGCCCTTCAATTCATCTAAAGAAACTAAAATTTCTTCCGTTTGCACGAGAGGTGTAAAAGAGTGTCCTGAACCGACAACACGAATTTTCTTCCCTTTTTTTCGCGCAAGTCCTACAACTTCTACCACATCTTGTACACTTTCTGGATACATCGTATAATGCGGTGTTCCTTCTACATTCCCTGTCCAATTTCTCCATTTTTGTCCCTTTATAGAAAGCATTGTCCATCCCCCCGATATGTTGAATACTCCCCAACAATCTTTCCTTCTTTCACACGATATAAAAAAGGAAAACGCTCACATAATTCTCCAGCTTTACTATGGCGAAACAAGATAGAATCTCCTAACTTTACTCGTTCCTCGCCGTTATAAAAAATCGGTGTTTGTACCTCGCCAGCACCCTCTAAAGCTACTAATTTTGCACCATCGGGCCTCCAAACCTCAGGTTCTTTATCTTTCCCAATTGCGCCTGAGGCAATATATCCACCACCTAGACAAGTGTAAATAAACGGGGCTGGTTTCCGCACAACTGGTAAAGCAAATCCGATAGCTGGATGAAATTGCACTTCTTTATAATAATCAAACAGCTTCGGGGCATAAAAAGCAGAGCCTATCGTAATCTCTGAAACTGAATTATCTTTCTCGGTTGTTTTTATACTTCCTGTGCCTCCCCCATTTACAAACCTTAGTTCAATACCTAGATTTTGTATTTCTTTTACGATATGTCCTCTTCTTTCTTTAACTTCTAACACTGATTTCTTCTTTAAATATGAAATCACTTTACTTTTCACTCGTTGATTCGGTATGTGATCTCCTACCCCAGCAATTTGGGCTTCATATCCCATTACACCATCTAGTATTAAAAATGATGATTCTTTCACCCTTTTTACTATTTTCAAAGCACCTTGCACATCTTTTACCGGTGATCTTTTGACCCCAAAATGAAACTTTAAGAAATGACTACTCATATCAATATCCAAACAAACACGAAAACACCCTTTAGACTTCTCAGCAATTTTTTCTAAATAAACAATATGATCTTCACAATCCACCATACAAGTTATAATGATCCCTTTCTTTGTTAGCAAACTTATTTCATGTAAAGCTCTTTCATCATAAGCAGGATACCCGAGCAATAAATCGTTGAATCCTTGTTCAAGTAAAAACAAAGCTTCCCTAGGTGAAAAACACATAATACCTTGAAATCGATCATTTGCAGCTAAAATCTTTTGCATAACCGGAACAGAACGTAATGATTTACTCGCGATACGAATCTTCTTATTCCCACTTAATTCTATAATCGATTGAATATTTCTATCTAAAGCTACTTCATCCAAAAATGCACACGGTAATGGAACTTCTTTAAAAATTCCTCGATCCACATTTTTTCTCTCCTCTTCTCTATATGTCTTATACATATTGGAAAGAAAGTTTAAATTTCCTCTTTCAAAATAAAAAAGTTTCTTCCTATTAAGAAGAAACTTTTTAGGACTACTTCATAGAAATAGTCGCCTCTACTGGATAATGATCAGAGTAATCATTATATGTATAATTTTTGAGCCATGATGTAACAGTCCACTGTGAAGATTTCGGTTGTAATACTTTATTCTCTATAAATGATGGATTCGCATGATCTTTACTTGCAATAATATAATCTAAATACTCAGCAGGGCTATCAGGGAAATTGTATTTCGCAATACTGTTTGTCGTCGCATCCCAAGTTGCTGCATGTCCCGTATAAGATGGAATTGAAGCATGTAATGTTTTAAACATTGATGCGTACTCTGAGTCACTATTGTTCTCAGCATTTACTTTATTCACGTTCATATCACCACCAAATAGGACATACTCGTCATTTGGTATATTCTTATTTTCAATAAAATCTTGAATTTCTTTTAACTGGTTTGTACGTACAGATGCAGGTGAAGTTTTTCCGCACATACTATCCTCAGCCTGCAAATGCGTCCCAATCACATGAACGAAACGATCATTTTTCTTAATTTTTGTGTATACAAATCCTTTATTTGATAAATTATCTGGTCCGCATCCGTTTGCAAATACATATTGAACCTTTTCAATGATTGGCCATTTGCTCACGATTGCAACGCCCCCGTCTTCAGGAGTTGAAGATGAATAGCTACCTAACGTTTTATCCCATTCGTTTCCGTTACTACGACCTAATACAGCTGTTTGATTTGGATATTCTTTCTTCAAATTTCCTAAAAGACGATCTGAAGCGCTATTATCAAACACTTCATTTAATATAACAACATCCTGATTTTTAATATAATCCGCTGCCCCGATTAAATCAGCACGCTGGCTTTGCCCCCAGTTCGGATATAAGTTAGTTGATAGCATGTATACATTATGTGTCATCACTTTTAAAGTACTATTTTGATTTGTAGTCGTGTCTGCTTGAGCTGAAGGTCCTCCGTATAAAACTCCTAAACCAATCCCAAAGCTAAGTACACCTTTTAGCAATTTACCTTTCACGTTCCATACCTCCATGTGTATAGTGATAAAAAGGCCAAATACTCTATTATGAGATTTGACCTTTTTTAAATACTTAACGAGCTCCGTACGTATCAAACCAAAGCTGAATGTATCCAGCAGTAACACGTTGTGCATCCATTAATCGCTTACCTGTCATTGGTGTAACTTCAGCGCGCCATTTATCTGCATATTCTTGTGATACAGCTGCTTTTACGAACCAATCTTTCGTATTATCATTTACAATTCCAGCGTAATCTTGTTTCGCTGCTACTGCCGCTCCATGAATCCAATCTTCTGGATTTGTACCCTTCCAGTTCCAATATCCATTTCCATCCGTTACTTTATAATTATCTTTTATCGTATCTACAAAGTTTTCATATTTAGAATGGAATCCTTGTGGGTACGAAAGATTTGTAAAGTTTGCTGCATGCATCGGTTGGTTTACATCTCCTAAATAATGAAGAGATAATCCTAAATAGAAGAATGCTTGTTTCATATCTTTATTTTTGTATGACTCACCAGCTAATTTAAAATATTTAGCCCCAGTTTCTTTTGCCTGCTTTGCAAATGGAATATATGTTTTTCCATTGTCTGGATCATAGAAATGTGAAGCAAATGTGCTATTATCATAATAAGGATTTTCATAGTCAGCAGCATAAATAC
Organism: Bacillus sp. SH7-1; assembly: GCF_008042405.1. Taxonomy (NCBI): domain Bacteria; kingdom Bacillati; phylum Bacillota; class Bacilli; order Caryophanales; family Bacillaceae; genus Bacillus; species Bacillus sp. SH7-1. Next base: position 47,679 of record NZ_QNUD01000027.1, read on the forward strand.
CGTTCTCTAACTCTGTACGCCATTCATTTAATTGTGCAACTCGATCTTGTTTTACAAATGTTGTATTGCGAGACATAATATCAATGGCACGGTTTACAATCCATAAATGAGAGTTTACGCCTTCTTTATGCTTATCTTCAGCAGACCAGCGATGAACTATTTTTATTTTACTTCCCCCATCATTTTCATGAGCAAATGCAACACTTTGTAACGGAGCTACTAATGTAATAGCTGCTGCTAAAGCAAGTACTTTCTTTTTCATCTGAAATCCTCCATTTTATAATTGAATTATTGTAAACTTTTTGTTAGGATCCTATGATGTCGTCCGGTTAACCTATGACTAGAATATCCCACCTTTCACGAAATATCTATTAATAAATTAAAATATGCAGATTTTCATATCATTATAACTTTATACATAGTGAATATAATGAATGAATGCACTTATATTGTAATATAGTATTGTTAAGCTTCTGCAAATACTTGTCTAAACTAATGTAAAAAAGAGTAAAGCATCCACATGCTTTACTCTTTTTTTCTCTTCGATAGTATACTTGGCAGCTGTACGTTCACTGCCAACTTATGTATAAATCCAAACACTAATCCGATCCCTATAAATATGTATAATATCGTAAATATCTTTCCGAAGCCAGTTTGAGGACTAAATTGCCCATCACCGACAGTAGTCAGCGTTACAACGCTAAAATATAAAGCATCAAGAGGACGTAACCCCTCCACTGTACTATAAAAGATTGTACCAGATATTAATGTCAAAATTGTTAATACGAATAATACTTGAAATTCTTTATCTTTCCACGCCCGTAAACAAGCTTTTAGCATCCGTTTCAATGTCAACATAAATGAAAGCATTAGACTTCCCCTTCCAAACAAAATACCTTTAGTTACAGGAAAGTCTATCACCTTTCTGTATAGAAAAAAAGTAGCCCTCTTCTATTTCTAGAAAAGAGCTACTTTTTACTATTCTATATTATTTAGGTGAAACAAGAATTTTCACTTGTGTTTTATCTTTTACAAGTGCTTCAAATCCTTCTTCAACAACTTGATCCACTGTGATTTTTTTCGTAATTAATTTCTCAGCTTGAATTTGGCCAGAGCTAATTAATTTAATAACAGCTGGGAAAATATGACGGTATCCAAGAATACCTATAACTTCTTTTTCTTTTAATACAAGGTTGTTTGGAGTAATTGTCGCATCTTTTTCCCACACACTAACAATTACAGTTTGACCTTCGAAACTTGTGCTTTCGATTGCTTGGCGAAGTACAACTTCAACACCTGTTACTTCAAAGCTCACATTTACACCTAAACCATTAGTTAAGTTGCGAATTTCAGCTAATACATCTTGAGTCGCTGGATTTAATACGTAATCCGCACCTGCTAATTTCGCTAATTCTTGACGCTCTTTAGAAAGTTCAACTGCAATAACAGGAGTTGCTCCTGCTGCTTTTGCTGCCTGGATAACAAGAAGTCCAATTGGACCACACCCAAATACTGCTACAGCTTCCCCTTCTTTTAATTTACTTTGACGTACTGCATGAACTGCTACAGCTGCTGGTTCTACAAGTGCACCTTGTTCATACGTCATTTCATCTGGAATATGGTGAACCATATCTTCTGGTACTACTGTATATTCAGAGAAACCGCCGCCTTCTCCGCCAAGACCGTGGAAAACAAGTTGTTCACAAACATTGTAATGTCCATGTTTACAAGCTTCACATTTACCACAAGAATAAATTGGTTCTACAACGACGCGGTCTCCCACTTTATGAGATGTAACGCCTTCACCGATTTCAACTACCTCACCGCTAAACTCATGACCTAAAATAACCGGTGCTTTTACATGTGTTAATGGATGCTCTTCTGTTGGAATAAAAATAGGTCCTGCTAAATATTCATGCAGGTCTGTCCCACAGATACCACACCATTTAACTTTAATCTTAACTGCTCCTGGTTTTACAGTTGGTTCTGGTACTTCTTCTACTCTTACATCACGTTGATTATGCCAAAGTAATGCTTTCATTTTATACATCCCTCTCTATGTATATACTTAACCTGGTGAAGTTTACAAATCTATTATAATACTTCTATCCATATATTTCAAAAAAACAATCTTATTTCCACTAAATTTTAACAAATAATGTTCAATATTTTGTCACTTTGTACTTTTTTCCACATCTGTTAATTCAATTTCATTGCGGTTGAAATTAGCATTATGCCATAATAGCATAGGAGAGGTGAATATCGCTTGAAATATTTTATTTACTTTATTGTTATCGTAGCGTTTCTAGATACATTTTCACAATTACCTATTATGAGTACGTTCGCTCAAAGTCTTGGAGGATCCCCTCTTATTATTGGGCTAGTTGTCGGCATGTACTCATTTGCTAATATGATCGGTAATATTATTGCTGGCGCTGCTGTCGATAAATTTGGTGCAAAAAAAATACTTTATATAAGCATGGGGCTTACGAGTTTCATAGTCTTGTTATACACCGTTGTTCAAAGTGGTGAACAACTATTAGTTGTGCGCTTTATGCACGGCTTTAGTGACGGATTTTTAATTCCTGCTGCCTTTACATTTTTATCAAAACAAACAAATGCAGCAAGACAAGGTAAGGCAATGGCTCTATCTGGTGCTGCTGTTGGAACAGCGGCAATTGTAGGACCTGCTTTCAGCGGGATTATGAAAGCAACTGCTGGTATAGAGTGGGTGTTCATTACCATTTCTATTTTAATGGTTCTTGGTACAATCGTATCTCTCTTCTTCTTACCAAATAACGTATCAAGAAAAGATACTTCAAGAACACAAATGATGAACAAAGAAGATATGTTTGAACTATTGAAATCAGAACCGTTATTACAGGCATATATTGGTGCTTTCACACTAATGTTTTCACAAGGAATTGTCACTTATATGTTACCAGTGAAAGTTGAGGCATTAGCACTTAAAGCATCTACAACAGGCATGATGTTAAGTGTATTCGGCATTACCGCTATCCTCTTCTTCTTACTGCCAACAAATCGTATTTACGATCGGTTTAATCGTTCAAAACTAATGCTAATTGGTATTGCAGTAATGGCATTAGCATTATCTTTACTTGGATTATTCGCAACAAAAGGTATGCTCTTTATCGTTATGATGGTTTATGGCATTGGATTCGCTATCCTTTTCCCATCAATAAATGCATTACTTGTTGAAAATACGACAGATGATAAGCGCGGAAAAGCATTCGGATTGTTTTATGCTTTCTTCTCATTAGGTGTTGTTGCTGGATCCTTTACAGTTGGAGCAATCGGGGCATCACCTAGCGTCAGCTTCGTTATCGGAAGTGCATTCTTAGTAACATTTGCTGGAATGATTTATGTCCGAAGCAAAGTAAAAGACAAAAGTAAAGTAAAAAAGACAATGATAAGCTAATTCCATCATTGTCTTTTTTTCGCCTAATATATTACTTTTGTGTATAACCAAGTAATACTGTAAATAACCTTATGTATAAAATCAATACTACCTTCTTCCTTTAAAAAAGAAACTGAATAAATACCAACAGTACTTCGACAATTTCCTCGGAAATATTTCCTTTCCCTACATAATTTGATACACTACATGTAAACAGACACTTGTATTACATAAACTAAAATAATAACTTACTGTACAAATTCAAAAGCACATTCTTCATATGAAGAATGTGCTTTTCTGTTATTAACGTTTAATCCAAACAGCGCCTGCTGATTTATCCTCTGCTTGTCCAACAACTTGGAATTTAAGTCCGAGGTTTGGAACTTTTCTTCCTGCGTCTGCAATTTGTTTGTTACTATATACTTTTGAATCATCAAAAGTTGTAACACCTTGTAATCCAGAATAGTTAAACTGTCCACGTGTTAATGAATTTACACTCCATGCTGGTGTTTGATCAAACGAAAATGCAGCGTCCGCAATTTGCATACCTGTATTACCGTACGCTGGCTTCCCATTTAAATTACCAACAAACGCTTCTGGATGAGAGTCTACAACCCCAAGGAAGCCTTCACCTGGATGCACCCCAACCCAGTTATCTTTAAAGCTATCATCTGCATACCAAACGACAAGACCTGTATTATACACTGGACCTTTTCCTGCTTTTAATCCATTATCTGATCCCGCATAGTTTCTCCACTCTAAGTAGTAATAATGAGCTTTTTTCTCTGTCCCATCAGAAACAACGAATCCATTTAACTGCATTTTAGATGTTCCTTCTGCATCATCAGAAAATACTACTTGTCCATCAACAGTTACATTTACATTATCCATCGCGAAACCTTTATATGTTACAGCTGGATCTGTAATATAATCGAATTGCAGTTTCACTTTTTTTCCTTTAAATTGACTTAAGTCATATGATTTATCAACCCATTTTCCATCTGTTGTATCTTTATCTCCTTGGACTACTTTTTCTCCAAGTCTATCAATTAATGTTTTCGTTCCATCTTCTGTTACTGCATGCACTTCAACAAAATCGCACTCTGCTTCTAACTCATAATTTGCTTTATAATCGAATTTTGCATTTGTTCCTTTTGTTAAATCTAAGAACGGTGTTTCTAATGTTGTATGCATATCATCGCCTCTTGTACTATAATATGCATGCTTTCCAAACTCTGGTTTAATCGTTTCAACACTTTTACCTGGTAAGTTAACACGTACAACGCCTGGACGATTTGATTTCGTAACACTTTGATCAATATATGTAGGAACTCCTACACCACGCTTAATTTTATCGTAATCTACTTCTAAAATTTTCGCCCAGTTACCACCCATATTCTTTTGTAAGAAATCTTTATTTTGTGGTGAGAAACTAGTTGGCTCTGTTCCTGCAATTTTTCCTGTCCAACTTCCTCCACTCATTAGTGACCAAGCTTCGACAGGTGAACCAGTTCCAGTATATTTCGTATCATATTCATCTGGTAAGCCAAGGTCATGTCCAAATTCATGCGCAAATACACCTACTGCTCCATCTTCTGGTTCAATTGTGTAATCATGTGCTGCTACTTTTCCACCAAAGTAATCTACCTTTGATTTTGTCCCTTCAATCGCTACTGGATCTATTGCTAATTTTGAACGATGTGACCAAATTGCATCATCGCCTAATTTCCCACCACCAGCTTCTTGACCCACACCAGCATGGATCACCATTAAATGATCAATTACACCGTCAGGCTCATTTGGATTCCCATCACCATTAGTATCATATCTATCAAACTGATCAAATTGAGATAAATCTAACCCTTTCTCAGCAGCGGCATGTAAAGCTTCTTTCACTAAATCACGTGCGCCTTTTGGACCTTTGTTATCATGACCACTGCTACCATCAGCTCCATAATCAGATGCTTTTCCTGGAACAGTTAGCCACTCCGTTACATATCCGTCTGTCGTATAACTACCACCAGACTGCTCTTCGTAATATTGTTTAAATGTTTTTACTTTCGAACCATCAAATAATGTGTATGGTTCATTACCAAATAACATCTTTTGATAATGCTCTCTACTAAAGTCATTCGAATACATATACCCTGGCGTTTGATCAATATTATTATGTTTATAATCACTAAATTCAACGAGTAATACTAATACTTTATCATTTCGAACAGATCCCTTATACGGTGCTTGCTTTGCTTTAGATGTTGGAACTTGCCCATTCAATTGTTTCTTATTTGGTTCAGGCTTTTGCTCAGGGCTAACATTTTTTTCAGGTTTCTTTACATTCTCCTTTTCTTCCATTTTTTTCTCTTTTACTTTTTTCACGAAATCAGATGCCTCTTTAGCAGTATCGGCTGGAAGAATTTCTTTATTTGCCTGGTCCCCTTGTTTCTTTTCAATATATTTCTCTACTGCCTTTTTTGTCTCTTCTTTAGAAGATGCTGGATTAATTGTTCCTCTTTCTTTCAGAGCTTCCGCTAAACGATCTTCTTGAATTAAATTGTAATCAATTGGTGTTGTAGATACATTGTCTTTCTCTTTTGCTGGCGTTTCTGCGTATGCTAATGGAGCACTCATTACAGATGTGCATCCGATAATTGCCGCAATTGCTAATGACGATAACACTTTAAATGGCGCTTTTCTTCTCATTCCATTTCTCTCCCTTTATAAAACTTAAAATTCAGATAAATAGTTGCGTTTTTGTCGAAATCCCTGTTTACTACCTCCCTATATAAAAAGGCATAATTCTATAAACATTAAGCTTTCTGTTATAGAATCATGCCCTCCAGTTTTCTGGTCAGACCCTCTATCTGTTTATCCCTTGGGTCAACTAATAATCAGTGTGGTGATGAACAAAGCCCCCACTGATTAACGTTTCACTTTATATCGAAATATGAAAAATAAAGAGTTATGTGATATATATTAAATATCTTATATAACAAATTTAAAAGACAATATGCAAAATTGCATGAAAATTCTTTTAAATAAAAAAGAATCCTAGTCAATTAAACTAGGATTCTTGATTTTCTATTATTTCTCTTGTGTTTTTTCCCAATCAGCTAAGAATTTCTCAATTCCTTGATCTGTTAATGGGTGCTTCACTAATGAAGCAATTACGTTTGCTGGGATTGTTGCAATATGTGCACCGTTTAATGCTGCATCAGTTACGTGAACGCTGTGACGTACAGATGCTGCAATGATTTCTGTTTCGATGCCATGAATTGCAAAGATTTCTGCGATTTGACGAATTAAATCCATACCGTTATGACCGATATCATCTAAACGACCTAAGAATGGTGAAACATATGTTGCACCAGCGCGAGCTGCAAGTAATGCTTGAACTGCTGAGAATACTAATGTAACGTTTGTACGAATTCCTAAATCAGAGAACGCTTTTACTGCTTTTAAACCTTCTGTTGTCATTGGAACTTTTACAACAACGTTTGGAGCAATCTTCGCTAATTCTTTTCCTTCTTCAATCATTTTATCAGCTTCTAAGCTAATTACTTCTGCACTTACAGGTCCTTCTATAAAGCTGCAAATTTCACGAATACGCTCATGGAAATCTACGCCTTCTTTTGCTACAAGTGATGGGTTTGTCGTTACTCCAGCTACTACGCCTAATGCATTTGCCTCTTTAATTTCGTTAATGTTTGCTGTATCAATAAAAAATTTCATTTGTTATTCTTCCTTCCTAATTTTCATTTTATATTTATTTATTTTTCTTAATAAGCTCTAATTCAATCGGAATAGATTTGTCCACTTTTTTACCTTGTGTTATCTCTTTTGCTGTTTGCATCGCCTTCTCTCCGATTAATTCCGGTTTTTGAGCGACTGTTGCAGCCATACGCCCATCGTTAACCGCTTTCACAGCATCTTCTGTTGCATCAAATCCAACAACTACTACATCTGTTTTTCCAGCAGACTTCAATGCTTCAAGTGCACCTAATGCCATCTCGTCGTTATGCGCAAACACGGCTTTAATATCACCATTTGCTTGCAAAATGTTTTCCATAACAGATAATCCTTTCGCTCTATCAAAATCAGCCGCTTGTTTGGCAACTACTTTTAAAGACTTATCGGCTACGTTATGGAATCCTTTCCCACGTTCACGAGCAGCAGACGATCCAGGGATTCCTTCTAACTCAGCAACGTTTGCTCCTTCGCCAACTAATTCACGAATGTAATCACTAGCCATTTGACCACCTTCGATATTATTAGATGCAATGTGAGAAACAACCTTACCTGAATTCGCAACGCGGTCTACTGTAATAACAGGAACATTTGCTGCATTTGCCGCACTTACCGCTGAAGCAACAGCATCTGAATCGGTCGGATTAATAACAACTACATCGACACCCTTTTGAATTAAATCTTCAACATCGTTCGTTTGCTTCGCTGCATCATTTTGCGCATCAACAGCAATCAATTCGATGCCGCTATCTTTCGCTTTCTTTTCTGCACCCTTTTTCAAAGTTACAAAGAAGGGATTATTTAAAGTTGAAACAGAGAATCCAACTTTAATAGTTTTATTTCGACCTTTATCGCTAGAATCCTTTGCCCATTCTGGTGGTTCCATTGAACAACCAGCAGTAATGACCATAATACATGCAACGAGTATAAGTAACCATTTCTTCATGAACTGTCCCTCCATTACGCTTCTTTTCGGCGATCAATTAATACAGCTAGTAAGATTACAAGTCCTTTTACAACTTGTTGGAAGAAAGAAGATACACCTAATAAATTTAAACCGTTATTTAGTACACCGATAATTAGTACACCGATGAATGTACCAACAATCCATCCTCTTCCCCCAGAAAGACTTGTTCCACCTAATACAACTGCTGCAATTGCATCTAATTCGTAAGAAGTACCTGCAGTCGGCTGTGCAGAATCTAGTCGTGATGTTAAGACAATACCTGCAAGCGCTGCCAAAATTCCGGAAAGACCGTAAATCATTACTTTAATTCTCGTAACATTAATACCTGATAGTGCTGCTGCTTCTTCATTTCCACCAATTGCAAATGTACGGCGACCAAATGTCGTTTTCTTCAAAATGAAGTACAGTACTGCGAAAGCGATCATCATTGTAACAGCTGGTACCGGAATACCGAGAAAATAACCGCGGCCAAACATTTGGAACATTAAATGATCACCAAGACCAGTGATCGGACGTCCGTCCATATAAACAAGCGTCAACCCACGAAAAATAGTCATTGTTGCTAACGTCGCAATAAATGGAGCTACTTTTCCTTTCGCAATGATGATACCGTTTACAATTCCCATTACAAGACCTGCTAATAATCCAACTGCCATTGCAAGAAACGGATCCATGCCACTTGCCATCATTCCAGCAACAAGTGCACTTGATAATGCTAAAATAGAACCTACCGATAAGTCAATACCCCCTGTTAAAATTACGAAGGTCATTCCGAATGCAATAAGCGCATTAATCGATACTTGACGCAGTATATTAAATAAATTTGGAATTTCAATAAACGCTGGATTTAAAGCTGTAATTACGACGATAATTAATACTAAACCGATTAAAGAACCGAGTTGTTGTAATACATTCCCCTTCTTAGCCATCCTTACTCTCCCCCTGTAGCTAGTGCCATAATAGACTCTTGTGATGCCTCATCTTTCCCTAAAATGCCGCCGACTTTTCCTTCATGAATAACAAGAACTCGATCACTCATCCCTAAAACTTCCGGAAGCTCAGATGATACCATAATAACGGCATCGCCTTGCTCTGTAAGCTTATTCATAATAGAGTAAATTTCTTTTTTCGCTCCAACATCAACACCTCTTGTTGGCTCATCTAAAATGAGTAATTGCGGATGAATGCCTAACCATTTTGCGATTACAATCTTTTGCTGATTTCCACCAGAAAGAGATTTCACTGCCTGCTCTCCGCTAGATGCTTTCACATTAAGTAGCTTCATCATGTCTGCCGTAAACTGTTGTTCTAGTTCATTACTTAAGACACTTCCCTTTGAAAGACTTTCTAAATTCGGTAAGGCTAAATTTTCTCGAATTGAGAAATCTAATACTAACCCTTCAGATTTTCTATCCTCTGTAATGAATGCAATTCTTTGTCTAATCGCATCTATTGGACTATCAATCTTTACTTCTTGTCCATTTATAAAAATTTGGCCAGAATCTAAAGGTTCGTATCCAAATATTGCTTTCATAATATCTGTACGGCCAGCTCCCATCAAACCAGCAACACCAAGGATTTCACCTTTTCTAACTTGAAACGAAACCTTTTCAAACTTCCCTTTTTTTGTTCCATTACGCATTTCAAAAATAACATCGCCAATTTGACTATTTCGTTCTGGGTAACGTTCACCAATGCTCCGCCCCACCATCATACTAACTACTTCATCAAACGATGTTTCCGGAATTAATCTCTTTCCCACATATTCCCCATCACGTAAAATCGTAATGGCATCACATATTGAAAAAATTTCTTCCATTCGGTGTGAAATATAAACGAACGAAACGCCTTCTTTACGTAATTTATTAATGACAGTAAACAACGTTTCAATTTCACGATCTGTTAATGCAGCTGTTGGTTCATCCATAATAATAACGCTCGCGTTTGTCATTAACGCTTTCGCAATTTCGATAATTTGCTGTTGTCCAACCGATAACTCTCCTGCCAACATAGCGCCTTTTACATGTAACCCTAACTCCGCTAGTTGCTGCTGCGCAATCGCGTTCATTTGACGCGTACGTAAAATACCTGTCTTTCCATACATTAACTCTTTACCGAGAAACATATTTTCAGCTACTGTTAAGTTCGATAATATGTTCAATTCTTGATGTATAAATGCAATACCGTACTCTTCAGCTTCTTTCGCATTTTTAAAAGTTCGTTCTTGTCCATCAATCGTGATTGTTCCACCATCTTTTTTGTATACACCTGTTAAAATCTTCATGAGCGTTGATTTACCCGCTCCATTTTCCCCCATCAATGCATGGACTTCTCCTGTTTCAATCATAAATTGTGCATTCTTCAAAACAGGATTGCCATTGAACGCCTTTGAAATATTTTTCATTTCAATACGCATTCTCATCACTTCCCTTTATTAAAAAATCACGCCTGCATGTAAAATTACATTTGCATAAGGAGTAGCCTCTCCTGTACGAATAATCGCCTTCGCTTTCTTTGTATGCTCTTTAAATTGTTCATGAGATACATATTCAAATGCTGGCTCTATTAATTTCAGCTCAATCTCTTTATTTACTTCTGCATTATTGTTAATGACTTCTTCTGCTAACGTTACTTTTTCAATTGCCATATCATCAGCTACCACTTGCAATACGTCTAAAAAGCTAGGTTTTCCAATCTCAACAGCTAAATCAATTCGTTTTACTCCGTCAGGAATCGGTAACCCGCAGTCTGCGATTACAATTGTATCTGTATGTCCAAGTGAAGCAAGGACTGATGCAATCTCACTGTTTAATACACCATGCTTTTTCATCCGACAATCACCTGCACTTCACGTACTTTATCTCTCGTTGGCATGCCGCCTTGCGCCCCAAGCTTCGTTACAGAAAGACCACCAGCAATATTTGCAAAACGAATTGCTTTTTGAAGTGTTTCTCCTTCAGAAAGCGCAACTGCTAATGCACCATTAAATGTATCACCAGCTCCAGTCGTATCTACTACATCAACAGCAATGCTAGGAACATGTACAATCTCCGTGCCATTATGGAAACGAACACCGTTAGAACCTTCTGTCATCAATAGTTTGTTTGGATATTTAGCCAGTAACTCTTCAATTGGTGATGTGAAATCATCTAATACGATGCGGCACTCATGTTCATTTGGCGTAATATAAGTTGCCTTTTCTAAAATATCTTCTGATAACACTTGTGCTGGCGCTGGATTTAACATAACTGGAATATTATGCTCCTCACAAATAGCCAATACATATTCCACTGTTTCAAGTGGAATCTCTAGTTGAAGAACAACCATATCTGCTTTTATAAGAAGATCTTTTGAACGATCTACAACCGGCTCATTTACAAGAGCATTCGCCCCTTGCACAACAACAATACTGTTATCCTCTTCTGCTAAAACGATATGAGCAATTCCTGTCGCCGTATCTGTAACCGGTACCACATAGTCGATAAAAACACGTTCGTTCTCTAAATTTTTCTTAACTACAGTTCCATAATTATCGTCTCCTACCGCACCAACCATCGCTACATTTGCGCCTAATCTAGCTGCAGCAACCGCTTGGTTGGCTCCTTTCCCTCCTGGAATTGTATGAAATGCTTCACCAATTACTGTTTCCCCTGCTTTCGGACGTTTTTTTGAAACGGCCACTAAGTCCATTGAAATACTACCTACTACTGCAATATTTGGCATCTGTTTCATCTCCTTACTTCGTTGTATTTCGTTCTATAATTTCAATCGGTAAACGATAGTGTTTCTCTTCTAATATGTTTCCTTCCATCTGCTCTAACAGTAGTTCTGTTGCAATTTTCCCCATTTCATAAATTGGCTGTGCAACAGTTGTAATAGATGGATACATCATCTCTGTTAAAGAAATCCCATCGAATCCGATAATTTGTAAATCATCCGGAATAGAAATCCCCTTTTGAAGCGCAGCCTTTACGATACCTATTGCAATTAAATCATTCCCAGCAACAATTCCATCAATATGTGGGTATTCTTCTAATAGTTCCACCGCTACACGCTCACTATTAGCTGGATCAAATGTACTCTCTGCAATCATATAAGAAAGATTATTTTGCGTAATAACGTCTACAAAGCCTTCAAAACGTTCATTCGCTGTGCTTACGTCACGCGGTCCACGGATATGTGCAATATGTTTACAGCCTTTATCTATTAATAACTTTGTCGCGGCCTGACTTCCCGCATAGTTATCTGCATACACAGCGGGTATCCGCTCATTAAACATACGGTCAATCGCAACGACCGGTACTGACAAATTCATGTAATTAACACTATTTTGTGGATTTGTTGCTACAATAAATCCATCCACATTATTTTGCCTAAGTACATCAATATATTGCTTTTCTTTCTCTAAACTTTCATCAGAGTTACAAAGTACAACTGTGTACCCTTGCTTATGCGCTACATCTTCTACGGCACGTGCAACTTCTGGAAAGAATGGATTCACGATATTTGGAACAACTAAGCCAATTAAACGAGATTTTTTATTATACAGTGAACGTGCTACTGTACTAGGTTTATAATCTAACATCTCAATTGCTCGTTCTACTTTTTTTAATGTATCTTCATGAACGTATCCATTTTTATTTAATACTCTGGAAACGGTCGCAACAGATACTCCCGCTAATTTTGCAACGTCTTTAATCGTACTCATTCTTTTCCCTCTCCATTTCATGTAACCGTTTACAGAAAATAATATAACTTATTTCTAGAAATACGTCAATCATTTCTCACGAAAAAGCTTTTAAGGTTATACTCAAAAAAAGCACCGCCATAAGGCGATGCTTTTTCATTACGAATATGATACAGTTTGTTCTTTTTCTTCTACAGTAGGCTCTTCAGCGCCTTTTTTACGATCTGATAGTTTAATCTTCTGTAAGAAAATCGTAAAGATGGCACCCACTACAATGAATACTAATCCTGTTAAGAATACAGTATGAAGTGAGTCTACTAAAGAGTTTTTCAAAATTGGTACAATGCTGTTAGCGAATGCTTCTGGCATTTGCTTTAATGCCTCTGGACTAAATAACATCGAATATAAACCTTGTGGATCTGTATGAATCATATCTTTAAATTTTGTTACCATTTGTCCCGCTTCTTTCGGGAATGTATCTAATACAGGTACTAAATTCTTTGTTAATGTTGTACCTGAAGTATTATTCATGATTGATCCTAGAATTGTAATACCAAATGTTCCACCGATTTGACGGAAAAACTGACTTGATGATGTTACGACACCAAGATCTTTTTTCGGGAAGCTTTCTTGTAACGCTAATGTTAATGTTGGCATTACGAGACCCATTCCTAAACCGATAACCATCATATAAGAAGTAGCAGTTAGTTTAGTTGTGTGCATATCCATCGTTGTTAATAACCAGAATCCTCCAGCCATAATAAGCATTCCTGTAATAATTTGTGGTTTTACACCAACTTTTAATACAAGTTGCCCGCCGATAATACTCATCACAATCATTGTAATCATCATTGGCGTCATAATTGTACCTGATTCAGCAGCACTTACTCCTACAATTCCTTGCATGAAGAACGGTACGAACATAATAGCACCGAACATTCCGATACTCATAAAGAATCCAATCGCATTTAGTAATGTAAATGTGCGATTTTTAAAGAAATGCATCGGTAAAATTGGTTCTTCTGCTTTCGTTTCAACGATAACAAAGCTAACGATACCAATTACAGCTAATGCAAATAACCCGATAATTTGCCAAGAATCCCATGGGTAATCTTTTCCACCAAACGTTAATGCAAGTAATAAACTTACAACACCGAGAATCATCGTAAAGATTCCAGCGATATCAATTTTAATTGGTCCCGTTTGTTTATGTGATTTTAATCCCATTGCAATAAAGATTGTCGCTAAAATACCAACTGGTAAGTTAATGTAGAATACCCATCTCCAGTTCACTGCGTCTACAATCCAACCACCAACTTGTGGTCCAATTACAGAAGCAAGACCGTATAACGCGCCAAAAATACCTTGCCATTTCGCACGTTCTTTTCCCGTGAACATATCTCCGATAATAATCATAGCCATTGGCATCATAATACCGCCACCAAGACCTTGAATACCACGGAAAATAATTAATTCTGTCATACCATTTGCCATACCACATAACGCTGAACCAACCATAAAAATAACTAGTCCTGTTATATATACGTTACGACGGCCAAGTAAATCTGCTAATTTACCTGCAATTGGTACAACTGTCGTTGATGTTAACATATAAGCTGTTGTTAACCACGTCATTAAGCTTAATCCGCCTAGTTCACCGACGATACGCGGCATTGCTGTACCAACGATTGTTCCATCTAATGCAGCAAATAGCATCGCGATTATTAAACCGATTAACAGCAACTTTCTATTTATATTTTCTTGTTGCTCCATGTAATCTCCTCAATTCCTCTTAGTTATTCTCTTTTTTCTCTTGTGTCCCGCAAATAATTGTTTCTAACTTCTCAAAGAGACGTAACAAATCTTCTCTTTCTTGTAATTCTAAATGTGAGAAATATTTTGCAATGTGCTCATTACGAGCGGTCATTGCCTCTTCTACCCTAGTTTTCCCCTTTTTTGTTAACTCAATGACGACAACACGACGGTCATCTTTGTCGTGATAGCGCTCTACAAGCTCTTGGTCAATTAAGCGATCAATCATCACTGTAATTGCACTAGGCTTTACATACATCTTTTTTGCTAATTTTGTTGCCCTTGAAGCTCCATAATGATCTAAAATCTTTAAAATATAAAACTGCGGTGGTGTAAGTCCTGTTGCTTGCATTTGTTCTAATAACTCTGTCTGCATTTTCTTTCCAATCGAAAAGGCAAGAGCTTGAATTTTATCGATGTGCGTCATATCATTTGGCATGTTATCCACCTCTTATTTAAACAATAAAATATTTAACGTATTTAAATATTAATCCCACGAACAAAATCCGTCAATAGTTTTTATTTATAAAAACGTTTACATTTTTGTCACAAAGTTGTATAATTTTCGACGAAGTTAATATTGACAGTCACGGAGAATCGGAGTACACGGCTATGAATCATAAAAAAGGAAACTTTTTTATATTTCATGGCCTTTTTATATTCTCTGTCTTAAAACGCTTCGAATTAATTAGGGGAGGATTTTCATTTTATGTTTTTCACACAATTATTTAAACCTGCGCCCCACGCGGAACGCTTACCAGCTGATCGCGTTGATAGCGAATACCGTAAATTACGTTTACAAGTATTCTTAGGTATCTTCATCGGTTATGCAGGCTACTACTTTGTTCGAAAAAACTTTTCACTAGCAATGCCATACTTAATCGAACAAGGCTTTAGTAAAGGGGAACTTGGGGTTATCCTTTCAGCAGTTTCTATTGCTTACGGATTAAGTAAATTTCTTATGGGTATCGTATCCGATCGTTGTAATCCTCGCTACTTTTTAGCAGCTGGGCTATTTTTATCAGGTATCATTAATATTATTTTCGGCTCATTTTCTTTCATTACAACGAGCATTATACTTATGTTTGTACTTCAGTTTTTAAATGGATGGGTACAAGGTATGGGCTGGCCTCCTTGTGGTCGTACGATGGTTCACTGGTTCTCTATTAGCGAACGTGGTACAAAAATGTCTATTTGGAACGTCGCTCATAATGTCGGCGGCGCGCTTATGCCTTCTCTTGTAACATTAGGCTTATACTTCTTCGCAGATGACTGGAAAAGTATTTTTTACTTCCCAGGTATTCTTTCAATTTTAGTTGGTATTTATGTATTAATTACAATGAAAGATACACCTCAATCTTGTGGACTACCTTCTATTGAAGAGCATACTGGAGAATATCCACCAGATGAGAAAATAAAAGATCGCGAACGCGAACTTTCGGCAAAGGAAATTTTATTTAAATACGTACTAAACAATAAATTTTTGTGGTACATCGCTATTGCGAACGTTTTCGTATATTTCGTACGTTACGGTGTTGTAGACTGGGCTCCTACTTATTTAGTAGAAGAAAAAAGCTTTACTCATAGTAGCTCACGTACTGCTTACGCTCTATATGAATGGGCTGGTATTCCAGGTACACTTCTTTGCGGATGGATGAGTGATAAACTATTTAAAGGACGCCGCGCACCTGCTGGTATTTTATTTATGGTTGGTGTATTTATCGCAGTTCTTGTTTACTGGTTAAATCCTCCTGGTAATCCAATGGTTGATAGTATCGCACTTGTCGCGATTGGATTTTTAATTTACGGACCGGTTATGTTAATTGGTCTACACGCTCTTGACTTAGCACCAAAGAAAGCTGCTGGAACTGCAGCAGGCTTAACTGGATTCTTTGGTTACTTAGGCGGAGCTGCTTTCGCTAGTGCCGCTATGGGCTTTATCGTAGATGCATTCGGATGGGATGGCGGATTCATCTTATTACTTGTATCTTGCGTACTTGCAATGTTCTTCCTTGCTCTTACTTTAAATACAGGGTCAGTAAAACAAAAGCAAGCTTAAGCACTAATATTATTCTTATCAAAAAAAGAGAGACTGTTCTTTCGAGAACATCTCTCTTTTTTCTACATATAAATCTTTTTTCTTACAAAAGATTTATCTTCCTCTCATTATATGTTAGCGTTTTCAAATAACTTCAATCCTTTATATAACAGCATTCAATCTCTGTATAAAAAGATTTTTGAATATTTTTTCAACTTATGCTTGTCAAACATTGTCAATTTATATTAAAATAACAACAACATACAAAATATTTAGTCTTTTCAGAAAGATGGAGGGATAGCCATGAAGAATCCACTTCTTCGCATTGAAAACTTACAGACTTCCTTTCGCATACAAGATCAATATCATGCAGCAGTTGATAACGTTTCGTTAACTGTCCATGAGAATGAAATTGTCGCGATAGTTGGTGAATCTGGTTGCGGAAAAAGTGCACTTGCCCTTTCTATTATGCGACTGCATAATGAAGCAAATACAAAATTACAAGGGCAACTTTACTATAGAGATAAGGATTTACTAACTATGTCGACCGCAGAAATGAATAAAGTACGCGGATCAAACATCGGCATGATTTTCCAAGAACCTCTTACAGCACTCGATCCTCTTATGACAGTTGGAAAACAAATCGAAGAAAACTTAGACTACCACACAAGCCTTTCAAAAGTTGAAAAGAAAGAACGCACCTTAGAACTACTTCATCAAGTTGGTATTCCAAAACCAGAACTTACATATAAACAATACCCACACGAATTATCTGGCGGAATGAGACAAAGAATTGTTATCGCAATTGCAATTGCTTGTAACCCAGCACTCATTATTGCTGATGAGCCAACAACGGCTCTTGACGTAACCATCCAAGCACAAATTTTAGACTTACTAAAATCTATTCAAGAACAAACGAAAATGGGCATCATTTTAATTACTCATGATTTAAGTGTTGTCGCAGAAACAGCCGATCGTATCGTCGTTATGTACGCTGGACAAGTTGTAGAAACAGGAAAAGTTGAAGAAATTTTTAACAACCCTCTTCACCCATATACTCGTTCTCTATTAAACTCCATTCCATCTGCGTATGCTGAAAAAGAAAAATTGCATGTAATTCAAGGGGTGGTTCCTTCGTTAGCGAAACTTCCTCGCACAGGTTGCCGTTTCCAAGCTCGAATTCCATGGATTAGACCTGATCAGCACGAGGAAAATCCAATTTTACATGAAGTAAAACCAGACCATTGGGTACGTTGTACTTGCTACAAGCATTTCAACTTCCAAGATAAGAAAGGAGATGACGTAACTCATGGCACTGCTTAAAGTAGAAGATTTAAAAGTACATTTCCCAATTAAAGGTGGGTTCTTTGGGCGCACATTAGATTATGTACGTGCTGTAGATGGTGTAAGTTTTGAATTACAGCCTGGTGAAACATACGGGATTGTTGGTGAATCAGGAAGTGGTAAATCAACAACAGGTAAAGCAATTATGCATTTAACGAAAGCAACAGAGGGTAGCATTCATTTTAATAATCGAGATTTAACAAAGTTAAGTCGCTCTGAGCTACGTGAACAACGAAAAGATATTCAAATGATTTTCCAAGATCCGTATTCATCGCTAAATCCGAAGAAACGTGTTCTCGACATTATTGCGGAGCCTCTTCGAAATTTTGAAAAGCTCTCACCTGATGAAGAACGGAGAGCAGTTCAAGAATATCTCGATAAAGTTGGTCTAAATCCAGAGTCTATTTATAAATATCCACATGAATTTTCCGGTGGTCAAAGGCAGCGGATTGGTATTGCACGCGCTCTTACTTTAAAGCCGAAGCTTATTATTGCGGATGAACCAGTATCTGCGCTTGACGTCTCTGTACAGGCACAAGTATTAAACTTCTTGCAAGATTTACAAGCTGAGCTCGGACTAACATACTTATTCATTAGTCATGATTTAGGTGTAATTCGTCATATGTGTGACCGTATCGGTGTTATGTACCGCGGGCGCATCGTCGAAGAAGCAACTAGTGCAGAAATTTATAGTAATCCACAACACATTTATACGAAGCGCCTAATATCAGCAATTCCTGATATTCGTCCTGAAAACAGAGAGAGACAGCGTAAGCTCCGTCAACAAGTAAGCTCTGAATACGAGAAATCATACGAAAATTATTTCAATGAAAACGGTCGGGCTTATGATTTAAAACCAATCTCGCCAACGCACCGGGTGGCATTACCATAAGGGAGTGATAAAACATGTGGAAGTTTATATTACGGAGATTTTTAGTGATGATCCCGCAATTATTCGTGTTAAGTGTACTTGTCTTTCTATTAGCTAAGGCAATGCCAGGCGATGCCTTAACCGGCAGAGCAATAAATCCAAAAGCGGATCCAAAAGTAATTGAAGAACAACGTGAAAAGCTTGGATTAAATGACCCAGTTACAACACAATATGTTCGCTGGATTAAAAATGCAGTGCAAGGTGACTTCGGTATTTCCTATGCACATAAAATGAAAGTAACCGATTTAATTGGAGAACGACTTGGAAATACAGTATCTTTAGCACTTGTCATTCTTATTCTTACTTATCTAATTGCCATACCACTAGGAGTTATAAGTGGGCGGTGGAATGATACATGGGCTGATCGACTCATTACCATTTACAACTATCTAGGATTTGCTACACCACTATTTATATTTGCATTAATTATGCTCTTCCTATTCGGATTTAAGTTTGCAATATTCCCAACCGGCGGTAGCGTAGATCCTCAAGTTGCAACAGGTACATTTGCTTACTATTTAAGCAAATTGAATCACATGCTACTACCAGCTTTGTCCGGGGCATTAATTGCAACAGTTGGTACTGTTCAATATTTACGAAGCGAAATTATTGATACGAAACATAAAGATTTTGTGCGTACAGTAAGAGCAAAAGGTGTCCCAGAATCAAAAATCTATTCTAGACATATTTTACGAAATTCATTCTTACCAATCGCGGCCTTCTTAGGCTATGAAATTACGGGATTAGTTGGCGGTGCCATCTTTTTAGAAAGTATTTTTAGCTATCCAGGAATTGGACAACTATTTATACAATCTATCTCTCAACGTGATTTTAGTGTAATAACTGCACTCGTTATGTTTACTGGATTTGCAACGTTACTTGGAACTCTCCTTTCAGATATTATTCTAAGCATCGTCGATCCACGTATTCGTATTGATTAAAGAAAGGAGATGACGTTATGTTAGCAAACCCTGAAAAACAAACTGAAGTTATTCATTACGAAAAAAGCCCTTCTGGTTTCTCTATTATGTGGCGAGAACTTCGTAAAGATAAATTGGCAATGTTTTCACTTGTTTTCCTAGCAATCTTATTACTAGCAGTCTACGCAACATCTTTTATTATGAAACAAGAAGATATTGTACGAGTTGATTTATTCGCTATTTATGCTCCTCCCTCTGCTGAACATTGGTTAGGAACAGATTACGGAGGACGCGATATTTTCGGTCAACTTATTATTGGTACGCGTAACTCATTTACAATTGGATTAGCAATTACTATCCTTTCTTGTTTAATTGGTCTTTCCATTGGATTAATTGCCGGATATTTTGGAGGAACTATTGATAATATCATTATGCGCATTATCGACTTTGTTATGGTTTTACCATTTTTAATGCTTGTAATTGTATTTATTACACTTGTTCCTACATTCAATATTTTCACTTTCATTTTAATTATGAGCGTGTTCTTATGGACCGGAAAGGCCAGATTAATTCGCTCAAAAGTATTAACTGAAAAAGAACTAGATTATGTCTCTGCATCTAAAACTTTAGGAACACCCAACTGGAAAATCATTCTTTTCCAAGTACTACCTAACTTAAGTTCAATTATCATTGTTAGCGTTACATTAAATCTTGCTGGAAACATCGGTATTGAATCTGGTTTAACTTTCTTAGGTTTTGGTCTACCAGAGAGTACACCAAGCCTTGGTACACTTGTTAGTTATGCTAGAAATCCAGATGTATTACAAGAGAAATGGTGGATTTGGTTACCCGCATCAATCATGATTTTAACATTGATGCTGTGTATAAATTTTATTGGTCAAGCGCTACGTCGTTCGGCCGACGCAAGACAAAGAAAAGGATAAGGGGTGGAAGAAATGACAAATAAGCCAAAGTTTTTCAAAGTATTAAGTACACTTGCGGTTTCAACATTACTACTTTCAGCATGTGGGGGCAGTGGTGGTAGTGAAAAAACGAGCAGCACAAAAAAAGTAGATACAAATAAATTTAGTGCATCTGTTAAAAATGATAAAAAAGAAATTAAAGATGGTTCATTGACATATGGTCTTGTTTCTAACACACCATTTGAAGGACTTTTAAATTTCGCTGTATATGAAGGGGATCCTGATAACCAAGTCATTACAATTTTCGATGAATCTCTATTATCAAATGACGAAAACTGGGAATACACGAATGATGGCGCTGCTACATATGAAATTTCTAAAGATAAAAAGACAATTACACTAAAAATTAAAGATAATGTAAAGTGGCATGATGGAAACCCTGTTACTGCTGAGGATTTAGAATACTCTTATCTAGTGATTGGTAGTAAAAAATATGCCGGTTCTCGCTATGACACTCAAATGCAAATGATTGAAGGTATGGAAGATTACCATAATGGAAAAGCCGAAAAAATTTCAGGTATAAAGGTAACGGATCCAAAAACAATTTCGATTACGTTTAAAACACCAAACCCTTCAGTGAAAACTGGGCTTTGGACATACCCTCTTCATAAGAAATACTTAGGAGATGTACCAATCGATAAATTAGCAGAATCTGATAAAATCCGTAAAAACCCAATTGGTTTTGGACCTTTTAAAGTGAAGAAAATTACGCCAGGTGAAGCTGTTGAATTTGAACGTTTTGATGATTATTATGGTGGAAAACCAAAACTGAAAAGTATGGTTTTAAAAGTTGTTAACCCGTCCGTTGTTAACGCGTCCTTAAAAAATGGTGATATTGACATTGCTGAAGTAAGTGCAGATCAGTATCCAAATGTAAGTAAATTAAAAAATGCGCAATTAGTCGGTAAAACTGATTTATACTATAGTTATATCGGTTTTAAATTAGGACATATGGATAAAGAAAAAGAAGAAGTAGTAATGGATAAAGAGAAATTTAAAGATGTTCGTGTACGTCAAGCAATGGCGTATGCTATCGATCGAAAAGAAATTGGTGAAAAATTATATCACGGCCTACGTTATCCGGCTAACTCACCAATCCCACCATCCCTACCAAAATATCATAACAATAAAGCTGGTTCCTATGATAAAGATGTAGAGAAAGCTAAAAAGTTATTAGATGAAGCGGGCTATAAAGATACGAACGGAGATGGATTCCGTGAAGATCCGAATGGTAAAGAGTTTAAAGCTAATTTCTTATCAATGAGTGGTAGCGATGTAAGTGAACCACTTGCAAAATTCTTTATTCAATCTTGGAAAGACATCGGCCTAAAAGTAGAGCTTCTTGATGGTCGCTTACATGAATTTAATTCATTCTACGATATGATTAAAAAAGATGATCCAAAAGTTGATCTTTTCGCGGCAGCTTGGGGAACTGGATCTGACCCAGACCCTTCTGGTATTTGGGCTAAAGATGCAGCATTCAATTACCCACGTTGGGCTACTGACAAAAACACAGAATTATTAAAACAAGGCATTTCTCCAGAAGCTGCTGATGAAAAATACCGTAAAGATGTCTACGATAAATGGCAAAAATTAGTTCACGATGAAGTACCATTAATTCCACTTCATTATAAATTTGACTTAAAAGGTGTAAATAATCGCGTAAAAGATTATAAATACACACCAGAAGATCAATACAAGTGGGGTAAAGTTAGCGTAACAAGCGATAAAGCAGAAACAGAGAAATAAGAAAATAGCTCCTGGCATCTACATACATGCTAGGAGCTATTTTTTCTTTACCATCCTTCTCTTACTATTAATAACAACCAATTCCTTCCCTACTCTAAGATTAAAAGATTTGATGAATCATCTTTATTACAACAGCTAACGTAACAGACGCAGCAAATCCTCCTAAACAAATAAGACCGACACCTTGGCTATATGATAAATTTTGAAGTGCTTTCATCTTTTTCATCCTCCCTATCTCCCCTTCGTTATTTTTATTTTACCAATGGAATAATTTTTATAACATCGATTTTTCTGACAACAAACTTACAAATTTGTAAGTTAACAATTTCTCTTTAAACTTATATATCTATTATGTCCACACTCTCTCACTTTATACGCAAAAAAGACCTCGAATTATATCAAGGTCTTGCTTACACTACAGAATATCTCACTCAATTTATTTAATAATCATCACCGGACATTTCACACGCTTTGCTATTTTATGACTGACACTACCAAGCACCATTTCTTGTAATGTATTTAATCCTCTGCTTCCAGCAATAACAAGATCTATATCTCCTGTATTTACATATTGAACAATCGTATCTCCTGGATCGCCATGTAATATCGTAATTTTATAAGAAATGTTCTCTTTCTTTAATAAACCTTCAATCTCTTTTAATTTATCTTTTCGACTAGCCGATATTGTTTCTAGATCTGTTTGACCTTGTATAATATCTGATTTTGCCGTTCTATTATCTACTACGTACACAACTTCAACATTTGTTTCTTCGCTACATTTCGCAATATATGTTGCATGTTCCGCTGCTCGAAGTGCATGTTCAGAACCGTCACATGCTAATATAATTTGTTTGTACATATGCTGAATCCCCTTTTCGTTATCCTACTCGTATTATATAATAAAGCCCCCTAAAAAGGAGGCTTCTAACTAGCAATTCTTTTATTATAAGTAGCTAAATTTGAAATAATCTTCAAGCTTCGTTCATTTAATCCCGTTATACTTACTTTCACGCCACTTTGTTCATACTTCATGATAACTTTATCAGTTGCAGCTACTGCTGAATCATCCCATACGTGTGCGTGAGTAAAATTCAACTCAATTTCTTTTATATCTTCATTAAATGAAAAATTATTTATAAAATCTGCTGTAGATGCAAAGAAAAGTTGACCGTGAATTTCGTATATTTTCTTATTTTCAATATATAAATGTTTCACGTGAATCTTTGCCATATTGAATGCAAATAAAACCGCACTAATTACTGTTCCGATAATTACACCTAATGCTAAATTATGTGTGATTAGGACAATCATAACTGTTACAATCATAACAAATGCGTTTCCTTTTGGTACTTTATGAATCGTTGTTACAGAGTTCCAATCAAATGTTCCGATTGAAATCATAATCATAACTGCAACTAAAGCTGCCATCGGAATATGAACGACATAATCACCTAAAACAAATAGTAATACGATTAAAAATCCGCCCGCTACAAATGTTGATAATCGGCCGCGTCCACCTGATTTAATATTAATAACAGATTGACCAATCATTGCACATCCTGCCATTCCTCCGAAGAAACCAGCGACAATGTTTGCAATACCTTGCCCACGTGCTTCCTTATGTTTATTACTTTCCGTATGCGTCATATCATCTAAAACCGAAGCTGTTAATAATGACTCTAGTAAACCGATAATTGCAAGCATAACTGCGTACGGTAAAATAATCCCTAATGTCTCAAGTGTAAAAGGCACGTCAGGAATGCTAAAGAACGGTAATTCTTTCGGTAAGCTTCCCATATCCCCTACTGTTTTCAACTGTAATCCGCTCATAATTGCAATACTCGTCACAATAATAATTGAAATAAGTGTAGACGGTACGGCCGTCGTAATACGTGGAAATACATATATAATTACAAGTCCTAATGCGACAAGTGCATACATTTGCCAAGTTGCATTTTTAAAATGCGGCAATTGCGCTGTAAAAACTAAAATTCCAAGTGAATTTAAAAAACCACTCATAACAGATTTCGGAACAAACTTCATAAATGAGCTCAGTTTGAACACGCCAAAAATAATTTGGACAATACCTGTTAATATTGTTGTAGCAAATAAATATTGCAAACCGTGATCTTTAACAAGCGTTACCATTAGTAATGCCATTGCACCTGTTGCAGCTGAAATCATCCCAGTTCTTCCACCAACAAATGAAATGGTAACTGCAATACAAAAGGCTGCGTATAACCCAACCGTCGGATCCACACCTGCAATAACAGAGAAAGCAATTGCTTCAGGAATTAACGCTAAAGCAACAACAATTCCTGATAGTACGTCCCCTCTCACATTGGAAAACCAATCATTTTTTATCGTTTGAAACAAAATACCACTCCTCTACTCTTTTATCATTTGATTTTCTCCATAAGAAAATCTAAGCCGACTGCACGAAGGCTATTATATAACGAGTAGAGAGATTTTTGCTATGTAAAAGTTTCCTAAAGAAAAAGACCCTACCTTAGTAGCGCCTTTGCTCCTTTTACCCCGTTAACGGGCAGTAAGACTCCGCCTCAAAAAAAAGTTAGGTGGAGATCAACTGCCCGTAAAAGCCCGATTGGTGCGGGCTAATAATCAATGGGGAAGAACAAAACCCCCACTGATTAAAGTTTCACTTTATTAGTGTCCACCGTGCCCTTGACCACTTTCTTGCACAATCTCTAATCTCTCATCCAATATACCTTGTGTTTCAAATGAAATATCACTCGTACTTCCTAATAAGAAACCGTGGTTATATGGTCCAAGTGTTGGGTCATCTTTAAACTTCGGTTGAATAGTAGCAAGGAAGTCATACACTGGTTGTGAAGCTTTTCCTGCTTCTAACAAGATAACAGGCGCATGTTTACCCATATGTGAAAATGGTGCTCCTGCAACTGCTAAGTCTGGTGTTTTGTTTGAAACAAATGATACACCATGGCCTGGTTTCGTGAATCCCCATCCAAATTTTGTTTTTTCATCTTTAAACTTTGCAAATGCAATAGAATTTTCTACTGGAGTCTCTCCACTAATACGCGTTACTTTCCCGTATTTGCTTAACTCTTTTTCTACTTCTTTTGAAACGATTTTTTCTGGTCCTAGTACATATATATTTGCTTTATCTTTTCTCATCTTTAATGCCTCTATCGTCGCTTCTGGCACTTTATTCTTTTCTGTATAGAGTAGTGGTTCTGGCATATGAGAAATCCAATTTACAGCTGGTGTTGTATATAAACGTCCTTCCTCTTCGGATGAGCCGATAATGACGCTATTTGGATAACTTCCTGTTATATCCGCGTACTCTTTATCAACATCTTTTGCAAATATAGCTGGATCCGTTTCCTTTATTTGCTTTACTTTATAATCTTTTAATTGCTCCAGGATTGATGCACCGACATCTCCCATCACCATAATTTGTGTTCCATCTTTCGTTCCGAGCGGATTTAGCCGTTTTATTTCTTTTAACGTCATTTCAGGTACCTTTTCTTTTTCTATAAATAAGATCGCCCCGTTATTCGGATGATGAATAAGATCCGCACTTGCAATCCCTAATTGCCACTCGCTCACTGGCACTAAAATAACAGCGCCTGGCTGATTCTCTTTATGAGTTGCTGGCCATATCGTTTGTGAAGTTAATACAGCCATTTGCAATGGATCATTTGTGTTTAACCTCGTTACATTTTTTAAACTTGTCGTTAATAAATCATTCGATGCACCTTGATTCATTTCTTTCGGCGCAGTTACCTCCTGCTTCATTTTCATTTCCTTCTGCTCTGTTTTCTTCTCTTCTTTAGATTCATGGTTTTTATGATCTGTATTTGTTTGTCCACATGCCGCAAGACCAACTGCTGTAACTATTGTTATCCCCAAAACTCGGGTCATTCTTTTCACTATACCGCCTCCGTATGAATCATTTTCGAGCCAATATCATTACCTAAAATGGAATTTCAACTTTACAATAACAAGAAATTCTGAAGAAATTATGCAGATGCATCATAATCTGCACCATTTCTTCATGATTTTGCATTAAACTTTAAGTAACGATTATAACTATGGAGGGCTCTCTATGATTGATATACTGCTCGTAGACGATGAACCGAGAATGCTTGAATTATTAATGCTTTATCTGACCCCAATTGGATATAACTGCGTATGTGCAGTATCTGGTGAAGAAGCTATTTCACATATAGAAAACCAAAATTTTAAATTTGTTTTACTCGATATTATGATGCCAAAAATGGACGGATGGGCAACATGTAAAAGAATTCGTTCCTTTAGTAACGTTCCTATTATTATGGTAACTGCCCGTGATCAAACAGTAGATGTCGTCCAAGGATTAAAACTCGGGGCAGATGATTACATAACAAAACCTTTCCATGAAGAGGAGCTTTTCGCAAGAATTGAAGCTGTTTTACGGCGTACGAATCAAGATGCGCAAATCCAATATCACGGTATTTTATGGGATGAGGCAAAGCATTTCGTTTCCGTCTATAATGAAGAACTTCTTCTCACTCCAATCGAATTCTCTTTACTCGGATTATTTTTACGTCATGTGAACTACGTATTAAGCCGTGATCAGCTCATTGAACGAATTTGGGGATTAAATACAAATACAGAAGATAGAACAGTTGATTCACATATTCGTAATTTGCGTGATAAATTACGAAAAGTAAATTTCCCTATTGATCACCATTTAAAAACTGTTTACGGAGTCGGATATCGATGGGTTGATACTCTAGATTAAGGAGCAAAGCAATGAAGCGAATTTCTATTCAGCTCGGATTTTATTTTTTGATTGTTACACTTTTAATCGAAAGTGTTCTATTTGTCTTGCTTTATTATAGCCTTGTCAACAATAGAGTAAATGAAGAAATGACAGCTTTATTAAAGCGCGGAAATAGTCACCGAGATGTCCTTGAAAAGTATTTTGATAAGCAAACAATCTCCCATGTTGCACTAATGGAATCCGAAGCCGAAACCACTGTCGTTATTACAAATGCAAATAAGGATGTACTAGCTAAATCCAACGAAATAAATACTACTATAAAAAAGCATATTGAAAAGATGCAAACACGGACAGATCATGATGGAGCAATTATAGAAAATCATTGGAAAACATCTAATTATATATGTACAGTTAGCCCCATTGTAGTGGCTGGAAAAACGGAAGGCTACGTATATATGTTTCTCGGAACAGAATCAATCGAGGAAATGGTTAACGGGCTAACAAGACAATTCATTATTGCCGGAGTCTTTACGTTTCTATTAACAGTCATCACTATCTTTCTATTATCACGGTTGTTAACAAAGCCATTGTTACACATGAAACATGCCACTGAAAAAATGAGTAAAGGCGATTTATCTGTTTCGTTAACGACTACTCGAAATGACGAAATTGGTGAACTAGCATCGTCTATTCAAACGCTTGCTAATGATTTACATTATATGAAAACAGAGCGAAGTGAATTTCTAGCAAGCGTTGCTCATGAATTACGAACACCGTTAACATACGTAAGAGGTTATGCTGACATTGCTTTAAAGGAAAACACATCTCCTGAGCAACGTTTGCGATATTTATCTATTATAAAAGATGAGTCTGATTATATTACGAACTTAGTTCAAGATTTATTTTCACTTGCACAAATGGAACAACATAACTTCTCTATTCAAGTAAAGGAAGTATATTTACACACCTTCCTTACTCGCATAGCCGAAAAAATAAATGCCATGTATAAAGAAAGATACATTAAAGTTTCTTTCTCTTGTCCTCCTACACTGCTAATAAACTTAGATGAACAGCGATTTGAACAAGTTGTGGTAAACATTTTAAATAACGCTTATAGACATTCACAAGAGCATTCTCATATAAATATTTCTGTTACAGAAGAACATAAACGTATTTCCATTACAATTGCAGATGAAGGCGAAGGTATTCCGCCTGAAGACCTCCCTCACATTTTCGACCGCTTTTACCGCGTCGATAAAGCAAGAACACGCGCTACAGGTGGAACTGGCTTAGGGCTCTCTATCGTGAAGGAAATCGTAGAACTACATGGCGGGACGATTACTGTCACGAGTAAAGTTGATCATGGATCTTGTTTTATAATTTCATTACCATCTATAAAGAAACACGACTACCATCAGTAGTCGTGTTTCTTTATCATTTTACTTTATAATATAAATTTACAAATTGTCCAAAACGTTTCGTATCCGTTAAAGTTAAATTAATTTCCGGGTTCTTGTCTTGAAATAACGGAACTCCAGAACCTAATATATGCGGTGTAATCGTAACAATATATTCATCAATTAGATTATTCTTAAAGAATTCTCTCAGTAGCTCTCCTCCACCGACCATCCATATTTTAGATCCATCTTGTGCTTTTAACCTTGTTGTAAACTCCACTACATCTTCATTTACAAACTCCACGTTTCCGTCTGAACCTTTTTCTGAACGAGAAAAAACATAACATGCTTTATCTAAGTACGGGAATGTTTCCGTATGCTCTACTACATAATCGTACGTTTTCTTTCCCATTATTATTGTATCAATCGTTTCGTACATTTCTGTATAACCGTTATCTCCCTCTCCTTCCGTTTCCATTAACCACTGTAAATCATCATTTTCTTTCGCAATATATCCATCTAAGCTCGCCGCAATAAATAAAACTATTTCACGTGACATATCTTTTCCTCCCTGCATCTCATCTTGATAACATATGATGTAAACAATATACTAACAATAAAACATGACACTTTATGTCATGTTAAAAAGAAAAAGGTGATACATTTGTCAAAAGCTAAACGCTTATTAGATATTCTTATATTTGCTTCTGCCAAAAAGACATTTACAGCTCAAGAAATAGCTGATGAATTTAATATCTCCGTTCGTACTGTCCATAGATACATTTTAGATTTAAGTGATATGGGATTACCCATTTACGCAGAACAAGGTCGTAACGGAGGCTATAAAGTATTAACGAATAGAATCATTCCACCTATCTTATTTACGGAAGAAGAAGCAGTCTCCATCTTTTTTGCTTTTCAATCTTTAAGCTACTACAGAGACTTGCCTTTTAATACAGAAATCAATTCTGTCACTCATAAACTATATAGCTCTCTACAACATGAGGCGAAAGCGAAAGTTGATAAAATACGTTCTTATATCGCCTTTTGGAATCCAAAGAGAACAATTGAGACCCCACTTTTAAACGAAGTGTTAACAGCGGCTATTGAAAATAAAAATTTACACTTTCAATACGAATCTAAATCGGGGATAAAAACAAAACATGTTCATCCTATCGGTGTATATTCTCATGACGGGCTATGGTACTTACCGTCCTATGACTATGGCAGGAAAAAAGTATTACTGTATCGCATCGATCGTATTCTTTCTATATTATCAACGGAAGAAAATGAGGATACATTCATGAATTTAGAAGAGTGGTTTGCCTCTAACTCTAACGTAGTACACAGTCCTACTCAGTTACATGTTTTACTGACAACAGAAGGCGTACGCCAATGTAAAAGCGTTCCTTATCTTGAGGAATTCGTTATAGTAAACGAGGATGGGACAGGATATATAAATTCAACAATTGATAAAGGTGAGATTAACTTTATTACTCCTTTATTTTATAGACTTGGAAAAGATGCAAAAGTTTTAGAACCGAAAGAATTGATAGATGGTTTACGTATACGCGCAAAAGAAGTTTTACATATGTATGAAGACGAAAAAAGCTGCTAAATATAAGCAGCTTTTTTGTTCAGTTGTTACTATTGACGAATATCAAACCACCAACGATGTTTCGCATTCATATTTTCAGTGTCGCCAGTCCCTCTGTAATTGAGAGCATCCAAAAAGATTGAATCTAGTTTATCCTCATCTACAAAATAACCTAGATTAACCTTTACGGTTTGTCCTGGTGTGATACTGCCAATATTGTAAAAGCTTTTTCCACCTCCGTGAGGTTCTAAATAATCCACTTCACCCGTCATAATATTTCTTTCTGCAATTCCATCTTTCCCAGCATAATTCCATACATTTCCTTTACCTTTAAGCACTTGTATGGATGGATGCATATAAATTTCTTCTGTCTCCTGTTTACCTATATTTTTCACTGTTGTTGTCAGGTAGACAAATTTAGGATGAATTAATTTTGACTCTACTAGTTTATCAATTGAATCTTTACCATTTCCAACTTTATATTCATCCCGTCTATATGGTATCAATTGTCTCGCTTGATCCAAAGCTTGATTCTCGCTTAGTCTTCCTAATCCCATTTCATTAAAGTTTTCTTGCTTAAAATCTTTGATCGAATCAAAAACTTCAACTTTTTCTATCACATATTCAATTTGGCTCTGATCCATAGATATCGTTACTGGAACCTTTTGTCCTATATGAAATAGTCGTTTGCTATCTTTTTTCAAAGGAATCACCTTAGTTGTTTTACCTTCTTGGCTAAAATACTTTTTATCATAATCACTTATATGTGATGACTTTTCTTTTGACGTGGGCTCAAGTGAAATGCTCCCTAACACATCTATCATTTGTTCTTCGTTTATATCGTTTCCAATATAACTTTGTAACATAATTCCCTCTTCCTCAAAATAGAGAAAAATCACTCTATTAAACATTAAATCTTTATTACCAGTTTCTCTATGGATAATTACTGCCTTCTTACCATTTATCTCTTGTTCTTCATAACTTTTCGAGTACAGAGTTGGAAAATCTGAATTCCCCCCTACTCTCCAAAGAGCAAATGAAAATCCACCTAGTGCGTAGTTATCTTTAAATGAATATTTCATAGCACTGTCATCAATTGCTTCCATATTTTCTGGTAATTTATCGATTTTCAGCTTATACCACTTATCAGCCTTTTTCGTGTCCTTATTTGTTGCCGACACATTTACTTCATAATTTTGTTTTTGAACAATCATATTATAGACTTTTACTGCACCAAAAACGGTTGTCGGCATACCAATCAATAAGCAGGCAGCAGCGATTAACATACGATGTCTTTTACGCTTTTTCTGTGGTTGTCCATCTTTCAGCTTCATTTCCTCCATAAACAATTTCTTTTTGCGCGTATATGTATGTGAAAATTCATGTTGTTCTTCGGATTTATCAAAATCATCTAAAGCAATTTTTTCAGCAAGTTCATATATTTCTTTGGAGTTCTTTGAATTCGTCATGTTGTATACCTCCTATCATATTTTGAACTCGCTTTCGAGCGCGTTCAAACTGTTTGCGGACATTTGCCTCCGTTATTCCCATGACACTTGAAATTTCTTGATACGTTAAGTTATAAAAGACTTTGTACTTTAACACCTGTCTGTTAGACTCATTTAACTCTTTTAGCAATGCATCAATTTGATCCTCGGACATTACACGTTTTTCCCACTCTTCTATATTTTCATCTACTGCTTCTGTTGATTCTCTTTCATATTCTTCTAAGAATGTTTCATGTCGTTTATTTTTCCGGTAACTATCAATTGCCTTGTTTTTCGCGACCCTCAAAATGTAACGTTTAAGCTCTTCAATGCTCAAGCTATGGAGCTTTTCCAAGTTCTTATAAAGAGTAATAAACGTCTCTTGAACCGCATCTTCAGCCTGTTGAATATTATTTAAAATAGAATAAGCTACATAATAAATTTTTTGTTCATACAACTCATATAGCTCTTCCATCTTTTCATAATCGTTGTTTGTAACCTTCATATAATTCCTCCTCTCACTCTATATAACGAATGAGCGCTATACTTTGTGACACTGCAAAATCTTTTTATAGATAAAATTTAATAATAGAATAAACAAAAGCCCAATTTTTAAGTGACAATGCAAAATCTTTTTATAGATAAAATTTAATAATAGAATAAACAAAAGCCCAATTTCTCTATTTTAACTGAGAAATTGGGCTTTTGTTTATTAGAATTTTCCTGACTGTTCCATTAAGAACATCCCACTTATGTCTTTTCAGTAAGCAGTATTTGCTCTATCGCTTCTTTTAACAAATTCTTTGTCTCTTCTAAGTTATGACTCTCCTTCTCTCCCGGTTGTACTGTATAAAACTCAGCAAACGAGCGCTCTTTATACTTTGGTGCGACATGCATATGATAGTGCGTTAGTTCGTTAAAGATTCCACCATTTTGATAAAGTGAAACTTTAATCAGTGGGGGTTTTGTTCATCCCCCACTGATTATTAGTTGAACCAATCGGGCTTTTACGGGCAGTTGGATCCCCAAACTAACTTCTTTGTTTTCACTGAATTTTGAGATATGGGGTCTTACTGCCCGTTAATGCGGGGCAAATTGTAATTCCATCTGGTTTATATAATGCCTTAATCGCTTTTGTAATAATCTTAGAAGCATCCATAATGGATTTCGCTACAATATCATCTAATTCGTCTACTTCTACAACATGCTGCTTCGGCACAATTAAAGTATGGCCTGGATAAAAAGGTTCATGATCTAAAAAGCATGTTACATATTCATCTTCATATACTTTATATATTTTTTCTTCTTCGTTTGCTAATTTACAACCTAAACATTCCATCATACTTTCCCCTTTTATTAAAAACATAAAAACGTGAGAGCTATATTCTCACGTTTTTATATTTCACTTTATTAGTTCAATTGTTTCCGTAACTTTTATACTATCTTTTACAGATTGAACAATCGTGCAATTTTTCACTGCAAGTTGCAACGCCTTGTCCAACTGCTCTTCTGTAATGTTTTGTGCTTTAATTTTATAGTGCAAATGAATACTTTCAACTGGTTTCGATAAAGCTTCACTTCTCCCAATTTCAGTTTCAATTGTAAACGTATCGTATGGAATACGTTTCTTTTCTAAAATTGTGCGAAAGACAATTGCACTACATCCTGCGATAGAGGAAACGAGTAATTGTAACGGTGAATATCCGTTTTCTTTTCCAATTGCTAATTGATCATACGATAAATTTGCCTCTATATCATCGTGTTTGATTGTTAGTTTCATTTGTTTTTTCCATCTCCACTTTCATCGGTTTCTGCCGTTTCTTACTCATATAATAATATATATAGCAGAAAATGATAAATGGAATACCACAATATAACGCCATTCGTTGTTCAGGAATAAACGCTAAACTAATAACAACGATACTATTTGTAATTAAAGCTAAAATAGGAACAATCGGATATAGCGGTGTTCTATACTTTAAGTCCTCTAACTTTCCTCCGCCTTTTATATACTGACTTCTAAAGCGCAGTTGCGATAGAGCAATAATGATCCAACTTGATACAGCCGATAAACCAGCTATAGATAATAAGTACATGTATACTGTATCTTCTGCAAGGAAACCTGTGAATAAAGAAAGACCAGCTACCGCAATCGTTACGACTAGCGCTGTAATTGGAATACCTCTTTTATTTACTTTCTTGAAGGAAGTTGGTGCCATTCCTTCATTTGCAAGTGACCATAATATACGAGTTGCTGCATATAATCCTGAGTTCGCTACAGATAATAAAGCAGTAATAATAACGAAGTTCATAATATCAGCTGCATATGGAATACCGATTTTATCAAATACAACTACGAATGGACTTTCAATTACGCCTGCTTCTTTCCAAGAAATTAATCCTACTAAAATTGTCATTGTTAAAATGAAGAATAACATAATACGCCATACTGTATTACGAATCGCACGTGGAATTGTTTTTTCTGGATTTTCACTTTCTCCTGCTGCAATCCCGATTAACTCTGTTCCTTGGAACGAGAAGTTAACTGTAATCATCGTAAGTAATACAGCAGCTAGTCCATTCGGGAATAATCCACCATCGCTTACAAAGTTAGAGAAAAGAGGTGCTGCTTCTTTTCCGTCATATGATATAAACCCTAGTAATGCACTACCACCTAGAACAACAAATGCAAGAATTGTAACCACTT
Organism: Bacillus sp. SH7-1; assembly: GCF_008042405.1. Lineage (NCBI taxonomy): Bacteria > Bacillati > Bacillota > Bacilli > Caryophanales > Bacillaceae > Bacillus > Bacillus sp. SH7-1. The sequence goes on from NZ_QNUD01000027.1 coordinate 82,213, forward strand.
TAATACTAGAGAACCAAAATTCTAATTCAGCATAACTTTTCGCCGAAATTGCATTTGACGCATATAGAATAACGCCGAATACGAGACACCATACCCAAACATCAACATTCGGAAACCATCTTTTCATCATTAAACCGATTGACGTTAATTCTAGTCCTACTGTTACTGCCCAGCCAAGCCAATATAGCCAGCCGATCATAAAGCCCGTTCCTGGTCCAATAAACTTCGTCGCATACTTTTGGAAAGAACCTGAAACTGGCATCGCTACCGTTAATTCGCCAAGACAAAGCATTGTTAAATACATAATAAATCCGCCTACTAAATATGAAAGGATGGCTCCCCCTGGTCCAGCCTGATTAATGGTGTAACCTGAACCTAAGAAAAAACCAGTCCCGATTACACCACCTAGTGCGATCATAAATAAATGTCTACTCTTCATCGTACGATGTAATTGCTCGTTCGTTGGTTGCTGCATCTAAATCCTCCCCCTACCAATACCCCTATATCTTGTTAAAATTTTCTGATAATAAAAATATACACGAAAGCGGTTACAATTTCTATATAAAATTAAAACTTTTCTGATAAAATAATATAAAAAATCGAATTATTGTAAGATTCAGATTCTATTTAGAGGAAAATAAGGGTAAACAAGGAAAAACCCTTACATATTTTGTAAGGGTTAACGAAGTTCTAATCTTCTCGATAAAATTGATAAACTATAATTTACGATAAAGTACATACAAGCTACTACTATAAAAGTCGGAATCATATAATTTACATTCTGTCCGCTAATAATTTGAGCGTTATGCATAAGTTCTGGTAATGATATAACAACTGCGAGCGCCGTATCTTTCAGTAATGAAATAAACTGACTAACAAGCGGCGGAACCATTCTTCTTAATGCCTGTGGCAAAATAATATGCCATAGCGCTTGAACATACGTTAATCCGGAAGACCTCGCTGCTTCGATTTGCCCTTTTTCGATAGATGATAGACCGCTTCGAACAATTTCAGATATCATTGCAGCTTCAAATATTGTTAAAGCGACAATTGTGGCTGTTATAATTTCTAATTTCAAGCCCGCTTCAGGTAGTGCAAAATAAGTAAAAAATATAATTAAAAGTAACGGTAAATTCCGAATCACTTCAACGATAAAACCTAGTATTTGTGAGACGACCGGTATTTTTGTGTACCGCACAATCCCTATTACACTACCAATAATAAAACTAAGTACAATTGCTACGAGCGCTACCTCTAACGTTATAAGCAATCCTTTTAATAAAAAGAGAATATGATCACCTGTTATTGCTCCCTTAAAATCCATTTACACCGCCTCCTTTGCCAAGCGTTTTTCTAAATAACGCACTAGCATACTGAGCGGAATCGTTAATATTAAATAAAACATCCCAACAAATATATACACGTCGAACGTAACAAATGTTTTCGTTGAAATTAAATCTCCTTGATACATTAAATCCGTACCAGCGATAATTCCGAGTATGGAAGAGTTTTTTACTAAATTGAGAAATTGATTTCCTAAAGGAGGGATTACGATTTTCATCGCTTGAGGTAAAACGACATAGTACATTGCTTGCGTATAAGTCAATCCTGAAGAACGTGCTGCCTCCATTTGGCCTTTCGCGACTGATAAAATACCTGCGCGAATGACTTCGGCAATAAATGCTGCAGTATATACCGTAAGCGTAACTGTTCCTGCTACAAAACCATTTAAAGTAATTCCTACTACAGGTAAAGCGAAATAGAATATAAATGCAATTAATACGAGCGGAATATTTCTTACAAATTCTACAATAGCAGCTCCCAACCAATTTAAAATGCGAATCGGTGCAATACGCATTACCGCCAATACTACCCCTAAAATAAAACTGCCTATTAATGCAATTACACTAGACAACACTGTATATTTAAAGCCCTCTAAATACATATCAATGTTATTCGTTAATATAGAAAAATCAGGCACATACTCTCCCCTCTTTCTTTACAAGAAGAGGATGAGTACTCTCATCCTCTCGCTTTTACTATTTATCACTAGAAATCAAGTTTCACTTTACTTCTCTGGTTTTTGCCCAATCCATTTCTCATACAGTTTGTCGTACTCCCCACTCGCCTTCATATCTTTTAGCAAGCTATTAATCTCTTTCGTTAAATCATCCGCACCTTTTTGCACCGCAATCCCGTACGGCTCATCCGTAAAAATTTTCCCTACAACTTCATAATTCGAATCTTGTTTTGCCATGCCGTAAAGAATTGCATTATCTGTCGTTAAAACATCACCTTTTCCTGCTTTTAACGCCGTAAATGCCTCACTGTAATTTTCAAATTCTAATACAGTCGCTTCCGGTGACTTTTGACGAATGTTATTTGTAGATGTTGAACCTTTTACTGCTAACACTTTCACACCCTTTTTCACATCATCAATACTTTTAATATCGCTCCCTTTTTTCACGAGCAACGACTGCCCTGCTTTAAAATATACCTCTGAAAAATCTACCTCTTTTTTACGTTCCTCTGTGATTGTCATTGTTGCGATAATTGCATCAATGTCACCGTTTTTCAATAGTGGAATACGCGTTTTAGACGTTACTTCTTTTAATTCTAGTTTCTTTTCATCTCCGAGAATTTTTTTCGCAAGCGCCTTTGCAACATCAACATCGAATCCTTCTACCTGCCCTGTTGAAGGGTTTTTCAATCCGAATAAGTTCGTATCATTCTTCACCCCAACTACTAGTTTCCCACGCTTCTTAATTTGCTCAATGGCCCCGCCTTGCTTCGTATTCGTTTCTTTCGCCTCATCTTTTTTACTTCCGCACCCAGCAACGACAAGTACGAATAAACATGAAAATACGATTAAGGTAAACAACTTTTTCATTTTAATCATAAAATTCCTCCTTTAATGATTTAACACTCGACTTAAAAATAAACGTGCTCTTTCTTGTTCAGGACTCGCAAAAAATTGCGCCGGTGTTGTATCCTCAATAATCTTGCCATCATCCATAAATAAAATCCGATCTGCTACTTCTCGCGCAAATCCCATCTCATGCGTGACAACAACCATCGTCATCCCTTCTTTAGCTAGCGTTTTCATAACATCAAGTACTTCCCCGATCATCTCTGGATCAAGAGCAGACGTAGGTTCATCGAATAGCATAATTTCCGGCTGCATTGCGAGCCCCCTAGCAATTGCCACCCTTTGCTGTTGTCCTCCGGATAATTGATGCGGATATACACTAGCCTTCTCTGGAATCCCTACTTTCTCTAAATAAAACATTGCGGTTTTCTCCGCTTCTTCTTTTGAAACTTTATTTACTTTAATAGGCGCTAGTGTAATATTTTGAAGAACCGTTTTATGTGGATATAAATAAAAATGCTGAAAAACCATCCCGATATTTCGGCGTAATTCATTCATATCCGTTTTGGCATTGTGTACATCCGTATCTTGTACAATTAACTCTCCATCTGTAATTGTCTCTAATTGATTTATACACCGAAGCAACGTGCTTTTTCCTGATCCAGAAGGCCCAACAACTACTACCACTTCACCTTTTTTCACTTGCACATTAATATCTTTTAAAACTTGAAAGTTGCCATAATATTTATTTACATTACGAAATTCTATCAACATACTCCCCCCTCCCTCTAACAAAGCATGTACATTCTTTTTATATTCAAAAATAGGCAAAAAAATAACTTCCAGCCTCATTTTGTCCATAAAAAAAAGCAAAGGCATTTTCCCTTTGCTTTTTCATTTCTATTCTATTAAGTTAAGATACTTCTTCTTTCTTATCTTTTCCGTATTCATGTTCCCAGAAATCAGCATTTTTAATTCCCAATGGCCCTGGATCAAATACTGGATCTTTTCCTTCTTTCTTCTGCTTTTCATAATCCTTTAATGCAACTAATGCAGGTTTTTGTAACAATAAAATCGCAATGATATTTACCCATGCCATAATCCCTACACCGATATCACCTAAAGCCCAAGCCGTTGCTGCTGTTTTTATACAACCGTAGAATACAGTTCCTAAAAATACAAATTTTAATACCATAGACAACCACGGACGGTCTTTATCACGATTTAAGTACGCGATATTCGTTTCTGCAATGTAGTAATACGCCATAATTGTTGTAAATGCAAAGAATAGTAACGAGATTGCAACGAAACCGTTTCCAAATCCAGGGAAAACAGACTCTACTGCTGCCTGTGTATATCCAGGTCCTGGCTGTGCACCATTTAATTTATTTACGATAAAGTTTTTTCCGCTTGCATCAAATACGTTATACATGCCTGTAATAATCATCATAAATGCTGTTGCTGAACAAACAAATAATGTATCAATGTAAACGGAAAATGCTTGCACTAAGCCTTGCTTAGCTGGATGTGATACTTCAGCTGCTGCCGCTGCATGTGGCCCAGTTCCTTGCCCTGCTTCATTAGAATAAATACCACGTTTTACTCCCCAAGAAATTGCTAAACCGATAATACCACCAAATGCTGCTTCTAATGCAAATGCACTTCTTATAATTAACATAAATGCTTCTGGCAATTTTTCAATATTCATAGCAACAATGACGCAAGCTACTAAAATATAACCAACAGCCATAAACGGTACGACAACTTGTGCAACGTTAACAATTCGCTTTACTCCACCGAAAATGATAAGAGCTAATACAACTACTAATAAAGCTCCTGATACTGTAGTGTCAATTCCAAAAGCCGTTTCTAAACTTACAGCAATACTATTCGCCTGCACACCTGGTAGTAAAAGCCCAGTTGCCAGAATTGTAGCTGCAACGAATACTAAAGCATACCATTTCACACCTAAACCTTTTTCAATGTAATAAGCAGGTCCACCACGAAACTGTCCTTGATGTTTCGTCTTATATATTTGTGCGAGTGTCGACTCTACATAAGCTGATCCTGCTCCTAAAAAAGCTACTGCCCACATCCAAAATACAGCTCCTGGTCCACCGAATGCAACTGCCGTTGCTACCCCAGCTATATTCCCTGTCCCAACGCGCCCTGATAACGAAAGTGCTAACGCTTGGAATGAAGAAACACCAGCCTCTGATTTTTCTCCTTGAAATGTCAGCTTCACCATTTCTCCTACATGTCTTACTTGTAAAAACTTCGTTCGAATGGAAAAGTATAAACCTACTCCTAAACATAAATAAACAAGTGCGGGACTCCAAACAATATTATTTAACCAATTTACGAAAGCTTCCACCATTCCTCCCCCTTCTTTATAAAGAATATTCAGAATATATATAAAATTATAAGTGTATACCGAATCTATAACAATATTATTTTAATAAAACAAACATATTTTTGTATAAAAAAACAAAGCATACATTTATTTTGTATGCTTTGTTTTGAACAAAATGTATTATATATTCACAATTGCTTCTTTGCTTACAATTCTTTTATATAATTCTTCAGATAATTTCCGGAAGTTATCTGGCATATCTTTCCCTTTAAACTTCTTTTGAAGCGTGCCGTATAGACCTATGTCACGCAAACGTAAGAACAACGGTATCGATTCATACCAACTATCCGCCAGTCTGTGCTCATACTCATAGCCTTTCCTTAACGCTTGTAACTGTTTACGAGCAAAGTCTGTCTTCTCTTCCGCTGTCCACGGTGTAAATAGAACAGAGTAATAGAGAACCATCGCTAAATCGTGTATAAAGTAATTATAGGCCGCATCATCAAAATCAAAGATAGTTAGCTCTTTTCCATCATAATGAAAATTACCTGGATGAATGTCACCGTGCATAAGACCGAACGTTTCTCTTTCAATTGGAAGAGCCTTTATTTCATCCATTAATATCGCTGCAATCTTTTTCACTTGATCATCTTCTAATTCATTAACAATCCCGCTCTCATCTTCTTCCCACGTATCACGATAGCCTGTTTTAGGGTAGTTCATTGTTAGGCGATGCAGTTGGCCAATTGCTTTTCCCCACGCTTCAAAGTAAGTCTCTCCCCAATAAGGCGATTCTTCTCCTTTTACTTGCTCACCTTTTGCATATGTAAATAAAGATGCAAAAAAGACAGTGCTATCTTCCGCTCCAATTTCTTCTACAAGATTTTGAGAAGTTGAGTAAAGAGGTCCTGCTACCTTTGCCCCATTCTCCGCAACATATCGTAAAAAATCTAGTTCAGCTTCTACCTCTTGTTTAGAGCGATGCGAAGAATGTGTTAAACGTAATACATAGTCTTCTTCATTATCATCCTTCGCCTTAAAAATATAATTCTCAAAATCTCCAAGCGGCTTTTCTTCCACTGTTACATGAAATGCCTTTGCTGCTCTTGCTAAAATCTCTTTTGTAAAAACTCGTTCTACAGCTATTTCCATATGTATCCCTCCTATATATCTTCTTAATTCGACAAAAATGTTAGAAGTACTGCTATAAAATTGAATAATATACAAAAGACAATGTAACGTAACTTTCAACCCTCTTTTTAAAAAAATAATTCAAGCATAAATTTCTCACAAACGACAAAAATTAACAGAAACAATTGCACTTTAAAAGAGGTGGAAATTATGACCGAACAGGAAAGTTCACAACAAGATAATAACAAAAAGCATATGTTTCCATCACTTCCGGAAAATATTAATTACATTGAAAATAAGCTATGTCACTCAGATGATATAAAAAAATTAGATGTCCCATTTCAAAGTGGCAAAGGAACAATCTTATATATCGAATCTTTAGCAGACCCAAATTTAATTCACCAATTAGCTCTTGATCCTTTATTAACTCGGTCGGATTTGTCTTTAAGTAAAGTTTTTGCCACATTAAATATGAAAAAAGAAACGAATTTAAAGTATGGTGTGCAGCTTTTATTACAAGGAAAATCATTATATTTTCATGAACAAGTCGACAGTTTTTGTATTTTCGAAACAGCTTTATCTTTAAAGAGAGATATAGCAGAGCCTGATAATGAAGGCATTGTACGTGGACCACATACTGGTTTTGTAGAAGATTTAGCAACCAATTTAGCTTCCATTCGTAAACTCATAAAAAGTCCAAACGTCGTCGTTAAATATTTCACACTGGGTGAAGAAATGCATACGAAAGTGGCAATTGCTTACATGCAAAACATAGCAAATGACGATTTAGTTACAGAAGTAAAAAGAAGGTTAGAAACGATTAAGACAGATGCACTTATGCCTCCGGGATATATACAAGAATTTATAGAGGATACGTCTTTTTCACCATTTCCGCAGCAATTAAATACAGAGCGTCCAGATAGAGTCGCAGCAAATTTAATGGAAGGACGAGTTGCTATTCTATCTGACGGAGATCCAACAGCGCTCATCGTACCTGTTACACTATTTGCTTTCTATCAATCACCAGATGATTATAATAATCGCTGGATTGTCGGTTCTTTCGTCCGAATGATTCGCTTAGTGAGTTTTTTAATAGCCTTTCTCTTACCAGCTATATATATCGCAACGGTTGCTTTTCATCCTGATGTGTTGCCACTTGAACTCGTTTATACAATTAAAGCTTCATTAGAAAAAGTACCGCTCCCTCCTATTTTTGAAGCTCTCTTAATGGAACTGATTTTTGAATTATTACGAGAAGCTGGTATTCGTCTGCCGAGCCGAGTTGGACAAACAATTGGTATTGTAGGTGGTTTAGTAATTGGTGATGCAATTGTAAAAGCCGGACTCGTTTCTTACACAATGATTATCGTTGTAGCTTTAACTGCAATCTCATCTTTTCTCGTTCCATCAAACGATATGAGCTCAGCAGTCCGGATTCTCCGTTTTCCGTTAATGCTCCTTGCTGCCCTATTCGGATATGTAGGAATATCGTTCGGCCTAATTATAACTTTCGTTCACTTATGTCAGCTACATTCATTTCATACACCATATCTTTCTCCTGTTGCCCCAATGCGGATTAAAGATATGAAAGATTCTTTTGTAAGACTACCAATTTGGTCATTTTGGGAACGGCCACATGATCCAAAACCGAAAAAAATGCAACGCCAACATGTAGCGAGGGAGGATGAGGACGGTGACAAACACGCAAAGTAAAATTTCACTTGTTCAATTTACCTTTTTCGTTATTCAATGCCAAATTGGGGTTGGTATACTTTCTCTACCTAACCGTCTTCATCCGATAGCAAAAGGTGGCGGATGGATTTCTGCCCTCATCGCCGGGCTTGCAATTCAACTTATTATTTTACTTATGTGGCTTTTCTTAAAACGATTTCCTGATGCAGATATGTATGAAAGTGTTTGTATGCTATTTGGTAATAAGTTTGGAAAACTATTAGGCTTAGCTTATGTTTTTTATTTCACCCTTATCGGTATGACGGTTATGTTAAATGCTTGTAATGTCATTAAAGTTTGGATATTACAAGCTACTCCTTGGTCTGCCATTCTCATGCTATTTACAATAGCTTGTTGTTATGTAGCTTATAACACTTTTAAAGTCATCGTACGATTTTATGTCATGGCCTCTATCCTCATTATTCCAATGGCCCTTTTAATTGCCTTAGGGCTTTCCCGAGCTGATTTCTCTTATATTTTTCCCATTACAGAAGCCGGCTGGTGGAATATAATTCAAGCATCCAAGGAAACAATTACAGCCATGTATGGTTTTGAAATCATTCTTATCGCTTTCCCAAAAGTAAATGGCAGTTCTGTCGCAAAACTGAAGGCCATTTCTATCGCTAATGGATTTGTAACTCTTTTTTATACTTTTACTGTTTGGATTTGCTTTATCGTATTTAGTCCAAAGCAAATTGAACTTATTCCAGAGCCAGTTGCTTACTTATTGCGTTCTCTACATATCGGGATTATAGATCGGACTGATTTACTATTCATACCAATATGGATGATAACAGTTGTGGCTTCTATTGCTAGTTATTATTGTGCTGCTTCAATCGGAATTGGACATATATTCAATCTTGCTAATCATAAAAAAGCTGTTCCAATCGTTGGTATTATTACTTTTAGTGTAGCCTTATTTATAGATACACCGGAAGAATTAAAAGTAATTTCAACTTTCACTGATAAGTTCACCTATATTTTCATTGTTGTCCTCCCTCTTCTATTTCTACTTTATTCAGTAATAAGAAATAAGAAAGGAGAACAGTATGTTCAAAAAAAGAGTTAAATTACTTTCTATATTATGTGCTTGTTCATTCCTTTCTGGATGCTGGGATCAAGAACCATTAAGGGAGGCGAGGTTAGCTTATAGTATTGGATCTGATATTACGGAAGAGAATAAACTCCAGCAAACAATCGAGCTCGTAAAAAGTTCAAGCGGAGAGCAATCTTCATTCGAAAATGAAATACATTCAGCAACCGGGCATAACATAAGGGATACAAGCGATGCCCTAAAAAAAAATGTAACTGGAAATATTCGCTACTTCAAATATGGTGTTCAATTACTAGGAACCAAAATTCTAAAAAAAGGTATACTCCCCTATTTAGATGTCAGCTTTCGGGACCCAACAAACCCAACTGCTTTAGTAAAACTTATTGCAGTAGATGGTGAAACATCCGAGATACTAGAAAAAAAGAAAGTAGGAAATTTACTAATTGGAGATTTTCTAAAGAAAAAAGTGAAAAGCTTAGAAGATATGAGTGTATTTCCAAAAGAAACTTTAGAAACAGCTGCTACAAAAATGTTAGATCCCGGTAAAGACTTTACCCTCCCTTCTATAAAAATAAAAGGAAAAGAAGTAATTACAAACGGATTAGCTTTATTTAACAATGATAAATTAACTGGGCATTTACCTTTGAGACACTCTGTTTTATTCGTGTTATTAACCGGAAAAATGGGAACAAGTGCCCGTATAACCCAAAAACTTACTAGTGATGAATCAGAGAAAACATCTGATTATTTAACAATGGAAATTAGCAATCGAAAATTAAAACGAGACTTACAAATAACAACAGATAAAAAAGGAAATGTTTATGCTCACATTAAGCTTCAACTAAAAGTGATAGCACTTGAATCCCCGCGAGATAATCTGTATACAATGGCTGACAGAGAAAAGTTAAATAAAGAACTTTCTAAACAACTCACGAAAGAAGCGAAAAAAATAACAAACAAACTACAAAAGGCAAATTGTGATGCTTTCGGTATTGGAAGACATCTTATCGCCTATCATCCTGACTTATGGAAGAAAAAAAATTGGAATAAAGATTATGCAAAAGTAAAATTCAAACCAGAGGTAGAAGTAAATATTTTATACAGCGGTGTCTTAAAATAAAAGGTTGTATGCCACGCGGGCATACAACCTTCTTATTTCGTATATCGATACACAATTGATTCATATGGTCTTAAGTTAAGTTTTATAATATCCTTGCTGGAATCTTTATAATTCGACAGTAGTACTTCTTGTTTCATTCCATCTAATTGAACGTTCGCTGGTACAGAGTACGTTATTTCTTCTCCATAGAAGTTATTTATAACAAGTAGCACTTCACTTTCTGTAGTACGAGTATATGCCCAAATTTTAGGATCATTTTCATCCAAAATAGCGTATTTTCCTTCTGTAATTACATCATATGTTTTTCTTAGTTCAATTAGTTTTTTATAATGATAAAATACAGACTCTTTATCTTCTAGTGCCTTCTCTACGTTTATTTCTTTAAAGTTTTCAGCAACTGAAATCCAAGGTGTACTTGTTGTAAAGCCACTGTTCATCTCTTCATTCCACTGCATTGGAGTACGGGAGTTGTCACGAGATTTTTGTTTTAAAATCCCGATAATCTCTTCTTTTGATAATCCTTCTTCTAGCTTTATATCATATATATTTAACGATTCCACATCGCGATATTGCTCAATAGACTCGAATTTAGGATTCGTCATACCGATTTCTTCGCCTTGATAAATGTAAGGTGTGCCCTGCAACATATGCATAGCTGTCGCTAACATTTTTGCAGATTCATTTCTATACTTCTCATCATTACCGAAGCGTGACACAATACGAGGCTGGTCATGATTACACCAGAATAACGCATTCCATCCGCCGCCCTTTTGCATTTCAATTTGCCAATTAGACATAATCTCTTTTAATTTAATGAAATCAAAATTAGCCTTCGTCCACTTATCACCATTCGGATAATCTACTTTTAAATGATGGAAACTAAATGTCATGCTCAGTTCATTACGATCAGGATTCGAATATTTAATACAATTATCAATTGTCGTAGATGACATTTCTCCAACTGTAATGACATCTTTCCCTTCAAAAACATTTTGGTTCATCTCTTGTAAATATTCATGAACACGCGGACCATCTGTATAATATTTACGACCATCGCTTGTCGCCGTACTTCCGTCATCATTTAAGAACTGTTGATCTTTTGAAATTAAATTAATAACATCTAATCGGAATCCAGTTACCCCTTTATCTAGCCAAAAACGCATCATATCATATACTTCTTCACGAAGCTTTTCATTTTCCCAATTTAAATCAGCTTGTGTCTCATCAAATAGATGTAAAAAATACTGCTCTGTCTTCTCATCATACTTCCAAGCAGATCCACCAAACTTAGATTGCCAATTATTTTTTTCATCACGCCAAATATAGTAATTACGATATGGACTATTTTTATCTTTCTTCGCTTCCTTAAACCACTTATGTTCCGTCGAACTATGATTTACAACGATATCCAGCATAATTTCAATGTTACGTGCCTTTGCTTCTTCTAAAAGCTCTTCAAACTCTTCCATCGTTCCGTAAGATGGATCAATACTGTAGTAATCACTTACATCATATCCATTATCATTTTGTGGTGATTGGTATATCGGTGTTAACCAAATATAATCTACTCCGAATTCTTTTAAATAATCTAGTTTTTCTGTAACCCCTTTTATATCACCGGTTTCTTTATTGTAATAGCTATTAAAGCTCTTCGGATAAATTTGATAAACTACACTTTTATGCCAATCCTTCATGTTTAACTTCCTCCTACTTCTGTTTTACTCGTTTTGCAAATAACCACGTTAACGTAAACGGGATTACAACTGCGATAACCATTCCTACAATAAACATTGGAATCGATTTCGGAATGATAGAAATAAATGCTGGTAATCCGCCAATTCCGATAGCAGGTGCTAATACACCATTTAACGTAATAAATATCGCTGCCACAGCCGATCCTATAATTGCTGCATAGAATGGGAATTTATTTCGTAAGTTCACACCAAACATAGCTGGCTCTGTAATACCGAAATATGCTGAAATCGCTGATGTCGATGCCATGCTTTTATCATTTTGATTTTTAGAAATCCAGAACATTGCAAGTGCTGCACTACCTTGCGCAATGTTAGAAAGAGCAATCATTGGCCAAATGAATGTACCACCGTGCTGTGCAATTAATTGTAAGTCGATAGCAATAAACATATGATGCATACCTGTAATTACAAGCGGTGCATATAATGCTCCAAACAATACTGCTCCAACTACTGGCACAGTTTCATATACACCTACTAATCCAGCTGTTAATAAATCTCCAATATGACGTGTAACTGGACCAATAATCCCTAACGCCAACACACCTGTTACGACAATCGTTGTAATTGGTACAACTAATAATTGTATTGCATTTGGTACATGTTTCTTTAAGAAGATTTCCACTTTACTTAATACAAATGCTGCTACTAAGACAGGCAAGATTTGACCTTGATACCCTACCTTTTCAATTTGAAATAATCCTAAAATATCGAAGTACTCAATCTTTTGTCCATCTAAACCAGTCGCTGCTTTTCCATAATCCCACGCGTTTAATAAGGCAGGATGCACAAGCATTAACCCCATAACAATCCCTAATATCGGACTACCACCAAAACGCTTCGTTGCTGACCAACCGACAAGTGCTGGTAAGAATACGAATGCTGTATTCGCCATCATATTAATTAAATCCCAAAGCCCACTTAAGTTTGGATACACATCTAATAAATTTTTACCTTCAAAAAATAAGTCCTTTGCCCCTAATAGATTGTTAATTCCCATTAGTAAACCAGCTGTTACGATTGCTGGTAATATCGGCATAAATACATCTGAAAATACTTTTACAAACTTTTGAGCTGGATTTAACTTTTGGTTTCCAGAATCTTTTACGTCAGCTACTGTCGCTTCTTTCATACCTGCAAGCGTTATCAATTCGGCATATACTCGATCAACATCTCCCGGGCCGATTACAATTTGAAATATCCCAGCGTTATGAAACGCTCCCTTCACTAATGAAACAGACTGCAATTTATCGTTATCTATTTTGCTTTCATCTTTTAAAGCGATACGGAGCCTCGTTACACAGTGCGCAGCTTGTTCAATATTGTCTTTCCCACCAATATACTGCAACACTTCCTCTGCTGTTTTACGATAGTCTTTCCCCATATTCCCGTCCCTCTTTTCTTTTTTTGATACCGTTTACACTTACATATTAACTCGTATATATAAGTTAGTCAACACTCGTATATACGAGTTTGTGTTTTTTTATAAAAAAAGAGATGAAACAATAGTTTGTTCCACCTCTTTACTTTCTCCGCGCCACATCCGAAAAATGAAAAATATCTAAGCGGTGGCGTGATTCTGTATATTCAAACTGACTTCCATCATAAAAATGTGTAAAGTTTTTCACAACGACAACATAGTCTGTCCCATTTAAATCTAAATACTTTCTATCGTCCTCTGTACATGGTTGCACTTCAATTACCCTCTGTGAGTAACTAATATGAAGCCCTAGTTCTTTTTCAATGTATTTATAAATGGACTCCGTCGCAATTTCACTCGTTAATCCTGGAATATATTCCGACACAAAATGATTGATATCCAAAATTACTTTTTCTCCATCAATATTTCGTACGCGTTTAATATGATCTATTTCTGTTTTTTCTTTCACGTTTAATAGTTTTGCAACTTCTTTTGTCGCTTTTACTTTCTCTATTTCTACGACTTCTGTAATACAATGACGTCCTAAACGTTCATTTTCTTCTTGGAAACTTACAATACCACCAAAGTTGAATTCAATGTTTTTTCGCTTTAAAACAAAAACACCTTTTCCATGTATTTTCTGAACATATCCACGCTCTTGCAATAAATCTACTGCTTTTCTTACAGTACCTCGACTTGCCTCATACTGCTTCATTAATTCAGTTTCTGATGGGATTTTGCATCCCTCTTTTAATTGTTTATTGTCAATAGACTTACTGATTTCTGTATAAATTTGCTCATACTTACTCATCATCTACAATAGCCCCTTGTCACCTTCTAATTCTATATGTATTATACCACGCTATACTCTTCTGCCAATCTCTCACTTATTTTCCAGTATAGGAAAAATACAGGTAAATATTTAATCTCTAAAACGTATTTTTATAAAAATTTTTATATTTTTCTTTTCATTCAAAAAAACATGTAGTATACTAACTTCAAAATCAGAGGAGAAAGGGAGCAAAGAACTATGCTTACTTATACAACAATTGTAGTTACATTTGCACAAAAACATCATCATCATACGTAACCCTTGAAACCTAGCGGAAAAATTACGCGTAGGTACAAGGGTTATTCCCGTTGTACCTACGTTAGGCGAAGAGCCATGTAGGTATTTTTTATCTACATGGCTCTTTTTTTATTGCCAAAAAGCTAGTAAAAAATGATGTTTAAGCAAATCTTACTACAAAGGAGTTAACAAAAATGGAAACGAAAAAATGGGGATTATGGATTTTAACAGCTTTTGTTATCGGAAATATGGTTGGCGGTGGCGTATTTATGCTTCCAGCAAATTTAGCACAAGTATCAGGTCCAATGGGTTCTACACTTGCATGGAGTATTACAGGACTTGGCGTATTTATGATTGCACTCGTATTTGGAAATTTAGCAATTCGCAAGCCAGAATTAAAAGCAGGACCACAAAGTTACGCTCAAGCAATGTTCCCTTCAAAAAAAGCGGGTAAAGTTGCAGGATATAGCATGGCCTGGGGATATTGGGCTGCGAACTGGGCTGCAACAGCATCTGTTATTATTTCCTTTGCTGGATATTTATCAACATTCTTTCCAGTTTTACAAAGTAAGCAAATTCTCTTTTCAACGAACGGATTTTCATTAGAACTCGGAAAAGGATTAACTTTCCTCGTATGTAGCCTTATGTTATGGGGAATTCAATACATTCTTTCTCAAAATATTGACCGAGCTGGAAATATGAATCTGCTTGCTACCATTGCAAAAATTATCGGATTTACAATGTTTATTGTAATCACATTATTCATTTTCAATGCCTCTAATTTCGGAGACGGCCAAACATTTATGAATGAAGCAGGACAATCAATTTCGTTAGGTGGACAAATCAATTCAGCTGCTATTGCAACACTTTGGGCATTTATCGGTATTGAATCTGCCGTAATGCTTTCTAACCGCGCAAAATCTCAGCGTGATGTAAAAAAAGCTACTATTTTCGGATTAATTATCGCTCTTCTTATTTACATGTCAATTACGCTACTTACAATGGGAGCTCTTCCACAAGATGCTTTAAAAGAATCTCAAAAACCATTAGTAGACGCATTAAATTTAGCAATTGGTAATAAAGGCGCATATATCATGGCTTTACTTGCACTTGTATCTTTATTTGGATCTACAGTTGGCTGGATCGTTGTTAGTTCAGAAGTACCTTACCAGGCAGCAAAGAATGGACTTTTCCCTAAGTTGTTCGCAAAAACAAATAAAAAAGGTAGTCCTTCAAAATCATTATTTATTACAAATGTGATGACGCAAATTTTCTTATTCTCAACGATTTCTGGTACTGTATCAGAAGCTTATAATTTTGCTATCGTTGTAGCAACATTAGCTTATTTAATTCCATACCTTGTTTCGACGCTGTACCAATTCAAATTGGTTATTACAGGAGAAACGTATGATATAATGCCTGGCTCTCGAATAAAGGATGGGATCATTACTACATTAGCATTTGTATACTCTATTTGGGTTATCAAAACGGGAACTGCTGATTTAAAAACATTCTTCTTAGGAATTGGATTATTCGTATTAGGTCTTATTCTTTATCCAGTACTAATGAAAGACTCACAAAAAGTGAATTAAAAAAGAGAAGCTACCGGCTTCTCTTTTTTTATTCAAAATCTGTAATTAACTTTTCTTTTAACTCTCCTACAGATAAAGGTTTCGCATAATAAAATCCTTGTACATAATCACAACCCATAGATTGTAATAAGCTTTCTTGCTCTACTGTTTCTACCCCTTCAGCAACTACGGCTAAATTTAAGCTATGGGCAATTTCAATAACAGACTTTACAATCGTTCGTTCTGGCTGTGCGTGATCATAATGAAATTCACGAATAAAATTACGATCAATTTTCACTATATCTAGTGGTAGTTGTTTTAAATAATATAAGGAAGAATAGCCCGTTCCGAAGTCATCTAAAGCAATTAAAACGCCCATACTTCTTAATTCTTGTAATGTAGCAATAATATAATCAAAATGGCGAACAGCAATGCTTTCCGTTATTTCTAAAATTAAACGATTCGGAGGAAAGCCAGTTCTCTTTAAAATGCTACGTACAGACAAAATAAAACGTTTCTGCATTAATTGTTGTATAGATAAATTCACAGATAACTTTAATCCTTCTTGATAATTTGGCAATGTTTTAAACAAGCGACATGACTTTTCTAATACCCAGTCTCCTAATTTTATAATAAGTCCAGATTCTTCAGCTACTGGAATAAATTCGCCTGGCGAAATAGGCCCTTCTTCTGTCGAACAACGTGCTAAAGCCTCAATACCAGTATATTTCTTCGTTTTCAAATCAATAATAGGCTGCAGTACCACGTCTAACTCTTCATCACGAATTGCCTTTTGCAAAGCGAATTCAATTTTCATTCTACGATTTATTTTCGCACGTAACTCATCTGTAAAGAAACACGCTGCATTTCTGCCCTGTTCTTTCGCGCTATACATAGCTAAATCCGAATTTTTTAATAGTGTTTCTACATCTTGTCCATCTTGCGGATATGAGCAAAGTCCTAGACTAGCTGAAATGTATACCTCATGACCTTCAAGCATAAATGGTGCCTGAAAGCATGACAACACAGATGTCGCTAGCTGCCTCATCTCATCTTGTGTATGATTTTTTGTTAACAACACAAATTCGTCGCCACCCAGCCTAGCCAGAACATCTTTCTCTCCTAGCACATAATGCAACCGTGAAGCAACTTCGCTTAAAAGTAAATCTCCTATCATATGACCGAGCGTATCGTTTACTAATTTAAAACGATCCAAATCAAAGTAAATCATACCAAATTCTTTTTTGTCTGCAATCATCTCGTTTACAGTCGTTATTAACTGCAATCGGTTCGGTAAACTCGTTAAAGCATCATGATACGCAAGCTCCCTATAACGACTTTCGCTTACCCGCAACCTCCGTTCGGCTTCTTTCCTACTACTAATATCATTTCGGATCGCAATAAATTGATATGGCTCTCCTTTTTCATTTAAAAATGGAACAATTGTTGTTTTAACCCAATAATATGTCCCATCTTTTGCTTGATTTCGAATCTCACCTCTCCACACTTTTCCGCTCAAAATGCGCTTCCATAGAATTTGAAAAAATGTTTTCGGGTGATATCCTGAATTTAAAATACGATGATCTTTCCCTATTAACTCTTCTCTTGTATATTTGGAGATTTCACAAAACTTATCATTTACATATGTAATAAGACCCTTTCGGTCTGTAATCGCAACAATTGAAGACTCATCTAATGCTAACTTTAAATCTCGCAATGAAGAGTCATATAATGCATGACCTCTTTGTTCTAGCATGCGCATCTCTCCTTGCTTCCTATCTGACTAAAACACAACTTGTTTCTTTTCATAGAAATAGAGATATTTCATTTCCTAATAATCGTCCTTTACATAAATCACATTTTGAAATATGACGATTAAAATAACATAATATTATTTGTAATAAAAAGCAATATAATACCGGTTCAATTATAAATAGTAGTTTCTTATCGCTATAATTACCTTACTTTATTATACCTTATCCATTCTCTTACATTCCTTTATAACTAGCTCTATACGACCATTGTTTCCTACTAATCCCGCCCACATCTAACCTCTTTACTTTACTAGCGAAATAGAAATTCGAGCACACTATACAACTATTCACGAATAATAATATAAAAATTAAAATTGGTATATACGTTTTTGAATTACAATAACAAAATATTAACATATTTTCACCTTTATTTTGGAAGTATTTTATAAATAAATACTTTATTAAACTAAAAAAAGAGG
>NZ_QNUD01000028.1:0-45588 GCF_008042405.1 Bacillus sp. SH7-1
AGCAATCTCTTTTTATTTTATGAAACTTATTTACTTGCTTTCATTGCTTTATCTTTTGCACCAAAAGTGTATTTTAACATTGGTGGTGTAATCATTGTAGTTAAAATAACGACAATAACGATAGCTGTAAAGTAATCTTGTGCTAATAGACCTGAAGAAAGTCCTGTTCCTGCGATGATAAGTGCGACTTCACCACGAGAAACCATTCCAGCACCGATAATTGCAGAAGACTTAGCGTCAAATCCAGTCATTCGTGCACCAAATCCACAACCAATTAGTTTCGTTAATACAGCGATTATTGTTAATGCTAAGATGAACCAAATTTGATTGCCAATACCGTCAAATGTAATATTCATACCGATACTTACGAAGAACACGGGAACGAACATAGCGTAAGCAATTGGTTCTACTTTCTTTTCTACTTCATGTTTGTAGTTCGTTTGAGAAATAGCGATACCAGCTGCGAAAGCACCGATAATACCAGCAATTCCTAATAGTTCGCCGAAATATGCGAATGAGAAACAGATGATAAGAGCCGCGCTCACGATAGACTCAGATACGCGTAGTGGTGATAACCAGCGCATAATCGCAGGAACACCTTTCCATCCGATTAAAATAATAGAAGCGAAGAATACAACTTTCTTCAAGATAACCATTGTTAAGTTAACATCGTCTGTACCTAAGAAGCTCATTGCAAATGCTAATAAAATAACAACAAGAATGTCATCAAATACAGCCGCACCAAGCATCGTTGTACTTTCACGTGTTTTCATCTTGCCTAAATCGCGAAGTGTTTGTACGGAAATACTAACACTTGTCGCACATAGGAGTAATCCTAAAAATACAGCATTTCCTTGTTCCATTCCCATAACAAGACCAGAAACGTAACCACCTACGAATGGAAGAATAATACCTCCAAGTGCAACAGCTAAAGAAGAATTACGATTTGCGTTTAATTCTTCTAAGTCTGTTTCAAGTCCTGCCATAAACATTAAAAGAATAACACCGACATTACTTAATTGTGTTAGAAGCTCTGAGTTTTCAATCCAACCTAATACAGCTGGACCGATAACGATACCAACAATTAATTTACCTAGTACAGAAGGTTGACCTAATCTAACACTAAGATCACCAGCAAGCTTTGTACTTAATAAAATAAGTGCAATTTGAAAGAAAAATTCGAATTCCATCGGATCCTCTCCTCATCATTTTTATTTTTATCATACGATTTCTCGGAATTTGCCTAATGAAAATATGTAAAACCCATTAAACAAAGGGTCTGATTACAAGTTCTTTTGAACTCGTAATTTGAACCTGTAATTAATATATAATAGATTTTACAAAAAATCAATGGAAAAATGGGAGCCTTTTTACGAAGAACTTGTGTTATGGAGGATATAGGTGTAAGAGTAGCATGTGAATTTTATATGTATGAAATAGTATGAAGTCCTTTTTCATTACGAATAATAAAGCCTAAATACTATTTCACGAGTTATAACTGTGAAAGGGAGGGTTTATAATTTGAAGTCATTAAAAAACAACGTGTCTATTGTTGCTTTAGGTGGAGTAAATGAAATAGGGAAAAATATGTATGTTATTCAATCTGAAAATGATATTGTCGTTATTGACTGTGGATCTAAATTTCCAGATGAAAGTTTATTAGGAATTGATTTAATAATTCCAGACGTCACATACTTGCAAGAAAATAAAGAAAAAATTCGCGGATTAGTAGTGACGCATGGACATGAAGACCATATTGGCGGAATACCATATTTTTTAAAACAACTAAACGTACCAATCTATGCTACGAAGTTAACGTTAGGTTTAATTGAAATTAAATTAAAGGAACATAACCTTCAAGATGATACAGAATTAATCGTGATTCATTCAGAATCAGAAATTGATTTTGGTGCTATTAAGACAACTTTTTTTAAAACGAATCATAGTATTCCAGATTGTCTCGGTATTGTTTTCCATACACCAGAAGGTACTATAGTACATACAGGTGATTTTAAATTTGATTTAACACCAGTTAATAATCAACATCCTGATATTCATAAAATGGCTAAAATAGGTAGTGAAGGTGTATTAGCTTTAATATCTGAAAGTACAAATGCAGAACGACCTGGCTTTACCCCATCAGAAAGGTCGGTAGGGGAACGGATAGAGGAAATATTTATGAAGGCAAATAGGAAAGTGATTATTTCTACTTTTGCTTCTAATGTAAATCGTGTTCAGCAAATAGTTGAAGCTTGTATAAAAACAAATCGAAAACTAGCTTTGCTCGGGAGAAGTATGGTAAATGTAGTAGAAGTTGCTCTAGAGAAAGGTTATCTAAATATTCCAGATGGTATGTTAATTGAAGCAAATGAGGTAAATAATTTAGAGCCAAAGCAGGCTGCAATACTTTGTACAGGAAGTCAAGGAGAACCAATGGCAGCTTTAGCGCGTTTAGCTAGTGGAAACTATAGACAAGTAGATATTTTACCAGAAGATACGGTTATTATAGCTGCGACTCCTATTCCAGGAAATGAACGTAATGTTTCGCGAATTATCGATAACTTATTTGCATTAGGGGCAAGAGTGATTTACGGATCAGGCAGTTCTACTGGAGTCCATGTATCTGGTCATGCATATCAAGAAGAATTAAAGTTAATGCTCACATTAATGAAGCCAAAATATTTTATCCCAATTCATGGAGAGTTTAGAATGTTACATCACCATAGTTTGTTAGCAGAATCAATTGGTGTTGAAAAAGAGAATGTTTTTATCGTTCGTAATGGAGATGTTGTAGATATAAGTAACCAAGTGGCAATTCAATCTAGAAAAATACAGGCAGGAAATATATATGTAGATGGATTAGGAATTGGTGATGTTGGAAATGCATTATTACGTGATCGAAAACAACTTTCAGAAGATGGAATGCTTGTTATGGTCATTACTTTTAATAAAGTGGATGGAGAAATAATTTCAGGTCCTGATATTATTTCTCGTGGATTTGTCTATGTTCGTGATTCAGAAGAATTTTTGAAGGAATTAAATAAATTAGCTGTTATTACAATTAATAATTTAAAGAAAGAGAAAGCGAATAGCTGGGGTATTTTGAAAAGAGAAGTAAGAGAAGCTTTAGGGAAGTATATATATACGAGTACGAAAAGAAAACCGATGATTCTTCCTATAATTATAGAGGTGTAATAATGAATAAAAAGAATTCTCTTGTGGGAATTCTTTTTTGTTTTGAAGACAGAATGAACATATAATGAAATAAATAGAAATGGAAGGGAATAAAAGATGTTATTAAATAAACGCTTTACAATTGGAGAAATGGCAAAAATGCATAATATGGCGGAATCTACTTTACGTTATTATGATGAAAAGGGAATTTTTCATCCGTCCATTGTGGACCCACAAACAAATTATCGCTATTACACAATCGATCAATTTTCACTATTAGATACGATTAAATTTTTACGTCAATTAAATATTCCATTAAAGGAAATTAAGAAATATATTGATGAAAGAAATCCAGCATACGCACTCAATTTACTAGAAAAACAACAAGAACTAATGTTGAAAAAACAAAGAGAAATTGAGTATGCTTTGGCGAAAATGGAGCATAGAATTCATTTAATTAAGGAAGCAACAAAAGCAAAAGCTGAACAAATGGTAATTAAAGAGATCCCGCAGCGGAAAATTACAGCAATTGCGGTTGCCCCGAATACGACGGATGATATGTTTGAGTACTACATCCATTCGTTGCAAAAAAATATGAGGCAAATGGATGATAGTTTATTTTCTGGAGATATTGGTGTAACTGTTGCGAAAAAAGGATTAATGCAAAATGAATTTCAAGCATATAGCAGTGTTTTTATTCTTTTGGATTACATGCCTTTTCAAGTACATAGTTCAGATGAAATTAAAGAGGGTATATTTGCTTGTGTATATCACCATGGACCATATGAAGAAACTGATGAAACCTATAAGAAGTTAATGAAATACATTGATCAAGAAGGATATGAAGTAGACGGAGATGCGATTGAGATTGCATTAATTGATTGGTCTGTAACAGAAAATCCGGAGGAGCAAGTAACAGAAATTCAAATTCCTGTAGTGAAAAAATAAGGTGAAAACCTTTGAACTGATTACAAATTCACATTCATTAGTACAATTCAGTTACCTATTTTTCAATTCTCTCTTGACCCTCAAGTTACTTGAAGGTTTAAACTGTGAACAGAGCGTTGAAAAAAGGAGCATACTAGTATGGAAGTAACAGAAAAATTAAGAGAAAAACCAATTAAAAGTTTATTTATTTCTTATTTAATACCAGCGGTTCTTGGAATGGTATTAATGTCAGTTAATATTGTGATTGACGCGGTTATGATTAGTAGAGGAGTTGGAGCGAACGGTTTAGCAGGAGTAAATGTCGCTATTCCAGCGTTTTCAATTTTCTTCTCTATTTCATTGTGGATCGGAATGGGCGGGGCAACGTTATATTCCATTGCACTAGGTGAAAATAAATTAGAAAGAGCAAGGTCTATTTTTACTCAATCTATGACGGTAGCAGTTGTTATCGTAGGTGTTTTAGCGGCGATTTGCTTATGGAGAATAGAAGATTTAGCATACTTATTCGGTGCAAACGAAGTGATTTTACCGTATGCGTTAGATTATTTACACGTATTATTAACATTTGGAATGATATACGTTTTAGAAAATATTTTAAGTACATTTATACGAAATGATGGGAATCCTAATTTAGCAATGGCAGGTCTTGTTGTAACAGCTGTATTAAATATAGTGTTTGACTATATCTTTATTTTTATTTTTGGATGGGGCGTAACAGGTGCTGCTTCAGCAACTATTCTTTCAGCAGCGATTGGTTTCCTTGTATTATTAACACACTTCTTTAGAAAAAGTAGTATTTTAAAATGGACGAAATTCCATTTTGAATGGGATACGATTAAACAAATTATGATAATAGGTTTCCCAAGCTTTACAACAGAAAGTACGGTCGCAATCGTAACGATTGGTTTTAATATTGCATTTGTCCAATATGCAGGAGAAGTAGGTGTTGCTTCCTATGCGATGGTGAATAGTATTCACGCGATGACATTACTATTATTCTTCGGTGTAGGTGCTGCATTGCAACCAATTGCTAGTTTCCATTACGGTGCAAATTTAGCAGAAAGATTGCGTGAAGGTTTACAGTTTGCTGTGAAAATTGCAGTTGTACTCGGAGGTGTTGCGATAATTGTCGGATTATTCTTCGGGAAATATATTATTGGTCTATTTGATGTCCAATCTCCAGAATTATTGGAGTTAACATTAACAGGTATTAGTTTGTTCTTTATCCAATACGTATTTTTAGGCTATAACATTGTGTACGGAGAGTATTTTCAATCAGTGCGACAAACGAAGAAATCAGTGCTTATTATAATGAGCCGAGGGTTACTGTTTATAATTCCATTGTTATGGATTATGCCAAAGTTATTTGGGATAAATGGAATTTGGCTCGTTATGCCAGTAGCAGAAGTGTTGACAGCGATCATCGTATTTACGATGAATCGTATGAAACATCCTGTTCCATTAAATATGGTGGGAGAGAAAGAAGTAATATAATGAAGAAAATCCCCTTGAGCAAGTAAGGGGATTTTTTATTCTTTTAAACTAATAGCAAAAGATCCATCTATTTCTTGAACAGACGCAAAGGCAACGTTTTTAATATTTGTGATGCCTTTTTCTTTTAATTCTTTATATAACCACTTTTCGTCCTTATGAATTAACTTTAAGTTATCGTATTGAATTTGCGAATCAACAATAAGGGCAATTGGTAATCCAGCATACTTAACATCTATGTTCAAATCTTTCGGAGTTAATGGGACAAGTTCACGCTTTGGTAAAATGCTAATGGCTCCATTTGCTTCTAAAATAGCGTATTCAATTTCATGAACACTTGGGTATCCTGCGACGCGAAGGTTAGAAAGTAATTCAGCGATGGGATATCTACTTTTTTGTAAGTTCTCAAAAATAATGTCACCATGTTTAATTAAAATAATAGGGTGCCCGAGAATGAAACGATTTAGTTTGTTGAATAGGCTTAATTTTGTAAGAATTAAATGTAAACATGTAATAACGACCATACCGAGAAAAGCTTGCAAAGCACCAGAGACTGGTATGGCTTGAAAAGCTAAATAAGATAAAAAGATAATAGCACCAAAATCATGAGGAGTTAGTTGTGCTAAAGCAGATTTACCGAGCATCTTAAGCGATAGTAAAAATAAAATAAAAAAGAACGATACGTTACATAAAAAGAGAAGCAATAGGGACACTCCTTCGTGCAAAGTTGTACTTACTGTTCCCGAAAGGAATATAAATATTACTTTCTAGAGGATAAATTAGGTTGAATTGGAATTTGTCTGTATACAAACAAATAAATGGATATTATCATGAAAGAAGCAAAGAACATAGGAGTATATGGATATGAAAAAGAAAAAAATAATTAAGTATATGATAGGAATTATAATGGTTTGCGCCGTTTATGTGGGATTTTTACAATATAACATTTATAAGCATGGGCAAATGAATGCGACCTATGAAGCTGATTATATAATTGTATTAGGCTCGAAAGTAAACGGGACGAAACCATCATACTCCTTGCAATATCGTATTGATAAAGCAGCAGAGTATTTAAAATCACATGAGAAAACAATTGCTATTGTGTCTGGAGGGAAAGGAAAAGGGGAAGATATTTCAGAAGCATTAGCAATGAAAAATGAATTAATGAAACTAAAAATTGCAGAAAATCGCATAGTAATGGAAGATAAGTCAACGAGTACAGATGAGAACATTAAATTCTCAAAACCATTAATTCCGGACAATATGAAAAAAGGAATGATCGTAACAAACGATTTCCATATGTTTAGAGCGAAAAAAATAGCAGCCAAACAAGGTTTACAATTAGAAGGTCTTCCGGCGAAAACACCGAAGCGAATTGTCATTCCATCAAATATACGAGAGTATTTAGCCATTACGCAATATTGGTTTATGAATCGAATATAGTGAAAGTGGTCCCGCCTAGCATTCTAGGCGGGATTTTTTGAGGGAAATCTTACAAATGTGTCATGTTCATGAAAGGTAAAGCGATAGTTTCTAGAGTGGATTCCTGACATAATGAAGATAACAAAAATTATTTAGAGGTGAATCGGATGAAAGGAAATAATATATTATCTTCACTATGTTACTTTAGTATCTTTTTTGCACCATTTTTACTACCAATTATCGTGTACTTCGTTGCAGAGGATGAAGTGAAATACCACGCGAAAAAAGCATTTTGGTCACATATTTTCCCGTATGCGATTTTATTTGGTGGATTAGCAGTATCCGGCATATATGGTTTAAGCTTCAATCAATCTGATGGTGCTGGAATTGGAATGATGATCACATATGCAGTATTTATTCTTGTAGGGATTTATTACTTCATTTGGAATATCGTAAAAGGTATTAAAGTTTTGAAAACGTCGTAATAAGACAAGAAATAATTTGCTGTAAATATGCTGGTACTTGCCGGGAAGTCAACATTTTCGAAAAATCGTTCATATAATTTCATTTACCGTACCAATAGATGATTTAAAAAAGAGCAATTCAAAAAGAATTTCTCTTTTTGTGCTTATAAGTTGTGAATATTGAAAAAGATATGTTAATTTTTCATTATGAAGAGAAAAAGGAGTGATTTTCATGAATGAAATGATACATAAAATGGAGCAACATGTTTCAGTTCGTAAATATAAGGAAGAACCAATTTCCAAAGAAGTGGTAGAGAGAATGGTGCAAGCCGCACAGCATGCCGCTTCCTCGCATTTTGTACAGGCATATTCTGTGATTTATGTAACCGATCAAGGTCTAAAGGGTAAATTAGCAGAGTTATCTGGAAACCGCCATGTGAAAGACTGCGCAGCATTCTTTGTTTGTTGTGCAGATTTAAAACGACTTGAAATGGCATGTGAAAAACATGGTACAGAGGTAAAGCATGAAGGAGTAGAAGACTTTATTGTAGCAACGGTAGATGCTTCACTTTTTGCGCAAAACTTGGCGTTAGCAGCAGAATCGTTAGGATACGGTATTTGTTATATTGGTGGTATTCGTAATAATCCAAGAGAAGTGAGTGAATTGCTTCATTTACCAGATAAAGTATATCCTGTATTCGGAATGACAGTCGGTGTACCAGATGAAAATCATGGAGTGAAACCACGTTTACCAGTAGCAGCAATCCTTCATGAAAATGGATATGATGAAAAGAAATATGATGAATTATTAAGTGAATATGATGAAACGATGAACTCGTATTACAAAGAAAGATCATCAAACAAGAAAAACGTAACATGGACGGAATCGATGAGTTCGTTCATGTCTAAAGAAAAAAGAATGCATATGAAAAAGTTTTTACATGAAAAAGGATTTAATAAGAAATGAGTAAAAAGGCAGACCTGTATGCAGGTTTGCCTTTTTTGGAGGAGAAATATGATTGTCTTCGAATAAGTATAGGGGGAGGGGATAATATGAAAAAAGCTTTAATCTTTTTATTTGATGGATTTGCAGAATTTGAAGTGAATATAGCTAGTTTATTTTTGATAAGTAAGGAATTTGAAATAGTAACAGCAACAATAGATGGAAAAACAGTTACAGGAGAAGGTGGATTTTTGTGTCAACCACATGTCTCTATGGAGCATATTGAAGTAGCGGACTATGAAGTGTTTATCGTACCCGGAGGACATATTTTTGATCATTTAGAAAATGAACAATTGTTATCTATCGTGAACGAATTACATAAGCAAAATAAATGGATAGCGGGTATTTGTGCAGGGACATCTTTACTACATGCAGCAGGAATACTTAATAAGAAGAAATTCTCAACATCATTAACATCAGATGAAAAACAATTAGCGCATTTACATGAATGGGAATATAAACAAAATAAAGATGTAACTGTTGATGGAAAAATAATAACAGCGGTAGGGTCTGCGTACGTTGAATTTGCTGCTGAAATAATGAAGCAGCTCAATTTATTTAACGAAGCTGAAGCGAAGGAGAACTTGCAATACTTTAAAAATGTAACAGAACTTTGTGATAAAACGTTAGTATAAGTGAAAATAAAAAGCGGCATAATAGCCGCTTTTTATCGTTATCACGTTTAAAAATATAGCGATACTTCATTTAAAACCTATCTGTTATGGCACAATCTAAAGCACCTTCTATAATAAATGCAAACTTTCAATAAGAAGATACATACCCGTGCAACTTAGAAGGATATACGTAAATATTTTGAACATCCGTTGATTAAGCCATTTGAAAATAATTTGGCCTATATACAAACCTAGAAATACGATTGGAATAGCATACAAACTTGATTCCCAAATTGTTTTGTTTGTGCCAGTAAAGAGTATTTGAGTTAGTAGACTAATGAAATATATAAATAGATAAAAAGCTAAAGTAGTTGCTCTCAATTTCTCTTTTTTCGTATTAGTTCCTGTAAAGTAAAGTAACAGGGGTGGTCCTGGCATACCGATACTTGTCGTTAAAAGACCTGATAATCCGCCTACTAAGAAATCTCTAGATTTTGTTGACCTAATCTTAAAGTTGCATATTAGCATCAACGTTAATAGTAAGAGCAGGATGCTAATTGCTAATTTAAAAGTGTTGATGTTAATGGAAATGAAAATGAAAATACCAAAAGGAACACCAACTATACTTCCGAAAATTAATCTTTTCAGTAGAATAAAATCAATGTCCATTCTTATTTTCCAAATGAGTGATATGGAAATAATTAATGATAAAATGATATTTATTTGTATAGCTTCTTGTGGTAGAAATAACATGAGTAAGAAAGGTGTTGCCATAATAGAAAAGCCAAAACCTGTACTTGTTTGTAAAATAGAAGCTACTAATATAATACATATGAAAATGAATATAATCTCCAAAATAGTCCTCCTATATAATCAGATCTAATACATATTTTAACATGAAGTGAAACTTTAATCAGTGGGGGGCTTACTGTCCTTTAATATGGGAAAAAAGCGGCAAAATAGCCGCTTTTTATGTTGCAGTTAATATTCTAATGATGATGTAGCTTTAAAATATTTTTCTCGCGAAGGAGTCATTACCCGGATTGCTAATAAACAGGAAAGGAAAAGAATGAGTAACGAGCTACTTATTACAGTAATTTGAACGGAAAGAAATTGTGCGGATGCCCCAATTGCTAAAACGAAAAAGATTTGGATGAAATTTTTTATTGAATCAAACACGCTATCGATACGTCCTATCATATGTACAGGGATGTTATTTTGATAAAATGTGATAAAGCCAGTACCAGCAAATGATGAAGAAATACCAAGTAAAATGAAACCGCCTGCTGCGACTATAAATGAATTTGAAAAGGCGAAAATTACATAGCCTATTGCTGTGAAAATGGTCCCTAATCCGATACAATATTGAATTGGTAATCGTTTGGCAAAGAGAGAGACAAGAAATGAACCGGAAACGTAAGCAGCTCCAGTTATACTAACAAGCATGCTATATTCTATATCGGATAAAAACAGTACTTGATTTGTGAAAACAACTTCTTGTGAATCGAGTGCCATAGCAACAAGCATAGTCGCTTGAAATAAAACGAATATGAGAATAATGTAAGTTTCCGTTCGAGCGAATGAAAAAACTTGTTTCCAATCACTTCGTAATGTTTGTACGAAAGTATTTGTAACTTCTTCGTTTTGCTTTGTTTGTAATGTAATGTTTGGCAAGAAGTAAATAAGAATGGTAGAAAGAAGAAAGGAAAGTGAGTTGCAGTAAATAACAAAGGCTGCTGAGTACGTGGTGAGAAGTATTCCAGCAAGAGCTGGACCGATAATAAAAGCCCCGCTTGTACAAAAGCTACTCCAAGCGTTGAATTGAGCGCGTTCTTCGGCAGGTATAAGCATTGTTTTATAAGAAAATGAAGCTGGATCGAAAAATGATGTAGCGATGCGAGTTAAAAAGATAAACATATAAATGGTCCAAATAGAATCAAATAGTGGAACACAGCCAATAAGAGCTGCCCGAATGATATCTGTGATGAGCATAATAGACCGTTTGTTTAATCGATCTACTATACTACCAGACCATATTTTTGTAACAACGGTGGCAATTGGACCGACAATCCATAATCCTGCTACAGCAGCAGGGGAGTTTGTGCTATTTAACACCATTAAGTTTAGAGCGATAAGATACATAAAATCACCTAAACGAGAAATTCCTGTTCCCGACAATAATAATAATTTATTTTTCATGAACAAATGGCCCTTTCTTTCATTGTTTTTTAATCCTGCAGGAAATAGCGTATTCTTCTTCAGAGTTTGATTGACGAGCGGTTTTGTTTTCCCAGCGTAATAAAACTTGTGTAATCTCCCAAGTAAGCTGTTGTAATTCCTCCGGAGTTAAAAATAGATGAGATACAATATGACTACCTGTATTCGTTCCTTCTGTGCCGCTCTCTTCGATATAGAAGTGAGCTGCTTTTGCTTTATAATATTTTTCAATAATCCCTCGTTTTTCCTTCGTTTCTACTAATTCAAGCAACCCCCCATCGTATAAAATTTGAACGTGATAATGTACGCTTCCAGCAGTTTTGTTTAGTTTCGTAGCTAATTGTTTTGCAGTGAGTGCTTCGTCTTTTAAGAGGTGAAGGATTTGAATACGAGTTGCATTAGAAATGAGCTTCTGTTGCTCAGCTGAAATAGTAAGTCTATCGTCAAACATTATGACATCTCCTTTCTTATAATCTAAATTTATTGTACATTCTAAAAAATTAGAACGTAAGGAAAATAAATCGTCTTTTTCCTTTATATTTCGACATAAATAAAAATAGCATGTACATAAACATGCTATTAATTGGAGGTAGATTCTTCATTAAATTCTCCGCGATAAAATAAAAACAGCCATATAAAACTAACAAAAATACAACATATAGCTAGAAGACTACCAATCATTTGAGGAGAAAGGATTTCTAATAGCCACCCTGTAATGAACATAGATAACTGTATAAGCGAACCATAAATTGAGTAATGAAATGAAAAAACTTTACCAATCATATTTTCGTGCGTGTAAGTTTGAAGTAATGTCGTATCAAGTGGAACGATGATTCCTCCTGCTATGCGCATACAGAGCAATGTAGTGATACCGATAATAAGTTGATCAGATAAAATGAATCCGAGAAAGAAAATTCCCTGTAGGAAATAGGCCCAACCAAATGCTTTTTTCATTTTCTCTTTATTATGAGATATATAAAGATTAACGAGGAGGCTGCCGATGATAAGCCCCGCCCCCTGAACCGAATATAAAGCTCCAATGTTAGTGTGGAAAATTTTTTCAGCATAGATTGTTAAAAGCAGCTGATAAGCACCTCCAATAATGCCCCATGAAATGCCGACAAGAATTAATGTTAAAATGATTTTTGTTTGTAATATGTATGTATAACCATCTTTTATATCAGTGAACAATGCTTTGTTCTTGTTACAAGTATCATGAGCAGGAATACTCATATTATAAATAAAATAGGCTGAAATAAAGTACGACAAGCTGTTCATTAAAAAAGCAAACTCAATATGGAAAGAATGTGCAACTATTCCGCCTAAAGAAGCCCCCATAATAGACATAAAACCATTCATTGTACTAGAAAGAGAGTTCGCAGTTACGAAATGATTTTGGTGTATGATATTCTTTAAAGTTGCTTGTTTAGCCGGCTCAAATAAACAAGAAAGTACAGATAAACATATATTAGCAATGAAAATAATCTCAATTTTATATGGTGCAAATAAGTAAGTGAGGACGAGCATGCCTCGTAAAATATCGGTAAAAATCATAATATTCTTTTTAGAAAAACGATCTACAATTCCGCCTATAAATGGACTAAGGAGAAGCTGTGGTAAACCTTTACTTATAAAAGTAAGTGCGATCATAAACGGTGATTCTGTTATGCTATAGACGAATGTTAATAAAGCTACCGTGTGAAACCAATCTCCAAGCACGCTTAATGTTTGCCCATAAAATAGTCTTTTGAAGTTTTTATTTGTTTTAAGAAGTGCGGAATAAGAAACTGACATAAAAAGCTTAATCCTTATGTAATGACGATGTTTGAATTTGTTTTTTTCCACTCACTTAAATACACTTTCTCCGCTGTAGGAAGTCCAACAGGTAATTGTGCAATCAATTCTAAACTATTTCCATCAGGGTCGTTAAAGTATACGGCGGCATGTGCTAATTCAGGAAAAACAATTGGCTCAATTGGTTCCATTCCAAAGTCTTTTCGTACTGAAATACCTTTTTGACTTAGCCAATGTATCGCATGTTCTAAATCATGTAAGCTTACTTGAAAGGCGATGTGTCGTAAAGAGGGATGATAATTCACTTTGTATTCTGTGCCTTCCCAAAGGCCGAGCCAACTTTCATTTTCTTTAATCCAAAAGAAAGCAATATCATCTCCTCTTTTATATAATTTCAGTCCAAGTGATTCGTAAAAAGGTATAGACACTTCTAAGTTACGGACGGGTAAATGTGCTTCGTAAAGACCTTTAATCATTGTAATCCTCCTAAGTAAAAATGTTTCTTATTTCATAGTAAACATTTTTTTATGAGTTGAAATCACAAAAAAGAGGGATATAATTTCATACAAAAGTATGAAAAAACAGCTCAAATATGAGCTGTTTTCGTATAGTTTTTCGTTCATTTGTTAAGGATAGGATATATTAGTACCCGTATCCGCCGCCACCCCAACAGCTACATCCGATGATGATTAGAAGGATGAATAGTACGATTAGCAAAGCAAATCCACCGCCGAAACCAGCGCAACTTCCACCATAGCTCATATGTTTTCCTCCTTTTGAGTAAGTTAATCTATATAATTCATGGACTACTGTATAAAGTATGTTTTTTGTGTGGAAAAGGAGCCAGTCTCTTTTGTAATTAGACAAACGCCTGTGTGGTCATTTTAAGTGTATATTGAGCTAAGGATGTATGGATAAATCGTTATATATTTTGCGATTTGTTCATAAAAAAATATAAAATTGTAAAAAAAACCATTTTTATATTTTTTTATGAGAGGATTTGTACTATAATTTTACAAGTAATATTATGGGAAAAGGGAGTTTTAGTAAAGAGATGGAGATGGGACAATTACAAAATAAAATAGAAAACAAAAAGAAAGAGCTAATTCAACTTGTTGCTAGACACGGGTTGGATCATGATAAAGTTTTGTTATTTAGCCGAGATTTAGATATACTAATTAATAAGTTTATGAATGTAAAAGATAAAGTACATAAATAAATAATTTGTAGTTTTTTATATTAAGATATTCTATAAAAGAAGGAGAGAACAGTATTTGGAACATTTACAAGAAGAGCTGTATAAACAAATAAAAGAAGAAAAAGGTATTGTTACAATCTTTTTAAAGAGTGGCGTTAGAATAGTAGGAGAAATTGTTGCGATAGACAAATTTACTGTTTTAATGTTAGTTGATGGAAAACAACAACTTATTTACAAGCAGGCTGTATCAACAATAATGAAATAAGACACTCATATTGAGTGTCTTATTTCATTATCTTTTGCAAGCTTCAACGTCAATGCCGGCAGCTAGTAATTTCTTTTCTCCATCTTGCTCGATGAGTTTTTGTAATTTAGATAGGAAAGAATCAAAGTTTGTATGCTTTGCTACTTGGAATGTCATTTTGTGCTCAATTGGTAGCCACGTATCAATATCAGCTTCGTTATGCTGAATTTTCACCTCAAGTTTATCAAGTGCGTTAGCAACTTTTGCTTCGTACGTTTCTTTTGCTTCAAACTCCATCCATAAATCATACAATTCCTCACCGAGAGAACCTTTTAATGTGCGTTTAATATTTAAAATTGCTTCTTGCTCATTTATTTGTTTTTGTAATTGTAATTCATGACTATTCATTGTATCAAAAGCAGGAATATCACCAGCTTCTGCCTCGACTAGGTCGTGAATAATAACCATTTTAAGTAATTTTTCAACATTGACTTTTTGATCCAAATAAGGCTCAACTAAAATGGCCATTAGAGACATGCGCCACGTATGTTCAGCAACGCTTTCTTGACGTCCGTTAGAAAGCCAGCTATGCCGCATTTCATATTTTAGTTTTTCTGCTAGTGCAATGATTTGTAAAATGTTATGTTCCATCGTGATCCTCCTCATATTTCTATACTGTAATTCTAATATGGAAATAAAATGTGTCAATTCTATGAGTATATTGCGATAAATAGATGATAAGCGTATAATACATATTATATGTGAAAACGCATTATTAAAATAAAAAAATGTTTTATAAAAATGAAAAGGGAAGGGCAGGAATATGGGAGACGAAAATCAAGGATTAGCTAAACCACAAAGAAGAAAAAGGAAGTTTGACATTTCTAGCCCAGTTGGCATTATAGTAGGTTTTGCTATAGTGATAGCGGCAATTATGATTGGTGGCGGTGGAATAAAAGCTTTTAAAAACTTTTTAGATGTTTCATCTATTTTAATTGTCATAGGGGGAACAACAGCGACAATTGTTGTGGCATATCGATTTGGAGAAATAAAAAAATACACGAAAAGTATTTTTACTGTTTTACATAGAAGAGAAGCAGATTTAGAACAGTTAACGGATTTGTTCGTTGATTTTTCGAAAAAGTCTAAAAAACATGGCCTGCTTTCTTTAGAAGTTGATGGAGAGCAAGTAGACAATCCTTTTATTCAAAAAGGAATTCGATTAATGTTAAGTGGTTACGATGAAGAGGAATTAAAAGAAGTATTAATGAAAGATATTGAAACAGAAGTATATGAGTTAAGAAAAGGAGCAGCGTTATTAGATAAAATTGGCGATTTCGCTCCAGCTTGGGGCATGATAGGGACTTTAATCGGTCTTATCATTATGCTTCAAAACTTGCAAGATACATCGCAAATTGGTACAGGGATGGCAGTTGCAATGTTAACGACATTGTATGGATCAGTACTTGCAAATATGATTGCAATCCCTCTTGCTGAAAAAGTGTATCGTGGTATTGAGGATTTATATACAGAGAAGAAGTTTGTTATTGAAGCAATTTCAGAATTGTATCGTGGACAAATTCCTTCTAAATTAAAGTTAAAACTGGATACATACGTATACGAAACAAAGATAAAAAAAGTAAAACGAGCAGCCTAATATTTCAAGGAGTGGTAAGGTGATGATAAAACGACCGCAAAGGGGATCGCCTCGTTGGATGACAACTTTTACAGATTTAACGATGTTATTATTAACTTTCTTTGTATTACTAGTTGCTACATCAAAGCAGGATGCAGTAAAATTGTCGAAGATGCTTGAAAAGTTTAGTGATGTGGAGCAAGTAGATGCAAAAGTAATGGAAAATACAATACCAGATATTTCACATGAAAAAAATGATGAAAAAATGGTCTCTAAAAAGAGAATGGACGAATTATATAAAAAGTTAAAAGCATATGTAGATAATAACGGTATTAGTCAAGTGAATGTATATCGAGAGGACACAGGGGTAAGTGTCGTTATAGTAGATAATTTAATATTCGATACGGGTGATGCGAACGTTAAACCGGAGGCGAAAGAGATAATAAGCCAATTAGTTGGATTTTTCCAATCGGTACCAAATCCCATTGTTGTAGAAGGACATACAGACAGTAGACCGATTCATAACGACAAATTCCCTTCAAACTGGGAATTATCTTCTGCACGAGCGGCAAATATGATTCATCACTTAATTGAAGTGTATAATGTGGATGATAAAAGGCTAGCTGCGGTAGGATATGCAGATACCAAGCCAGTAGTACCAAATGATTCACCGCAAAATTGGGAAAAAAACCGTCGCGTTGTCATTTATATAAAAGAATAGTATATTGTTATTTTGATAATAAATAATAAAAATACGAAAATTCTTTTAAAAAAATATTAAATTTTATCATTTTATTTTGTATAATGAGTGAGAATGATAAGATGAAATATTAAGATATATTTATACATAGAAGGAGAGAATCAAAAAGAATGGCACATAAAATTTTAGTTGTAGACGATGCGATGTTCATGCGAACGATGATTAAAAACTTATTAAAAAGTAATTCTGAATTTGAAGTAATCGGAGAAGCGGAAAATGGAGTGGAGGCAATTCAAAAGTATAAAGAACTTCAACCTGATATTGTTACATTAGATATTACTATGCCAGAAATGGACGGACTTGAAGCATTAAAAGAAATTATTAAAATTGATTCAAGTGCAAAAGTTGTCATTTGTTCTGCAATGGGACAACAAGGTATGGTATTAGATGCAATTAAGGGTGGAGCAAAAGACTTTATTGTAAAGCCATTCCAAGCAGATCGCGTAATCGAAGCTTTAACAAAAGTAGCAAACAGCTAATATAGAAGGGGTGCCACAAGGAATCTAAACATTGATAGCGGATATGCGAGTGGCCCCCTTTTTTCTCGCTTTAAAACACTAAATTGTTATACATAAATGAAATGTTTGTTAGACAGGTAGGGGATTAAAATGCAAACAGATCTATTAAATATATTTTTTGAGGAATCAGAAGAACATTTACAATCGCTAAATGAAAATGTGCTAACTTTAGAACAAAATCCTGCCGATATGGATGTTGTGGGAGAAATATTCCGTTCAGCCCATACATTTAAAGGTATGTCAGCGAGTATGGAATTTACAGAAATGGCGGATTTAACGCATAAAATGGAAAACGTTTTAGATGAAATTCGTCATGGGAATATAGTTGTAAATGCTGAGATTATTGATGTGATTTTTGAGTGCATTGATAATTTAGAGAAGATGGTTGCAGATGTGCAACAAGGCGGAATGGGCAATATTGATGTGATTACAACTAAGCAGAAATTAGAAGCATTATTGAATGGCAATGTAGAAACTCCTGTGGAATATATTGAGCAAGAACTTATAAATAATGATGATGCAGTTTCACATGAAGTGCATATAACTGTTGAGCAACAAGCTATTTTAAAAGCAGTACGCGCAATTATGTGTATTGAAGCACTGCAAAATGTAGGTAATGTACAAAAAACAGTTCCAAGTATTGAAGAAATTGAAGCAGATGCTTTCGGATTTGAGTTCACAGTATTTATGGATACTGATCAAAGTGAAGAAGAATTAAAACAAGTGGTGCTTCATGTTTCTGAAATTGAGAAAGTAGAAGTGAAGCAAGGACATACATCAAAAGAAGTAGTTTCGGAAGAATTGGCTACACAAGAAGTCGTACAAGTGGCTACGCAGGTGGAATCAACTAAAGAAATATCGAAGCAACCTGCTAGTGCTACATCAGCTAAGAGTAATGCGAAGACAAAAAGTGGTAAAGTAGAAAATCGTTCCATACGTGTTCAATTAGAAAAAATCGAAAGATTAATGAATATGTTTGAAGAAAGTGTAATCGAACGTGGGCGCATTGATGAATTGGCACAAAGGATTCAAAATAAGGAGTTAATTGAGCATTTAAATCGATTAGGCGATATTTCAAAAGATATTCAAAATGTACTACTAAACATGCGTATGGTACCAATTGAAACGGTCTTCAATCGTTTCCCACGTATGGTACGTATGTTAGCGAAAGATTTAGGGAAAAAAATCGATTTACAAATTACAGGTGAAGATACTGAAGTTGATAAAATTGTTATTGATGAAATCGGTGATCCACTCGTTCATTTAATCCGTAATGCAATTGATCATGGGGTTGAAACTGTTGAACAACGTCGTGATGCAGGTAAAAATGAGACAGGTACGATTAAATTAGAAGCATTCCATAGTGGAAATCATGTTGTAATTCAAATTACGGATGACGGAAACGGTATTCATAAAGGAAAAGTATTAGAAAAAGCGATTAAAAATGGTGTTGTAACAGAATCTGAGGCAAATAAATTAACGGACCGTGAAGTATTTGATTTAATCTTCCAACCAGGATTTAGTACAGCTGAAGTTGTATCAGACCTTTCTGGGCGTGGTGTTGGATTAGATGTAGTGAAACATACGATCCATAGTTTAGGTGGACATTTAATTATTGATTCTGAAGAAGGAAAAGGTAGTACATTTAGAATTGAACTTCCATTAACGTTGTCAATTATTCAATCTATGCTTGTTCAAACGAATGATAAACGTTATGCATTCCCTCTTGGTAATATTGTTGAAGCAATTCGGATTAAGAGAGAAGACATCCAATCCTTACAAGGAAAAGATGTGTTAAATTACCGTAATCAAATTATTGAAGTGAAGCATTTAAGTACTGTATTTGGTGAGAAAACAGTAGATGAGGCGTTTGCGTCATATGATGGTCAAATGGTTCCTGTGTTAATTGTTCGTAATACACATCGCAGCTATGGACTTATTGTAAACACAATTATCGGTCAAAGAGAAATCGTCTTAAAGTCATTAGGTGACTTCTTTGCAGAGAGTTCTAATTATTTCTCTGGTGCGACAATTCTCGGTGATGGACGAGTGGTCCTCATTTTAAACCCAGAAGGTTTATAATAGGAATGAAGGAAAGCTCCCCACTTGTATACAATTGGGGAGCTTTTTGGTTAATCGTTACTAATCTAAAAATGGGAATAAATACATATTAACGTTTTATATAATAAGTTTGTTAAAATAAAATGAGAGTTTATATCATTTGATAGAAAAACAGAAATGAGGAGGCAGAGAAAATGCCTGAGCAACACACAAAAGGGGATACGAGCACAATTGTGCTAGAAAAAGAAAATGAGCATTTAACGCCTCAAGAATGCGATATTCTTGGCGAAATTGCAAATATATCATTTGGTTCAGCTTCGACTGTACTATCAACAATCTTAAATAGGCAAGTAAGCATTACTGCTCCTCGCATAGAATTGGTAGATTTATATGATTCAAGCGACGTCGAAGTTCCACACGTTGTATTAAACATTCATTTTACAAAAGGATTAGATATGGAAAACCTTCTTGTCCTTAAGCAAGATGTTGCATTATCCATTGCTGATTTAATGATGATGGGAACAGGTGAAGTGGAAGACGGAAAAGAACTTGGTGAATTAGAGCTAAGTGCTGTACAAGAAGCGATGAATCAAATGATGGGGTTCGCAGCTACATCTATGTCAGAATTCTTTCAAGATACAGTAGATATGTCTCCGCCGACAATTAAAGTTGTAAAGTTATCAGAAGAAATGGAGAAAATTTCTGAGATTGATGGGAATCAAACGATTGTTAAAGTATCGTTTGATTTAAAGATAGATAATCTTGTAAACTCTAAACTTGTGCAAATTGTTTCAGTTGAACATGCGAAACAAATGGTAAATAAATTAATGCAATTATCTGGTGGAGTAGAAGAAAAAGACGAGCCAGCAGAAGTAGTGGAAACGGAGATTGTAGAAGAACAAATTGAAAAAGAGCATTTAACACAAGAAGAGAAAGATGTCCTTGGTGAAATTGCAAATATTTCAATTGGTTCCGCTTCAACAGTATTATCAACACTTTTAAATCAGCCAGTTACAATTAGTACGCCCAATGTAGAATCAATCAATGTTCGTCATTATGACGGAGTACCAGTCCCGTTTGTTATTTTAAATGTTGATTTTGTTGAAGGACTAAAGAATGAGAATGTATTCGTATTTACGAAAGATGTCGCTTTAACAATGGTAGATTTAATGATGATGGGAACAGGTGAAGTTGATCCAGAGAAGGAGCTTAGTGAATTAGAACTGAGCGGTATTAAAGAAATCATGAACCAAATGATGGGGCATGCTGCGACGGCGATGTCAGAGATGTTTCAAGAAAAAATGGACATGACACCGCCAAATGTTAAATTTGTAACCTTAAAAGAAGAAATGGAATATTTGGGAGAGTCAATGAAAGTGGACGAACTCGTTCAAATTACGTTCAACCTTGAAATTGGCGACCTGCTTCAATCGAAAATGTATCAAATTTTACCGATTTCAGAAGCGAAAGAAATGGTAAGAAGACTTCTATATCCAATGGTGGAAGAGGAAGAAGAGATTGTTACGGAAGAAATTGAAGAAGAAAAAATTGTAGAACCTGTTGTGCAACCTATTGAATTTAAAGAAGTAAAACAAATGGAACCAGTATACATGGACACATCCATCCTACAAAATGTAGAGATGAACGTGAAATTTGTATTTGGAAGCACAGTGAAAACAATTCAAGATATTTTAAGTTTACAAGAGAATGAAGCAGTTGTACTAGATGAGGATATTGACGAACCAATTCGTATTTATGTAAATGATGTATTAGTGGCGTATGGTGAACTTGTAAATGTAGATGGATTTTTCGGAGTAAAAGTGACGAAATCGCTATAAGTCGTTGAAATAGGAGTTTGAGTTAGTAGATGAAAAACGTAAAGTTTTTTCTAATGAGCTGGTTATTCATACATATGTGTCTGTTCGTCCCTCTGCAAAGTCAGGCGGAAGAACAAATTGAGCCAGCTCAAAAAATAAATGAAGTGAATATGCAAGAAGAAAACAAAGAAGTGCAAGAGCGGCCAGAGCAAGTGGAAGTGAATCAAGGTAAAGAGGAACAACAAGAAGTAGCAAATGAACAAGAGGTCGAAAAAAAGATAGAGACGGATCAAGGGGTTATTACAGTAAATAAGCCAGAATTAAAAGTTGGCGAAGAAGTGCGGGTTATTGTAGAGCCGAAAGAGCAAAATGTTCAAAGTATAAAAGGTATTTTGCGCTTGCCAAAAAACGGCGATCAGTATGAACAAGAAAGAATGCTATCGTTTAAGTATGAAGAGGAAACGAAGCGATGGATTGCTAACTACAAGGTCGAAACTTTTGATTTGCAAGGTGATTGGAATCTTCAGCTCATTCAAAGTTCTAAAGAAACTGAGAAAGAAGAGCTTATAGAAAATGAAGTGAAAGTCCCATTTATTCGTATAAATAATGACACGCCAACAATAGATAAAGAGCTGCCGAAGTTGCATAAAGTTACTGTTGACGAGGCGAAAGAGAAGCTAATTGAACGGAAACAAGGCGATTCTATACGTGTGCGAGTGAAGGCGACAGACGTAGAATCAGTTGTGAAAGAAGTTCGTGTTACATTAAAAGGGAAAGAAAATAAAGAGATTACATTTTTATTAGATTACAATAAGCGCGACATGGATTGGCAAAAAGTATTTGAAATAACGGATGCGTTGCCAATTGGCTCATACGAATTACTTGTAGAGATAGTGGATGCGGCCGGCAATAAACTGGTTGAGGAAAGTGAGTATATCGTTTCTGTTTTGGAGCAAAAAACAGAAGATGATAAAAAGATAGAAGAACGAGAGAATGAAGATAAATTAGAGGATAAGAAAGAAACGGATGAGAAAGAAACTGAGAAGCAGGAAGACTCGAAAGTAGAAATCCCGCTTCTGGAAGAAAAACCGCCAGTTGTTCAAATCCCAAAAAAAGAAGAGAAAGTAAACAATCTTATAAAAGAACCATTGAAAGAGAAAGAAAAAATTACTTATTTTATAAAAGAGCCTCTCACAGAAAACAAGGAAGTAAATAAAGCGAAGGCTCAAAAAGATAAAGATAATAAAAATAACAATCAGGTCGTTTCTAAAAAGAAAGAGAAAAAAGAAGAGCCAGAAGAGAAGAAAGAAGCAAAAAGTGAACAGGGAATAGAAGCTTCTAATGTATTTACTATCATGTCAGGTTTATTCGTACTATTTTTAGTTTTAAAGAGTAATAAAGAATGGGGCTAAGTATTTTATAGTAGTGGAGGCGCTTAAATGGAAATTAAACGTACGACAATTGAAGATAAGACGCTACAACCATTAAAACAGCCTGCAGCTATTTCGGAACATGAAATTCAGAAAGAACGAAAGCGTAGTAATTTAGTGTTTACTGGACAGTCTAAAATTATTACGAAAAATAATGAAATAGGTATTTTGCTTGCAAGTTTAGGTGATGGAAAGGTTATGAAGGAAATGCTTTCTAAAGAGATGGATACAGTATTGCAACTCTTTAAAAAGTTACATACGTTATCTGGAGAAGGAAAGCAAACAGATAAAATATTTGAACAAGTAATGAGAAGCTTGCAAGGACTTGTTAAGCAAGCGCATATAAAGGAACTTCCTTTGTTAGATGGAACGTATGATTTCGCAGAAGTACAACTATCATTTGGTAGAAAGGTACATATTCCGTTATTAGATGTAAGTGCACTTATTTCTAGAGTAGAAAGTGATTCGTCAGAAGGAAATATAAATTTAATGGTAACGGTTATTACTGCTTATATAACGAAATTGTCTAACGAAACCATTTTAATTAGCGTTACAGATCGCACTGCTAAAGAGCGGGATGTAAGCGTATGGAGAGCACTTGCAGAAATGAATATGACACAATTATCACAGGCTTTGAAACATACGATGCAAGAACATAAATGGTCTATGACGTTTCTTTTT
The DNA here is from genome assembly GCF_008042405.1 of Bacillus sp. SH7-1. NCBI lineage: Bacteria > Bacillati > Bacillota > Bacilli > Caryophanales > Bacillaceae > Bacillus > Bacillus sp. SH7-1. The sequence goes on from NZ_QNUD01000028.1 coordinate 23,473, forward strand.
CTCTTTGTATGGATTGTTGCTATTATTTTAATTCGAGTTATATAAAAAGGTCGTCACTTTACATTGTGACGACCTCTTTTATATTTTTTCGTAAAAGAATGTATCAAATCGCTGAAGATTATAACGTTCAGGTGTTAAAATTTGTTCAGTACTACCAACAAATAATACGCCGCCTTTTCGTAAAGCGCGACTAAATTTTTCATAAAGTTTTACCCTTGCTTCTTCAGTAAAGTATATCATCACGTTGCGACAAATAATTAAATCGTAATTTGTATCGAACGACTGCATTAACAGGTCATGTTGTTTGAACGTGACGTTTTGCTTAATGTTTTGATGTAATGAATATATATCATTCTCTTTTGTGAAATGACGTTCTTTCAAATCGGTAGGTAATTCTTTTAAAGAACGTTCTGTATATTGACCGCGTTTTGCAGTTTCTAAAATGTGAAAATCAAGATCTGTTGCTTGTATTTCAAAACGAAATGGAGCTAAATGTTTCGATAAAATTAAAGAGAGTGTATATGGTTCCTCACCAGCAGCGCAAGCGGCACTCCATACTTTTAATTTTCCGTTATTTTGTTCGAGTAATTTTGGTAGTGCTTTCGTTTCTAACGTTTGCCAACGTTCTTTATTTCTAAAAAACTCCGAAACGTTAATGGTAATATAGTCGATAAAACTTAAAAATAAATTTTGATCGGTACGTAAATTACTTAGAAAACTAGTGTAGTTCACAAAGCCCTTTCTCGAAATAAAAGCATCGATTCTACGACGCATTCTATCTTGTTTATATGAAGCGATATCCATATTGAATTGTTGTTTAAAACTCGCGATAAAATGATCATAATCTTGTTCAATTATCATATTTATAATAGGCACAATAACGATATTGTGCCTCCCCCTTTACATCATACGGATTTTTTGTTCAAAGTTTTTTTTCATCTGTTTTTCATGTAAACCTGGTAAATCATAAATAACAGCATCAATTCCTGCATCTTTTGCAATGTCAACGGGAATGACAGATGTATGCTTGTCCCCATTATAAAAACAGAGTACTAAATCGGTATCTTCGATTATTTGTTTTACAAAAAACATATAATCTGATCGGTAAATGGAGTCGGAAGGATGATCAAAAGCGACATACTCCGCTCCGTGTCTTTTTAAGTAATCAACGACCTCTTGAAATTCATCTGTTAATGCTTGTAACGGCTGTAGCGTGTAAAGGCATAAATTTTGAGCGAGTCTTTCGTTTTCGATGAAAAAACGAAGAATCTCATTTTCAATAGATTTATAACATAATATGTAAATTTTATGTTTGTGAGCATAGTCAGTTAAAAATTTTTTTATTTCTTCCTGATCTAATGCTGTTAATTGATTTGAACCACAAAGAAAAATATTCATAGATTTGTGCCACCTCATGCTAAATTGTAACATATCTTTTATAAAAAATAACTGCAAAATATTAGTGTTCAGAGTATAATTATAAATAACTGGATTTTACGATTAAGTTTAGGAAGAAATAAAAAAATAAATAGGTGATATATATGCTGCGTTCGATCTCGCATAATCCAATTTTATCGCATATACCGCCTGCTACTCAAATGCCGAAAGAAGCAAATGTCAGGACAGGACTTGCATTTTCGGATAATTTGCATGCAGATCCGAAAAAAGATAAATTGCTAGAACAAATGGAAGCATTTGTCGATAACATTGGAGAAATTAAAGAGAAAATTGAAATGGAATTAACGCTTGATAATGTAATGGAATACAAAAATACAGTAAAATCATTTTTGAATTTTTACGTAGATAATGTATTGCAATATAAAGATGTTATGTCTCGTCATCCGCGTTACGGATATTCACAGAAAATGACGATTGTGAAACAGGCGGAAATGGGATTAAATGAGTTAGAAGATGTTATGAATTTAATTAATACGAAAACGGGACATTTAGAAATGTTAAATCAGATTGGAGAAATCCACGGTTTAATTGTAAATTTAGTCTTGTAAAAGGGAAGGAAGCTATATGTACATACAATTATATGAAAAGCTCGTTATTATTCAAAAAGCATATGAAAACATTCAAACGCTCGGTGAACAAATATATGAGAATTTGAAGCAGAAAAATGTAAATGCAGTTCAAAAGTTACAAGTAGAGCAATTGCAGTACATTGATGGTTTAAAAAAGTTATCAAGTTCATTTGAAGAAATGGTTATTCAGTTTTGTAAAGAACAAGGAGTGGAATCATTTCGCGTAAGTGCGTTATTTTCGTATTTTTCTAACGAAGAAATTGAAAAAATGGAAGAATTACAAAAAAATGCAGCTGAATTAGAAGAGAATGTAAAAATGATTCTTTTAAAAAATCAATATTACTTAAACGTACTATTAAAAACTACAGAAAGTATTGTGGATTCCGTTTCTGAATATAATTTAGAGCGAAACAATAATTCACAAATCTTTATGAACGAACTATTGTAAAGGGGAAGTGAAACATTATGAGATTATCTGATTATAATACGCCGCTATCGGGTTTGTTAGCGGCACAAATGGGATTACAAACGACGAAACAAAATTTATCAAACATTCATACGCCTGGTTATGTGCGTCAAATGGTGAATTACGGATCGGCTGGAGCAAGTCAGGGCTATTCACCGGAACAAAAAATAGGTTACGGTGTACAAACGTTAGGTGTTGACCGTATTACAGATGAAGTGAAGACGAAACAGTTTAACGATCAATTATCCCAACTCTCATACTATAACTACATGAATTCGACTTTATCACGTGTAGAATCTATGGTTGGAACGACAGGAAAGAATTCATTATCTAGTTTAATGGATGGCTTCTTTAATGCCTTTCGTGAAGTTGCAAAAAATCCAGAACAACCAAATTACTACGATACATTAATTTCTGAAACTGGTAAGTTTACAAGTCAAGTAAATCGTCTAGCGAAAGGCTTAGATACAGCAGAAGCACAAACGACAGAAGATATTGAAGCGCATGTCAATGAATTTAATCGTCTTGCTGGTAGTTTAGCGGAAGCGAATAAAAAAATTGGACAAGCAGGTACACAAGTGCCGAATCAACTTTTAGATGAACGTGATCGTATCATTACAGAAATGTCTAAGTATGCAAATATAGAAGTGTCTTATGAATCTATGAATCCTAATATCGCGAGTGTTAGAATGAATGGTGTTTTAACAGTAAATGGACAAGATACATATCCACTTCAATTAAATAAAGAAAAAGAACCAATGACTGCTGAAATTTACGGTTCGGAAATTCCTTTAACTAGTGGAGCAATCCAGTCAGCGATCGATACAAAAGCGAAGATTGCTAGTTATAAGAAAAACCTTGAAGAACTAATGAGTTCTGTAAAGAATGAAGTGAACACAGTAATGGGGAAAGATTTCTTCGTTGGAGATCAAGCGAAAGATATGAAATTAAACCCTGAATTTGCAAAAGATGTTTCGAAAATGAAAATATCAGCTGAAACAGCAAATAAACTAGCAGCAATTACAGATGGGAATTATAAAGAAGGTCTTTCTTATAAACAAGCATTAGACCAATTCGTAGTTGGTGTTGCATCTGATAAAAGTGCAGTGAATGCTTATCAAAAAATTCATGGAGATTTATTAGAGGGGATTCAGCAAGAAAAGATGGGTGTTGAAGGCGTTAATATGGAAGAGGAAATGGTTAATTTAATGGCCTTCCAAAAATATTTCGTTGCAAACTCTAAAGCTATTACTACGATGAATGAAGTGTTTGATAGTCTATTTTCGATTATTCGATAAATGATAGTAATTGATTGGAAATATATAAGGAGGAGATAGAAATGAGAGTATCTACATTTCAAAATGCAAGCTGGGCAAAGAATCAGTTAATGGATTTGAATGTGCAACAACAATACCACCGAAATCAAGTAACTTCAGGGAAGAAAAACCTTCTTATGAGTGAAGATCCACTAGCAGCAAGTAAATCATTTGCGATTCAACATTCATTGGCGAATATGGAGCAAATGCAAAAAGATATAGCGGATTCGAAAAATGTATTAACACAAACTGCAAATACTTTACAAGGTGTTTTGAAATCCTTAACGAGAGTAGATCAATTAATGGTGCAGGCATTAAGTGAGCAAAATGGTGAAAAAGAATTGAAGGCCATCGGTGCAGAGATTGATCAAATTTTAAAACAAGTTGTATATTTAGCGAATACGGAAGAGCAAGGTCGTTATATTTTCGGTGGTGATAGTGCAGAGAAACTGCCATTTACAGAAGATGGTACATACCAAGGTGGAAAAAATGATGTAAACTGGCAACTAAATGACGGTTATGAATTAAAAGTGTTCCGTAACGGAGAAGCATTATTATCCCCAGTAATAAAAACGTTAAAACAGATGAGTGAAGCGATGCAAAACGGTGATCAAAAATCATTACAACCGTTATCAGTAGAAAATAAGAAAAACTTAGATGGCGTTATTAATCGTACAACTGAAGTTGGTTCAACGATGAACACAATGGAGACATTTAAAACAATTTTAAGCGAGCAAAATTTAGCGCTTCAAGAAAACCGTAAAGAAATTGAAGATGTTGACTTAGCGGTAGCAATTTCTGATTTAGCGTATATAAATGCAACATACGAAGCGACGCTGAAAGCTGTTAGTACGATGAGTAAAACGAGTATTTTAGATTATATGTAAAAAAAGGAGTGTTAGTTGATGGCGGTTACATTGACAGGTATTGGTGATAGACAACAAATTTGGAACCTAGGTAATAATATAATAGATACTTCGAAGTTAGTCGAATTAGAATTACACGCATTGGATATGAAGAAAACGCCTTACAATAATGAAAAGGAACAACTTACACAAGAAAAATTATTATATGCAAGTTTAAAAAAAGAATTTAGTTCTCTCACACAAACAATTAAAGATTTATCTAGTTTTAAAGGGAATGAAAAGAAAGTAACACTCTCTCAAGAAGGATATATTAGTGTGACAGCAGATGCTTCAGCAATTGCAGGAACCTTTAATATTGAAGTCAAAGAATTAGCTCAACGTCATCAGATTTCAAGTGAAAAGATAACGGATTTAGATGCTAAAATTGGTATGGAAGAAACAATAAAGATTAACAATCAGGATATTGTAATTACAAAGGATACTACATACCGTCAATTAATAAATAAAATTAATGGTGGGAATTATGGAGTTTCGGCATATTCTCTTGGAAATAAGATATTCTTTTCTTCTTCAAAAATGGGTGAAAAGGGAGCTATTAAGTTAGAAGATAGCGGTCAACTTTTAGAAAAGATGGGATTTATAAAAACGGATGGTACACTTAATGAAATAGAAAAGGCTAAAAATTCAACTTATGTAATTAACGGAGTTGAAGAGCATGGAGAGTCAAATACAATAGAAACTCTTCCAGGTGTTAAAATTCAACTAGATAAATCTGAAGTAGGAAAGAGCGTTAAATTTACAATAGAAGATTCAAATGTAAAGGAAGCGAATGAACTTATAAAAAAAATGGTTAGCAATTATAATCAAGCGGTATCTACAGTAGAATTATTTGCTGGGAAAAATGGAGCGCTTCAAGGCCAAAATATTATGGGTGATATTAGAAGAATTATGAATAATATTGTAACATTCTCACAAGATGGAAATTATTTGTTTTCGTATGGTATTCAGGTGACAAAAGAGGGAACATTACAAGTTGATGAAGCAAAATTAACAAATGCTTTGAAAGAGAACCCGGATGCGGCAAAACAATTCTTTTTTAGTGCAGATGGTCTTGGAAAACAAATAGATACCCAATTTAATAAGATATTCGGTGAAGTAGGAATCATAGGAGAAAGAATAAAAATTATAGATGACCGTGTGGGGAAACTAGATCTTAAAATCAATGATATTGATATTCAAAATAAGCAAAAACAAGAGGATATTGTAAAAAAATATCAAAAACTAGAAAGTACATTAGCGGCGCTTGATAGCCAATTAAAAACAATTAAAGCAATGACAAAACAAAAAAGTGATGATTAATGAAAGCTAAGGAAGTGATCGTATGCAAGCGTGGCAACGTTATATGCAAAATGATATTATGACGAGTAATCCGATTAAAAATACAATTTTTATTTATGAAAGATGTATTGTAGAGTTTCGTAATTTAGAAGAACTTTTACATACTTTTAAACTACAAGAAGGAGATGCACTTCTTGAAAAGTTAGAACGTATTTTTGAAGAATTAAAGCTTCAATTAAACCCTGAGATTACAAAAGATTTATATGATAGTTTATATGGTTTATACGATTGGATTAGCATTCAAATTCAAACGATGAAAGTAACACGTGAAGCAAAAGACATGGATGCGATTGTGAAAGTGTTACAAGATTTAATAGACGGTTACCGTGGGGCACTTGAAAATGAACAATGATATTTATCGGACGTTTGTCGGCTGTTTTAATGAAATCGGTGAATTGCAAGTGTCAGATGGAGAGTTTGCTGAGAAGAGTGAGATGTTAAATCGCTGGATGATGACATTGGATGAGGAAACGCGTGCGCAAGTTGCAGCAGAAGTAAGCCCCTTTATTATTAAGGCGGCACAGCATATTCGAGATAAGCAAAAGATTTTGGAAGAAATGATTATGACAAATGATGGGCGCATGAAAGCTAATTCATTTTACGGTAAATTTTAGTGATAGAGTTTAGAAACGGATTCCCCTTTTAAGAGGGGATCCATTCCTTTGTTTAAATAAAGACTTCCGCTGATTGAGGTTTCATTTTATGACTGTAATGAAAAAGTAGTAGTAATCTAAAAAATGTAAAAATGGACTTTGGTTTGTAGATCATATATTAAAATGTCTCATAGATTATTGCGTGTATACAGTTTTTTGTATTCTTTTTTATATTTTTGTATTTTTCTAAAGACAACAATGGGAAAATGGAATAAAATATGTAAGGGTACATGATTGTTAATATTTTAATAAACACATATAAGAAAGTAAATAATGAAGTGAAACTTCCATCAGTGGATTATTAAATTAGAAAAGAAAGGGTGTGGAATATGCCAGATTTAGTGAGTGATGTAGGCCATTATATGAATTATTTAGTGACGAAACGAAATACTGTTTCTAGTAATATTGCAAATGCGAATACACCTGGCTATAAAGCACAAGATGTGACATTTGCTGAGCAAATGAATAAAAGTAGTGCATTATATAAGAACAATGTTGCAGACTTAAAGAGCAATCCAGATTTATATCAAACGAATGAAATGCACTTACCGACAGTAAATACGAAAAATACATATGCAAAGATTCAAACAAAATCAATGCAAACGAATAAAGATGGAAATAGTGTGGATGTAACGACAGAAATGCTAGATTTAATGAAAGCAAATCAGTTATACGGTATTTCAATTAACGCGATTAATACACAATATGCAATTAACCAAGCGGCACGCGGACGTTAAAAGTAGAAGGAGAGACAATGATGTTTCAGGCAATTAATGCAAGTGGCTCAGGACTAACGACAGCCAGAAAGTGGATGGAAGTTACTTCTAACAATATTGTAAATGCAAATACAACGGCTGCTCCGGGGGCAAATTTATATGAGCGTCGTAGTGTAGTGCTAGAATCAAACAATAGTTTTGCAAATATGTTAGAGGGGTCTCCTACTAATGGGGTAAAAATAAAAAGTATTGAAGCAGATAAAACTGAAAACTTAGTGTATGACCCAACACATCCACATGCAAATGAAGAAGGATATGTACGTTATCCGAATGTTGATGTGACTGCTGAAATGACGAATGTAATGGTTGCCCAAAAAATGTATGAAGCGAATACAAGTGTATTAAATGCGAATAAAAAAATGCTTGATAAAGATTTAGAAATCGGCCGAGGATAAGGGGGAATATAGTAATATGAAAATTCAACCAATGCTAAATACGCAACCATTTGGAGCAATTCAGTCAATTGGTGCACCGAAAACTTCTCAAACATCTGTAGTTGAAGGGAAAAAGTTTATTGATTTATTGGAAGATATGAATCAAACGCAAAACAATGCGCAAACAGCAGTATATGATTTACTAACTAAAGGGGTAGGAGAAACGCATGACGTTTTAATTCAGCAGAAGAAGGCTGAATCTCAAATGAAAACGGCTGCTCTCGTACGTGATAATCTTATTGAAAATTATAAGTCACTAATTAATATGCAAATTTAGGAAAGTGGACAGGTGTGTTTAAATGGAAAAGATGAAAAATGTTATCCAATCGTTAAAAACGTGGCATAAGTTAGTAATCGGTGCTGCGCTTTTAGCGATTGTAACAGGAGCACTTTTATACTTCACCTTGCCAGATAAATATGTTGTTGTATATCAAAATTTAAATGATGCAGATAAGCAAGAGATTACAGCAGAATTATCAAAGTTAGGTGTCGATTATCAGTTAGCGGCCGATGGATCGATTCGTGTGCAAAAAAATGATGCTCCATGGGTTCGAAAAGAAATGAATGGGATGGGCTTACCGTTTAATTCTAAAAGTGGTGAGGAAATTTTATTAGAAAGCTCGCTCGGTTCAAGTGAGCAAGATAAAAAAATGAAGCAAATTGTCGGTACGAAAAAGCAATTGGAGCAAGATATTGTAAGAAACTTTGCGACAGTTGAAACGGCAAATGTTCAAATTACATTGCCTGAAAAAGAGACAATTTTTGATGAAGAAAAAGCAAAAGGAACAGCTGCGATTACGGTTGGAGTGAAGCGTGGTCAATTATTAACTGCTGATCAAGTTGCGGGTATACAGCAAATGATTAGTGCTGCAGTTCCTGGCGTGAAAGCAGAAGAAGTAAGCGTGATTGATAGCAAAAAAGGTATTATCTCAAAAGGAGCAGATGAAGCGCATTCTACTAGTTCCTCTTCTTATGAAAAAGAAGTAGAGATGCAACATCAAATTGAAGGTAAATTAAAGCAAGATATTGACGCAACATTAATGACGATGTTTAAACCGAATGAATATAAAGTGAATACGAAAGTATCTGTAAACTATGATGAAGTTACACGCCAGTCAGAAAAATATGGTGATAAAGGTGTACTTCGTAGTAAACAAGAGCAAGAAGAAAGCTCTACTGCGCAAGAAGGAGCAGAGACAAAACAAGGTGCTGGTATTACAGCGAACGGTGAAGTGCCAAATTACGGTACGAACAATAATCAAAATGGTAAAATCGTCTATGATAATAAAAATGGTAACAAAATTGAAAACTATGAAATAGATAAAACGGTTGAAACGATTAAGAAACACCCAGAATTAACGAAAACAAATGTTGTAGTATGGGTAGACAACGATACGTTAGTAAAACGAAAAATGGATATGACTACTTTCAAAGAAGCAATCGGCACAGCTGCTGGGCTTCAAGCTGATCCGAATGGAAACTTTACAAACGGTCAAGTTAACGTTGTAACTGTTCAGTTTGATCAGCCGAAAGAAGAGAAGAAGAAAGAACCAGAAGAAAGCGGTATAAACTGGTGGTTATTCGGTGGAATTCCAGCTGGTTTATTAGCGATTGGTGGTCTAGTATGGTTCTTATTAGCAAGACGTAAGAGAAAGAAAGAAGAAGAGGAATATGAAGAATACTTAGCAGAAGAGGAAATTGCTGCAAGCAATGAAAGTATTATGGAAATTCCTGAAGAAAAAATAGTACCAGAGCCAAAACCAGAACCAGAAGAACCGAAAGAACCAACGTTAGATGAACAAGTGCATGATGCTACGAAAGAACATGTAGAAGGAACTGCAAAAGTAATTAAAAAATGGTTAAATGGACAGTAAGGGAGGAACAACAATGTTAGATGAAATCTCCTCCAAAGAAAAAGCTGCCATCCTTATTCGTACATTAGAAGAAGGGGTGGCAGCAAAAGTCATTGAATATATGACGGCTGAGGAAAAAGAAGTATTACTTCGTGAAATCGCGAAGTTTCGTGTATATAAACCGGAAACGTTAGAAAATGTATTAGGGGAGTTCTTGTATGAATTAAATGTAAAAGAATTAAACCTAGTGACTCCGGATAAAGAATATATTCGTCGCATATTTAAAAATATGCCAGAAGACGAACTAGAAAAATTATTGGAAGATCTTTGGTATAACAAAGATAATCCGTTTGAATTCTTAAATTCACTTACAGATTTAGAGCCACTTCTTACTGTACTTAATGATGAATCACCACAAACGATTGCGATTATCGCTTCTTATATTAAACCGCAGCTTGCTTCTCAATTAATTGAGAGATTACCAGATCATAAGCGAGTAGAAACGGTAATGGGGATTGCGAAGCTAGAGCAAGTTGATGGTGAATTAATAAATCAAATTGGTGATTTATTAAAATCAAAATTAAATAATATGGCATTTAATGCAATTAATAAAACAGATGGTTTGAAAACAATAGTAAACATTTTGAATAATGTTTCACGAGGTGTTGAAAAAACAGTCTTTCAAAAGCTGGATGAAATGGATTATGAGTTATCTGAGAAAATTAAAGAAAACATGTTTGTATTTGAAGACTTACTCGGACTTGAAGATCTTGCACTTCGTCGTGTATTAGAAGAAATTACAGATAACGGTGTTATTGCGAAAGCACTTAAAATTGCAAAAGAAGAAATTAAAGAGAAATTATTTACATGTATGTCTTCAAACCGTAAAGAGATGATTCTAGAAGAATTAGATGGCTTAGGACCGCTTAAGATGACGGATGCTGAAAAGGCACAGCAAACGATTACAGGCACAGTGAAAAAGCTAGAGAAGGAAGGAAGAATTATCGTTCAAAGAGGTGAAGATGATGTCCTTATTTAAAAACAGAATTCCGAAGAATTCTGTTTCTTTTTCTGAAGAAACGTATGAATTACAATTTCCAAAACCAATACCAGTTCAAGTAGAAGAAGAAATACAGGTGGACCATGAAGAGCTTCTTGCACAGCAACAATCATTACATACTGAACTGAATCAACTAAGGCAAGAACAACAAATGTTAGAACGAGAACGTCAGCAGTTATTACATGATCAAGAACAATTTCAAATGCATGTTCAGCAGCAAATGAAAGAGATAGAATCGGCACATATACAGTTTCAAAAGGAACAACAAGAAACAGCATATGAATGGACAGAATTATTATGGGATCAGTCTTTTCAACTAGCAGAAAAAATTGTGAATCAAGCAGTAGATGCTAGATTGCTTGACGTGTTACCTATTTTAACTGGCATCGTTCAAACGTTGCCTACTTCGTTTGAAAAGTTAGTCATTACCGTACATCCCGAAACATTTGAACGTATTCAAGAAGAGAAGGAAAATACGAAAGAATATTGGTTGCTACAATTAGTAGAATGGAAATATGATTTCTCCTTACAGTTCGGTGAATTTGTTCTAGAAGAAGAGAAAGAGTTCTTTGAATTTAAATTTGCACCTATATTCGCGAAACTTCGCCAGAAATGGGAAGAAGAGAAGTTGTTTGAGGAGCAAAATGTATGAATCGACTGTTAATGAATGAAAACCAAAAGTGGAATACATTTATTGAAACACCGTTTTATACGAAAGTCGGTAAAGTTCATAGTGTGCAAGAGCAGTTTTTCGTAGCGAAAGGACCAAAGGCGAAAATCGGTGATGTTTGCCTCGTTGGAGAACATAGCGTCTTATGTGAAGTAATTGCAATTGAAAAAGAAAACAATATGTTACTCCCATTTGAACAGACAGAAAAAGTATGTTACGGAGATTCAGTTACATTAATTGCAGAAGATGTTGTTATACCTCGTGGTAATCATTTGCTGGGAAAAGTGTTAAGCGCAAATGGTGAAGTGTTAAATGAGAACGCTGAAAACATGCCATTGCAAAAAATAAAGTTAGATGCTCCGCCTATTCATGCATTTGAACGTGAAGAGATTACTGACGTATTTGAAACGGGAATTAAATCTATTGATTCTATGCTAACAATTGGTATCGGTCAAAAGATTGGTATTTTTGCTGGATCAGGTGTTGGTAAATCTACTTTACTCGGAATGATTGCTAAAAATGCAAAAGCTGATATAAACGTTATTAGTTTAGTGGGAGAGCGTGGCCGAGAAGTAAAGGACTTTATTCGAAAAGAATTGGGTGAGGAAGGTATGAAGAAAAGCGTCGTTGTTGTAGCGACGTCAGATGAAAGTCACCTAATGCAACTTCGTGCAGCGAAGCTTGCGACATCTATTGCTGAATATTTCCGTGATCAAGGTAATAATGTACTACTTATGATGGACTCTGTTACTCGTTTTGCTGATGCGCGTAGAAGTGTTGATATTGCTGTTAAAGAGTTGCCAATCGGTGGTAAAACACTCTTAATGGAAAGTTATATGAAGAAGCTGTTAGAGCGCTCTGGGAAAACACAAAAGGGATCTATAACAGGTATATATACAGTACTCGTCGATGGGGATGATTTAAACGGACCTGTACCAGATTTAGCTCGTGGTATTTTAGATGGGCATATTGTATTAAAGCGTGAACTTGCAACGCTCAGTCATTACCCTGCCATTTCAGTGTTAGATTCAGTAAGTAGGATTATGGAAGAAATCGTGTCATCTAACCATTGGCAACTTGCAAATGAAATGAGAAAAATCTTATCTGTTTATAAAGAAAATGAATTGTATTTTAAATTAGGGACGATTCAAGAAAATGCAGAAAATGCTTATATTTTTGAATGTAAAAACAAAGTAGAAGGTATAAATACGTTTTTAAAACAAGGTCGATCTGATAGTTTCCAATTTGATGATATTGTTGAAGCGATGCACCATATCGTATAAGACCTCTGCCCAAGAGGTCTTATTTTTTTGTTTTTTAATATTTCACAGATTTTTTTGGAAAAAAACTATATAATAGAAAAAGAGAGCGTTATAATAGGAAGGGGCTATGAAAACAGGTGGATAAGCAGCAGTACGACACGATAAAATTGCAAATAAATCAAGAAAAAGAACAGATTTTGAAAGAAGTGTATGAATTAACAGCTGAAAAAAGAAAAATAGAACAAAAAAAAGAATATGATTTATATGTAGTAAAATCGCGTAGTAAAGTCGTACAAACTGGGCAACGTATAATGGCTGGTATGCTTTCCTCACATACGTTTTCACCTGAAAGAATAGAAGAATGGAATCGGAAAATTAAAAAAACGGAAGATTTTATTCAAAAAAATGAAAGCCTTTTAGAACAAGTAAAAGAAAAAGAACGTGTCATTGATGAGATGTATCAAGAAGGTTGTAGAAAGCTTGCTAAAGTACGAGAAAAGCAGGAAGAAAAAATGCTTCTTGATTTGAAAATGTGTATGAATGGATGAGGTGAATATAGTGATACAGTCTGTATTACCGGTGCAACAAAGTTTACCTCCGCAAAAAGAAAAAGGGCTAGAAGTACAATCAAAAAGTGAAGATTCTTCATTCGATCGTACGATGAGAATGGGAAATAAAAAGCAGCCGAAAACGGAGAAAATGAAACAAGAAGAAGCACCAAAAGAAGAAAAAAAAGAATATATTCTTTCTAAACAAGCAGTAACGAAAGAAGAGCCAATTGTAAAGAAAGAAGAAAAAAAAGAGACAGAACAGTTGTTATTAGCTGTATCTGAGCAAATGGTTGCAATTGAACAATTACGTGTGCAGCCAGAATTGTTATATCAATACATACAAAAAATACAAGAGCTGTATAAAGAATATGGAAATATAAAACTTAACGAATTACCTGCAGCTGAATTACAACAGTTACAAGAGCTTCTTTCAAATATGAATATCAAAAATGCTATATGTTTAGAAGATACAATGCAAATGGTGTTAGATAAAGTGACGATGCCAGAGCAAACGATGCAAGTATTGAAAGTGGTAGAAACAGAAACTTGTAATATTGCAAAGAAACAAGAAGAGTCCAAAGAATTAGATGGAGATCTTCCGAAAGCTGAGAGCGATGATGTAAAGATAGAGTTGCCAGAAGGTGATGTATTCAACGATGCAAGTTCTGCGGGTGCGGAGTTATTAAATAAAGCAACGAGTACCGACCAAGTAGGAAAATCCAATAGTGGCGCTGAGAAAGTTTCATTGCCTGACTTAGGAAAGAAAATGGAAGCACAAGTAGAAGCACTGCAAAAGTTTGTAGTGAAACAAGAACGTGTTTTGTTCCAATTAAATCCAGAAAAACTTGGTACATTAACAGTGTTTATGAAAAAACATGGAGATCAAATTGATGTTCATGTGGAAATGGAAAAACACGATGCGAAAAAACGTGTTGAAATCATTTTTGATGAATTGAGACTGAAGTTAAAAGAAAAAGAAATCAATATTCAAATTAGCTATTCAGATAAAGATGAAAATCGAAAAGAACAGCGAGAACAAGAGCAAAGACAAAAACAAAAATTAGCAAGTACGAAACATGAAAAACAACATGCAAAAGAATTTGCGGGATTATTGGAGGAATAAAGTGTGCCAACAGTTGGATTAAATACAACGAGTACAAATCATATTCCGTTACAAGCAGGAGCACAAACAAAAAACGCATCTGTTACTGGTGCACAGTCGACAGCTCAACAAGCAAACGGAGTATCAGCAAGTACTCAAAAAACACCCGGTATTATGGATAAAGATGATTTCCTGAAACTTTTCTTAGCAAGCTTTCAACATCAAGACCCGTTTAATGCGATGGATATGAACCAAATGATGAACCAAACAGCACAGCTATCGCTTATGGAGCAAGTACAGAATATGACGAAAGCAGTAGATAAACTGCAATCAACGATGTATTCGACGGCTCTTGATGGAGGGATGAAGTTTTTAGGAAAGTACGTTAGAGGTGTTAGCAATAATGGAAAGCAAGTGACTGGTCAAGTGGAAACAGTTCGACTTGCTGAAAATAACGATGTGCAACTTATTGTTGATAATCAAGTTGTCTCACTTCGTTTCATAGAAAGAGTTTCTGATAAACCGATAACAGAAACTAATCCGGAAGATGAGAAGAAAGATGATATAGAAAAAAATGAAGAGGTTAAGCCAGATTAATAAAAGGAGTGTACAAAGGTTATGATTAAAGCGTTATATACAAGTATTACAGGGATGAATGCAGCACAAAATGCATTAAGTGTTACTTCAAATAATATTGCAAATGCACAAACAGTTGGATATAAAAAGCAAAAGGCTATTTTTGATGATTTGCTATATAATAATACGGTTGGTTCACGTGGTGATGGTGCCTATGCTGGTACGAATCCAAAGAGTATTGGTAACGGTGTAAAGTTCAGTGGGACATCTACAGATTTTAGTGATGGTTCTATTACTTTAACTAGTGATAAGATGGAGACAGCGATAGAAGGAAACGGTTTGTTTTTAGTTGGTGATCGTAATGCTGGAAATGTAGAGTATACGAGAAAAGGCTCTTTTAGTGTATCGAAAGATAGCTATGTTACAAATACAGGTGGACAGTATGTACTGGGTTATGGTGTAAAAACAGGAACACAAGAAGTAGATTTTTCTTCACGACCAAGCCCAATTCATATTCCAATGGGATCAGCTGTTGGTGGGATTCAAACAGATAAAGCGACAATAGGCGGAAACCTTCCTAGAAACCAAAATGCATTATCTCACGAATTCACAGTTTTTGATGCGGAAGGGAACTCGTTAACGTTGCGTGTAAATATTAAACAAAAGACTACAAAAGAGACTGTAGATGGTAAAGAAGTTGAAAAGCCAGTGCCAGGCGAATATACATATACAGTTTCTGTAAGGAATGATTCTAAAAACGAAAAAGAATTTAAGCCTGTCGAAGGCATGACGGGCGAAAAAAATCTTAAATTTGATACATTAGGAAATTTAAAGGAGACAGATGAGGCTGTACAAAAAGATCCAGTAACTGGTGAAATTACTAAAGGTGGATCTGTTCAAATTCCTTTTGGTGGTGGTTTAACACTTGATTTAAGCGGATTAACAAATTATCCGACAGGGAAAACTATTTCTACCACAGAAGTAACGGGGCGCCCAGCTGCAATTGCAAATGACTATTCTATTTCAGACGGTGGTTTCGTTATGATGAAATATTCGGATGGTAGTATGAAAGTTGTAGGACAACTAGCTGTAGCTACATTCCCGAATTCAGGTGGATTAATGAAAACTGGGAATGGAAATTATGTTGCGACACCATCAGCGGGTATTCCAGGGGTAGGTGTTGCTGGTGAGAATGGTGCAGGGAATGTACGAGGGTCAGCAAAAGAAAGTTCAAACGTAGATTTATCTGTAGAATTCGTTGATTTAATGCTTTATCAACGCGGCTTCCAAGGAAATGCGAAAGTAATTAAAGTGTCAGATGAAGTATTAAATGAAGTTGTAAACTTAATTCGATAATATATAATAAAGAAAATTTGTAATGTAGTAGAAAGGGTTTTCTATTCGTATGACAAGACAAGAACGAATTTTACAATTGCCTTTTTTCGAAAATAAACGTGAACTTGCAGAGCAAGTGTTAAAAATGGAACGAGAAGAGCATATATATTTACCGGATCAATTTGAAATTAAGCAAGTACCTGCATATTCATTTGGTGAAAAGCAATCGATCATTGGCCGTATTCATGAGTTTTATTTTGTAAGTGTTGGTAGCGAAGGAGAATGGAAGTATCAACTGTTTAAGGACGAGATGAAATGCCGTGAGTTTTTTATTACACTATCAGGGATAACGGATCAGCAGATTGCATTTTGGTTCAATAACATCGAGTTATTAAAAAAATCTTAAAACTCTTTTTTAGATTTTGAGAGAGGGCCTGGCGGAGTGTGGTAGCGGTCAGTGCCTAATAGAGTCTCGGCCGGTGTTTAAGACCAGAGATATGGAGAGTTACTAGGGTAGTTGAAGAAGATGGAAGCGAAGTGTAGTTGCAAAAATGGATCTATGAAAGGTTACTGGGATGGTTAATCGTTTTATGGCAGACCAGTGCCTTTCGGAGAGTTTGTGAGGATAGATTTTAGAAAAAGGAGAGGTGAGGAGGATGGCGCAGAATAAGTATCGCGTTACATTCATTTCGCCGAGTGAGGTTGAGCAGCGGACTGTAATGGCGGCGAGTAGTTTGCCGGATTTAATTCGTAAAGTAGAGAGTATTATTGCAGATCCGAACGGTTATTTTGTAAATGATAAAAAAAATAATTGCTATTTTAAAGTGATTAAAGAAAATGTTACATTTATTCAATATGAGTTACTATTTTCGGATAAGGAAATTCATATTGAAAAATTAAAACATATAGCACCAGCTATATTGAAACAATTATTTAAAAAAATAAATGATCCAGAATTATATGCACTTGCGCTACTTGATGTTGATATAGCGACGAAAGAATATGTGCTAGAAGAAATGGATTCTGAGCTAAGAATAAGAGTAGAAACGGAGCTTTCGAAAAAGTGGGAAGCAATGCCGACAGAAATTGTAGGAGCGCAAGAAGTGTTATTAGAGGCACTTGCTTCGTTTATACAAGATTAAGCGTCTTTTAAAATAAATCGTTCAACTATCTATATTTTTTATATAGGTAGTTGACTTTTTCGGTTTAATAAAGCTTAATAATTAGATATACGGAATTAATGGAAGGGGAGCGACACCTTTATGTCACAAGCACAAAGTATTTTATTAGAAAGCGGAACAAATGAATTAGAGATTGTTACATATACTGTTGGTGAAAACCTATTTAGTATTAACGTAATGAAAGTACGTGAAATCATTAATCCATTCCCTGTTACAACTGTGCCAGAATCTCATCATGCAGTTGAAGGTGTTGTACAAGTACGTGGTGAAATTTTACCTGTTATTAACTTAGCGACAGCTCTTAATTTAAAATCGACAAAGCCACTTGATCAAACGAAATTTATTATCTCTGAATTAAATCAAATGAAAGTTATTTTCCGCGTGGATGAAGTGCATCGTATTCAACGTATTTCGTGGGAACAAATTGATGAACCAGCTTCATTGTCTATGGGACTAGAAGAAACGACATCTGGTATTGTAAAGCTAGATGGGCAAATCATTTTGCTATTAGATTATGAAAAAATTGTATGTGAAATTAGTGGTACTGGTTATGACAATAAATCACTTGCAGGGTTAGAACAGAAAACAGATCGAGCTGAAAAAGTGATTTATATTGCAGAAGATTCAGCAATGCTTCGCCAAATATTAGAAGAAACATTATCATCAGCTGGATATACGAAAATGAACTTCTTCAGCAATGGTGCAGAAGCGTTAGCACAAATTGAAAAATTAGCGAAAGAGCAAGGGGAAAAAATGTTTGAACATATTCACTTGCTAATTACGGATATTGAAATGCCGAAAATGGACGGACATCATTTAACGAAAGTTGTTAAGGATAGTGAAGTAATGAATCGTTTACCAGTCATTATTTTCTCTTCATTAATTACAAATGAATTATTCCATAAAGGCGAAGCTGTAGGAGCAAATGCTCAAGTAAGTAAGCCAGATATTCAAGAGTTAATTGGTTTAGTTGATAAGTTAGTGCTGTAAAAAACGTTTTGAAAAGCTTTTTTTAGCTGGAATAGAAGCTCTAACCATGCGTAGAGCGGTCAGTGCCTAATAGAGCCCTATGCGATGTGAGACCAGATATATGGAGTGGTTTTAGGTCAGTAGAAGAAAAGAGCCTTTGATTGAGGGTTTGAAGAACTGATATACAACTCTATTTTTTTAGTAGGAAGGAGGGAACTAGCCATGTGTAAGTAGTACTGGCTAGTTCCTTTTTTGCATTCTATACTCTGCTGTACAGGTAGAAAGGTCAAACATTTCTGGAGTGTTAGTGGCTGTATGAATAGTCTCTATTTTGAGATTTTCAATTCGTTTAATGAATATATAGCGGGCTTGTTTATTTAAAAATATAAGAGAGCGTATGTTTGGATTATGCTAGTAAGGTTTCGTAGTAATGCAAATTTTTTCGGTGAAAATATATTTTAAATACCATATAATATAATTAATATGTAATTATACATATTAATTAAAAATAATTTTTCTATTTCTATACTTTCTATACATTTTTGTATGTTTAATATTTGACAGATAATTTCGAAATGTTATAATATGGATATGTAAAAATTGCTATTTTCTGAGAAGACATGGGAGTCAAATGAGAATTGTGAAAGGATGAGGGGGAGTGAGACAGATTATGTATCACCACACAGCAATCAATGTATTAAGTCTTTTACAAAACATGTCAAATAATAAAATGAACGATATGCAACTAGAAGCGGAATTTAAAAAAATAGAAAAACAATTCCAAGTAAAATATGAAGAACTAGTTGATTTACATAATAGAATGGTATTATTTCAAATAGATATAGAAAAACATGGCGGGATGCGAGCATATGAAAAATCAGCGATTACATGGCTGAAGTCTGAGCTAGAGTTACTGTATGAAGTGTATCAATTTTGCCAACGTCACGGTTTAAACATTATTAATATTTCAAAATACGTTAGTAAAAACGAACTAAATATTTTTCCGAAAACAGAAAGTCAATTACAAAATACGTATTACAAATTAAAAAAATGTGAAATGCCGTTTGAAAATATTGAAAAACAAAAACCAGGACGAAAGCGAAAATATACGCCTGTAAAAGAACCAATTGTTGAGATGAAAACAGAAAACAAGAAAGAATTAAGAAAAGAAGTTCAAAATATAGAGAACGAAAAAAATCTTGTAACAGTTATATCTGGTATTGTTGATAATTTTGAAACGATTAGTCAGTGTAGTGAAAGAAAAGAGCATGAACTACATCAGTTCATGGAAGGAATCTATAAGCTTTCTAGCATGGCTGCAGAGCGTTCAAAAGATGAAAAGAATACTCGTGGTCTCGAAGGCGAATTACATGTATTACGAGCTGAAAATGAAAGGTTAAAGCGAGAAAAGGAAGAACTTGTTCATGATATAAAAGAAATGACACATCATTTAATTCATTTCATTACGAGTTCTGATATCGATCAAATTCGCACATTGCCTTTCTTTGTAAAAGAATGTAAACAAGATTTGCATAAATTAGGGTTATATAACGCACAAGATGGTAAAATGAAAATTATGGTTGATCGTAGTGGGCAGGTTATGACTGTAACGCAGTAATAAAATTTGGGTACAAAATAAAAGGGAGATACATAGTTTATATGTATTTCCCTTTTGTTTTGTGTGGAATCACTATGATAAAAGGAAAAGGTATTTTGTAAAAATATGCTTAGTGTAACTCGAATTAATAATTTGAATTTTAAATAACCATAAAGAAATAAGAAAAAAGTATGTTCTTCATAATCTAAAAAATTATGTATCCTAAAGTTATAATTCATAACAATCCATATGAAGATTCTTCTACGTCCACAGATCTAGAGCAATTATCCGAACTGTTTAACATGATTAAAGAAAAGGATTATGTGTATTCGGTTTTTTATTTTTTATGAGGCTATTTAAATAGTTTTAAAGGTTATAAGATTGTAATAAGGTGGAAACTATATGCTGGATTTGATTAGCCTGCAAAACTATAGTTAGTGCAAATTCAGTTGAAAGTTTAAGCTTTTAAAAATCGCTCATCTCTCGCGCCAAATTCGCATTTTTATTTGGAAAGTCACATTTGAAAAGTCTACATTGTGTTTATTTAAATTGCTGCTGTTGATGCTATTCTAATGTTATTTAATTTTCAATATTTTTTAGTAGATTGTGTTACTTTCGTTAAATATTTTATGTTACTCATTCTATATTACGTAATATTAAGAGATATAACAAGTTTTAAAAAAATTCACTAGCATATTTTTAAAAAAAGTACGATAATATAATCTGTTAATATAAAAATATCCTTTAATAGGGATATTAAATTATAAGGAATAAAATAATAGAAAAATAATCTTTGGGAGGATTATGAGAATGAAAAGTAAAAATTCAAAGTTTTTAGCGAGCGTTTGTGTAAGTTCAGCATTACTAGTCTCTGCTACATATCCATCAATTACTGCTGTTGCAGCTGAGGTTACATCAGTAAAAACAGCAACACTTTCGGTAGAAAAGGCGAAAATTATAAATAATAAAAAAGGTGCAACTGACACGATTACAGTGTCAGAATTGAAAAAAGGCGACATTGTGAGAGTGTACGAAGCGTCTAAAGGTGGAGAAGCAATTGCAACATCAGAGGCGGTAGCAGAAGGTAAAGTAGAAGTTACAATTACAAAAACAGATTTACTAAAAGCAACAGGTGGTACAGTGTACGTAAGTGTACAAAGTGAAAATGAATTAGAAAGTACACGTACAGCGATGAAATATGAATCGGAAGTAACAGTGGCACCACCGGTGGATACAGTAAAAGTATTAAATAATAAAGCTGGGGATGAAGATGCAATTACAGTAAGTGAGTTGGCTCCAGGGGATATTGTAAAAATATACGATGCATCAACAGGAGGAAACTTGAAAGCAACTTCAGCTGCTGTGGCTGAGGGCAAAAAAGAAGCAACAATCACAGGAAAAGATTTACTAATACCAACAGGCGGCACAGTATACGTAACAGTAACGAAACCGAATAAAGATGAGAGTAAGAGAGTCACAGTGAAGTATGGGGCAGAGCCAACAACGGTGGCACCAGCAGTAGAAAAAATCACAGTAGTAAATAGTAAAGTTGGAAATGCAGATGCAATTACAGTGTCAAAATTGAAAAAGGGTGACATTGTCCGTGTATATGAAGCATCAAAAGGTGGAGCAGCAATCGCAGCCTCAGAAGCAGTAGCGGAAGGAAAAACAGAAGCAACAATTTTAGGGAAAGATCTTTTAAAAGTAACAGGTGGCACAGTGTATGTAAGTGTACAAAGTGAAAATGAGCTAGAAAGTGCTCGTACAGCGGTGAAATATGAATCACAAATAACAGTGGCACCAGCGGTGGATACAGTAAAAGTAGCGAACAATAAAGCTGGAGATGTGGATACAATCACAGTGAGTGAAGTAACTGAAGGTGATATTGTAAAAGTATATGATGCATCAACAGAAGGAAAAGAATTAGGAAACGCAACGGTAGCGAAAGATGCGAAGGAAGCAACAATCACAGGAAAAGATTTACTAGTATCAACAGGTGGCACAGTATACGTAACAGTAACGAA
>NZ_QNUD01000029.1:0-49612 GCF_008042405.1 Bacillus sp. SH7-1
GTGTCTCCTGTTGGTCCGGTATCTCCCGTAGGTCCGGTGTTTCCTGTTGGACCTGTTGGTCCTCCAGATGGCCCGGTTGGTCCGGTTGGTCCCGTAGATCCTGTTGGCAATGTAAAAGAAGGAATAGATGGGAATGTAGGACCAATCAAATTTGGATTTGATGCAGGGGCACTCAAAAAATCATCCGGTATAAGACCCTCCCATTTCTTTTTATTAAACATGATTCACCTCCAAAATCTTTTATCCTATCTAATAAATGTATGAAATAAAGAAAATAAAAGTAAAAAAACGTTATATCATTTTTATGACACATGCTATATATAAATATCCTTTTTTATAAACTAGTTTTATCTGTTTAGTTTTGTATATCGTATACATACTTGGTTAACATAACGCATTATTATCGGTAGCAAGGAATAGGGAGGAACTCTACTCTTACAAAGGAATCTTCTTTTTTTGTTCTATGGATCTATGCATTTTTTATACATTCCTATCCTGAAGCGATTTTAGGGTTCTTGTTTGTTACTGGATTATCCAAAAAATCGTATAAAATCTTGCATACTCTTAGCGTGGTTTTTTTCCGAAATACTGGCGATACCCCTATAAACACATATTCTTTTCCCAAAAGTACCTCCGCTGCATCGACAGGATACTCTTTATCTCCATCATCTAAAACAATTCTTTTGTTTTTAGAATGAAAAAGGAATCTATAAGTATATTTCTCATGAATCCCTTCATAAAATCACCTTACTCTTTCTTTCCGCACTCTAACTTTTTCATTGTTGCTGAACCCGAACTTGTACTGCTAGAGCTATACGTATAAAGATAGTTACAATCTTCTACCTTATCATGTAAAATAATTACTTCTTTTAATGCTGTGTTACGAGGATCTAATCCTTGTAGACCATCATCCACAATATGAGCTTCTACAACTTCAATTCTTGATTCCTTATTGCGCTCTTTATTTGTGATCTTTATTTCTCCTAGTTCGTAATTTTCTTCATTGTTTATAACCTCTTGTTTTTCGTTTACAACAGCTTTTTCATTCTCAGCTGCCACAACGCCTGTATTAGTAGAATTAGAGCAGCCAACTAAGTTATACAGCGCTATAGCGCATCCGAAACTAGCAAACAACTTCCTTTTATTCATATTCTATCCCACTCCCCATTATTTAAAATCATCATTCCTTATTTGAGATTAATTACAAACAAAACATACTGATTTATACCCAATATGCTTTGTTTATCACTAATCTGTATCAATAAAAAAGAGCAGCCATTTAAGGATTTGCTCTTTTAACATTCTTATATTTTATTATTCTTCACCAGGAATCCTTTTACTGGCTTTTGATTAAAGCATTTGCAATACAGAAGCAAAAGTTACCTCTTAAAGTTTCATGTAACTTATCATTCATCCAAAACACTTCTTCTAAATCACCTTTAACATGTAAGGCATCCCCAGGCTCATTCATAACCGCTTCCTCTTCATAAACATTTCCATTCACTTTTGCTTTCAATTTCCAGCCTGTTTCCGTAATTTTAATTGTGACTTCCTTGCTCATGATTACCCTCCTGGCTTACTGATGTAATTTGTTTAAATTCCTTAAAACCTATTATTTTATCATTTGTGTCATATGCGAATGATATTTTATAAATCCCTGTATTGGTCGTTACTTTGTAGTATTTCGTTTCTGAAACTGGCACTATTAAAATATCTGTAATTGGTAATTTAAACTTCTCTGATAACAACTCATTTTGTTTCTTCTCGTTATATTTAATACGTTCTGCTTTAATTTCAATTCTTTGCTTGTTTCCTTCACTCATTTCAACTATACGAAAATATCCACACACTATTAATCCTATTAAACTGCTTATCATTACAAGTACCATAATTACTCTCCATTTT
Source organism: Bacillus sp. SH7-1 (assembly GCF_008042405.1). NCBI lineage: Bacteria > Bacillati > Bacillota > Bacilli > Caryophanales > Bacillaceae > Bacillus > Bacillus sp. SH7-1. Next base: position 1,906 of record NZ_QNUD01000029.1, read on the forward strand.
TTGAGAGTTCAGGTACCAGAAGGGATATGAGAAACGACAAAAAAAATAAAAATAATAACATACTTATTCAAATAGTTTTAAAGAACATACTCTCACTTCACACCCTTCCCAAAACAAGTAGGGCATGTGAGCCCTAATACCATATTCATGTGTTTCATATCCAAATGACCCTTCTTTTATTATGTAATTTTTACCGAATATGAAACCTTTGCCCTGGCACTTCTTACATTTCTTATTTTTCTTCATTTGCTTCATCCCAATCTGTCATATACAACTGTCTACAAAAAAGAGCAGTCCCTTTAGGATCTGCTCTTTTACAACGCTACTTTAACTTGCAAAATAGTCTTCTTTTGTTAAGTTCCCAATATCACCGTAAAATTTAACATAAACATTTGAAGCATCACTTATTTTTTGGCTAAACTTAACTTCAAACTGTTTTGCATTTATCCATTTAAAATTAACAGGTGTACTGGCAATAAAATTATCATATAAAAACACATCATATTCCCCAAAATATACTATCCATTCCCTTTTATTTAACGCATCGATTTTTATTTCAGCTGTATTTATGTTCGTTTTTCTTCCTAAAATACCAATATCTATTTTAACTGCGACAATTTCTTGATGCTGTTTGATTTTTTCTAATGCATACATACAAATTTCAATAGGTAATTTATCAAAATCCTTCTTACCATACACTAGAAATTCAATAGGATCTGTCTTCTTCTTTTTAAACATGTTTTGCACCTCTCCTTTTTCAGATGATTTTTAGATATACATAAGAGTAGAGATAGCACGAAATATAAGGAGAAAGGGGAACATATAACCACTATCTCCACTCTTACACCTACTAAAAAAGAGCAGCCACCAGGGATCTGCTCTCTCTCATAAGATTATTGCACTTCATAATCAATAAACATCACACGATCACGAAATACTTCATAACTCTCTACCTTATCACTAATACCTTCAAATTCATCTCTACATTCTTTCTTATATCCTTCAAATATAGCGTGTCCTACACCCTGAAAGAATTTACTATTAATAATTGTACTGGCTGCATCTACATTTTCCGCTTTAACAGTAGTTGATTTTCTCATACCATTTACAAAATGAAATGTTGCAACAATATCTCTCATATTAATACCCCAACTTTCTATTCAAATTATGCAAAAAGAGTTTGCAAAAAAAATATATTCACCCTAATATCCTTGCAACAACCATTTTCTCAATACCTATCCAAGCTAAAGTAACTAAACTCATAACAAATACCCATAAACAAATATCTTTTATAGTGGATTTGACTTTTTCCATTATTACATCATCCCCCAATAAGAGAAATGATGAACATGAGTGCTAAATTAAATAATAAGGTCGTGATAACCGCGAATCTTAGCATAGCTGGAAATATTAAATGACCTTGGCCAAACATTTTCACTTCCTCCCCCATTTCAAAACATACCAAATGATAATAAAAAAGAGCAAAATCATTTAAATGATTTTGCTCTCAAGTATTTATTTTAGTTTACTTTTTCATACTTACTAGTTTTATTCTTATTTTCTGATGTCTTTTTTAAGAAATCTTCTTTATCACCAGCTGCTTTGAAATCCTTTTGGAAGTTCTTCCAAGAATCATTCGAATTTATTCCGACTGTCGTAATAGAAAATCCATTTTCAGTTGGCGAAACTAATAATTTTTCATCTCCGTTAGAAAGAAGTAAAGGATCGCTGCCATACTTCGCTTTTAATGAAATTGTAAACACACTATATTTACCAGCTGTATACTCAGTTTTTTCTAATTTATAAACCGCATATTTATCAGCCTTATCACTACCTTTGTGCATCTTCCATTCATTATCTGCTTGTACTTCTACAAATAAAGAACGATCTGTTTGTTTGTAGTTTTCACCTTTTTTAAAAGCTATTGAATCATCACTGCATCCAGTGAAAATCATAATGACAAACGCAAGTAAAACTGGAAATTGCTTCATGCTCTTAGTCTTAAACATGTTATTCTCCCCATTTCAATTGATAGTTATATATCATTATATCATTATATAAACATGTTTTAGCTTGTTATTTTCATAGCGCTATATCACAGTTAATCTTATTTCAAGTGTACAACCCAATGTATTTTTCGAACCAAAGTTATATTAATTACTGTAAAAGTATAAATTGCATTCATACTTTTACAAAAAACATTAATTTCTTCACCTAAACGATAACGCTCATCTAAATCAAATAATCCAACACTAATACTTTTACTCCTCAGGATTTTCTTTGCATTTAATTTAACATTCAGCTCTCACTCACCTCCAATCTCTACTAGGGGTATCGCCAGCATTTTGCAAAATAATCTACACTAAGCGGAAAAATACAATAAGCTGCCCATATGGACAGCTTATTTACATAATTATCATTATTGATAACAAACAAAAAGACTCGTCCTTTCTTACAAAGAATGAGTCTTTTTATAAAATTTCTCATAGGAAGTAAAAAATCATAAACAATTTTACCAATGTTTTCGATCACAATGATGTTTATGCTTCCCACAATGGCAATGGTGTCTATGCTTTGAACAATCATCATGATGTTTGTGTTTCCAACAATCACAATGATGTTTATGCTTTGAACAATCATCATGATGTTTGTGTTTCCAACAATCACAATGGCGTTTGTGCTTTGAACAATCATCATGATGTTTGTGTTTCCAACAATCACAATGGCGTTTATGTTTTGAACAATCATCGTGATGTTTGTGTTTCCAACAATTATTATCCCAGTTCATTTTCTTATACCCCCTTTGCAAATAAGAGTTATATTATTTTATGTTTTAATAAGAGGAATGCTTGTTTACTAACCTATCTTATATTTTCTTTTTCTTTTTCTTTTTCTTTTTCTATAACTCAATTCATTTTTTATACATTCCTATTTTGGCGGTACCCCTACTACTACTCCGAGCTAAAGTTTCATTATATAGTGAACAAATAACCTGTTGTGTACTATAGCGATAGAACTCTGATAGGACTTTAGCTGTTGAATCGAAAGTAATCATGTATTCAGTTAATCCAACTATATGAACCAACGGTATATTTGCGCTAATGAATAAATTAATACCAATAGCATTACAACCAATTAATTGTTTTACTGCGTCCATATACTTTTTAGTAAAACGATCAAATGCTGTAATAACTAAAATTAACAGCTTTCCTGACTCTCTACTTTTGCCTAATTGCTTCTTCGCTCTTTTCAAGGCTACAATACAATCAGCTTCACTATCATATTTATTAAAATCTAAATGGTAGCTCGCTACTTCTTCACGATCTAGCACATCTACCATTTCTTTCTGAAATTCTAAACTTAAATCATATTCTCCAACGACTAAATATCCTGTAGGATATTTTCTTTTTGTTGTTATAACACCTGCAATTTTTTTTATATACCTTTCACGGTGTTCCTTTCCCATTTTCTTACTCCCTTTATACGCAGCTTGTTCAATTTTTTCACAAGCTACCTTCTCATACAATTTAATATTTGATCAGCTTAATTCTACATAAAACCATTTTCAATCATAGAACAATTAAAAATTAAAGGTCTATATTTATACATTCACAAATGCAAAAAGGAGATTCTTCATTTGCAAAAGGGACGATTAGTCTCGTTTCGCCCACTCGCTAAAGGAATGATTGTACAATCAATCGCTCAGGAATACTCCGTCATGGCGCTATGATCTAATGTACAGCAGTCCTCTAAGTAATTTGTAGAGCTTATTGCCCTACAAGATAGACCACCACTAGTTGCTTTCTTACAAGCGGTACTTATGACCCTCAGGGTTTATTCGTGTCTTTCTTCTCCCTAATCACGAAATGGAGCGGCAAACAGTGGTCGTGGCACTCCCCCAGCATCTATATACAATTTTCAAAGGACAATCGGGATCATCTTAACCTAACTAAGAGAATGTAATTATTTGATAGGATTAAACCCTCATAATGCCATCCCTTATCGATTCCAAAACTTCATATAATCCCTGGTGCATTTAAATTTCATGCACAATTAAATGATCAAATATTGTATTATTAGCTAACCTTCTTAGATTTTTTGATGAATTTAACTTCCATCAACTTTGCACAAGTATTAGATTTCTTTGCGATCATAACGCCATAGCTGTTTCTTACACATTTGATATACCTAAACATTCTTGCTAATGGAACTTCACGTTTTAGTATCGAGTCATACAGATTCCCATTATCTAAAACGTAATATTCTTGCCCTTGGAAGGTGCAAACTGAATGTGCTTTTTTTACTAAATTACCAGCATCCATTTCTTGTATAACTCTTACACTATGTGTTTTTTTGCTAAAATCCTTTGTACGCATGGATATCATCTCCAATCAATATTTTTAGCAACCAATTTTCTCAGGATCAGCCGCCCTATCTAGCAACAAGTTTTTCAATTCAACCTAGAATCACATAAATCCTAAACACAAACATTAAGATGAGCGTTATAAAATTTTCAATGTGGTTAACGGATAAAAATACAAAAAAGGCGTAAACTAGTGTTTTAGTTTACGCCTTTTTCTCCATATCCGAAGAACCACTTTTTAAAGAATAACTAAACAAAACCAATAATATTTGCCAGTAAAATCGCGCAAGTATACCCTTGTATAAACACACGAAACAGTATAATATTATTGATGTTGCATCTAGTTATGCTTCATCAAAGTGGGCGGCCTTTCTAAAACACCTTTATTGTTTTAAGAAGGTCGAAAGTAATAGGAGCGCCAACTCTTATTGCTTTCTGCCCATGTACTATGTAATTGTTAGTAGTTCGCTTGTTAGATGTTCTCACAAACAATCTATCACAAACAAGATTACAACGATTGCACAATGTCGTCAATCCATATTTTATTAAAATTTGTAACATCTAACCAAATTACACAACTGAAATCTTCGGAAAATCCTATGTTATCAATACATCAGATGACTTGGATTTTTTTTTGTAATTTTAAAAATACAAAAAAGCGAACGCAAATCTGAACACTTATTCTCGCTTTAACACTTAATTCACATATTGTGAATATTTTTCACGGTAATAATTCGCAATAACAATATAGTTTGAAATTTTGATTCAATAGATAACTACTAGTTTGTGAACATTTCACAAACATTTCCTAAATATCAAATTTGATATTTGGGAAATCCCCCTTAAAACAGCGAATGCGATTGCCTCTATTGAGACAATCGCATTCTAATTATTTAAAGGTTACCCGATTCCACCGCCGGGATCTCCCATTCTAGCTAATAATAGTTCTGAATCTTTTTTAACTATATTGTTTGGTTGCTCTTTACTACCAGCAGCGGTATAGATAATTCCTACTGCTAGAACTATACTTGTTAGTAAAAATAATATTTTTTTCATATAGCACCACTCTCATATATTATACCATTTTTATTAAATTCTACCAACATGTTTTTAGGGAACTTGCAATAGAATCTATTACCTGTACACTCGAATAGCATAATCGACTTTTCGATTAAAGTAATATCCCCTTTCGCTATTCCTAAATAACAATATTGCACAGGGGTTAAATAGCCGTTTTTCTTTTCTAAATCATTAAGAATATTAACTGCATTTTTGTAATTCCCCTTGATAATCTCTAAGAAAGATTCCTCAGCAGGATGATATATTTTGATTTTATCCAAATCTTTTTTATTGATTAGCTTAATAAACGCATAGGTATTAAGAATTTCTTGCCGTCTTTGTTTCTCTCTTTCAAAGTAATATGGCTCTAATTGTTTCAGGGACTCCTTTATATACTTAGATGCACTATCATAGCACTCAAAAGTAAACGACTCCGCTAGATATACAAGCGCTGATGCCCTTAAAAGATCAAAACAACTCTCAGGATCTTCTAGTTCTAAAATCTCATGACATGTACTTCTAAGATTTTCAAGTTTGTCCTGGACTAAATATGCAAATGACAAACACTCTTTTATTCTGCCTAAATAAGCTGCTTTGATAAAACTATCAGATATATCTTCGACTTTTGGTAGCAAGACGTCAGCATATTCAAATAGCGAGGTATAAGTTTCTAAATCGCACATAGTATAGCAAGTTAATATGCCATATAAAACCTTCATCTCTTTAGTCTTAATTACCTTACTGCCCTTGCGATCTTCTAATTTTGCTAACAATTCCTGCTTCACAATAACACCACTGCTACGCTGCCATACTAATTCATATACATAAGCCCACTCTCTATTCATCGCAAGAGAAGAGTCCTTTTCCCTATCTACAACAAATTTCAATAGTTGTAGATCACCCTTTGCATTTGCATACTCCATGGCAATTCTCAAGTTTTTCTTATTTGTTGTTACAGAACAAAACATATGTAACATTTCTTGTTGTTTATTAATATCATTCGCATACAGTAGGTTAAATAATTTAATTAAATTCCAAAACCCAAATTGACTTTTCCCTGTTAAGTTCTTCGAAAAAGTCCCAGGGGCAATGCCAATTCCTTTAGCTAAGTCCTCTTGATTTTTCTTTTGGAAATCAATCTCATCAATAATTTCACTCAAGAAATTCATTAAAGTATTTTTTGATGCTTCATCTTCTCTCTTAAGTATTTGATTCATAATATTTTCCCTTCTAAAAAAGCAAGAATTCCCTAATATCCCTTTTTATATTTATAAAGCAGAATGAAAGGATATAACATTCTATCATAAGCATACCAAATATTATGTCAAATGTTATCGATTAAATACGATAATCATATATGCAATTATGCATTTAATCTTTAAAGAGATAGCACCACGCCCCTTTAAGGGGTACCACCATTCGAAATCAATTATTTCACTACCTTATCCATAGCTTCTTTATATTTATTAAACTTATCACCTTTCATATCACCATCCATCTGTAAAAAGGAAATTCTCTCCGTACATCCAATTCGGCAGATTTAGACCAAGCATAACAAATCCAGCCACAACCATTTTGTCATATTTTGTAAAAAACAAAATAGAGAGATTCCGCTTATGTGAAGATCATTTGTCTAGTAATGAGCATTTAATAATTATGATAAGTACAAACATCATAAGGAGGTGTGTACATGAATGAAGAAAATGAATTTTTGAGTGGAGCAGCATTTAATCCGAACTTACTGGGTCCTACATTGCCACCTATCCCGCCATTCACTTTACCCACGGGAGCAACAGGTCCTACTGGAATAACTGGATCGACAGGCCCTACTGGCCCAACAGGAGGAATTGGAATCACAGGCCCAACAGGACCGACAGGGGAAACCGGATTAACGGGTCCAACAGGAATTGGAAGTACTGGCCCTACTGGCCCAACAGGACCCACAGGAAGTACTGTAGCTTATGGAGCATTGTATGATAGATCTAATACACTTCGTACAGCAAATGTAGGTCAAAAAGTAGTTTTTCAGAATCTTGGTCCATCTTTGGGAACAAATCTTAATTTATTAAATAATAGTATCCAAGTGTTGAGTGGTGGAATATATGAAATTAATATGGATTTAACAGCAAGAGTCTTTAATCGTGATTTAACCCCTGCAAATACAGTTTTAAAATTTAGGTTATATATTAATGACATTACACCTGTTCAAGAAAGTGAATTTGAAGGTACGACATCTATAAGTACAGATGTCCCTGCAAACGTTTTGAATGCGTATACCATCGGGAAAACAGTATTAATTAGATTAAATGCAAATGATTCATTAAGTATTAGAATTGATGTTGCACAAGGTGAAGTTTCTTCTTATGGAAATCCATCTTTAGTGGTAACAAGAATTGCAGATTAATATCGGGCGTTAGAGAAAAAACTTTAATAAGAAGATGAATAGTAAAAAGAGGGCCGGCGAGTTCTCTTTTTTACATTTGGTGAAATTATGAAGCGAATGTTTATTTTGAGATAATATGTTTCTGTCTCCTTAACAAATACAGAGTACAAATATAAACGCTCATTTATAGTAAAAACTCCACTTTGTGAAGAGGAAAAAAATACGCTTACTGTCTGGACTGCTGTTAAATCAATAATAATTGTATTGTTTATAAAATCAGCAAAGGAGTATGCTTATCAAGCTAACACTTCGAGGTATCCCTAAAACAAAAAATCCCATATCACTACAACCATTATTTATGAAAATTTAGGTCATTTTTTCGTTTTGGAGAACAATGAATTTCTTAGCTTGATGGCAATGTGGTGCTACCCCTTATAATCTTCGAAAGCCTTTTATTCCCTCACTACCATCTTTACTTTTTCTTATGCTGAAAATTTAACCATAAAAAGTCCCCCTCCAATTGTTATTTGTGTCTAACAATTAAAATACAGATTACTTAGCGTACAAAATTCGCGTTTTGTTGATGGCTACTGTAGTACTAAACGCAAATGTTAATTTTAGTTCAATAGGGCTTTTTAGTGGTGTTACCAAATATAACTTTCAATTACTGTTAATAGTTCAGGGGGTATATACTAGAACTCTTTCAATAAATATAGTTGCAGGGGCACTAGGGCAGAATAACATTAGTTTTAGGTTCACAATAAACGCAATGCAACTATCTAATAAACAGATAACTTATCAAGAACAGACCAACTAACGCAGGAGAAATTATTCAAATACGTATTGTTCAAGTGACTGGCCAAATTCATTATTTTTCTGCTTCATTAGTCGTTAGAAAGGTGGGTTAGTTAATTAATTATATTGCAATAAACATTCTATAGTTATTATAAGAAAAAGAGACTCTATCGTTTTAATAAAGTCTCCGCCCGCCATAACTAGTTATCTTTCCTTAACGTCTTTTTTAGCCTTTTATTAGCTACATACAAATAAGATTTGCTCTTAAAAACTCCATGTTTAAAATAAGAATAACTGCCTTTTAAAACTGTAATCTGAAATCTTTCAGACTGTAACAGTACCCAATACTTACCTTCATCAAGAACCACACCGGATACATTCTTACCATTAGCAAAACATACAGTAATTTCATCTCCCACAGAAAAGACATATTCTGTTGGTTTTTTATGACCAGCTGTTTTCATTTCCTCTATATAAAAATCATTTAACTCCAATAAAGGATTATGTTTTACATGTGCAATATAAGATAAGGCACTCTTCATAATTGTACAATAATTACCTTTCTCTGTTTTGATATACAGATAATAAGCACCCTCAGATAACACAAATCCTTTCATACGCTTGCCATCTTTAAACACACAAGAGACCTTCTCCCCTATCTCAAACACAAATGATGTTTTCTTATCCTTAGGATTAAAATTAGGGGATCTTTCTTCAACTGTTGCAAACTCTTCATGCCTTATATATTTCACTTCTGCAAAATTAACAGTTACCTGATAGAGACCATCGTCCCCCTCCACATCTACAACACAATAATATTCTTCAATGGTCGTAACTTTTCCTTTTAACAAGGTATCATGACCAAGTAACTTAATCTCTAAAGTAACCCCCCTCATAAATACATAAGAATGTCTATATCTACCCTTGTTATCACGATCTATAGAATAATTTTTACCCATATAACACACCACCAATATAATAAATTTCTAAAACAATCTAAGTAATTTCACATACCATAATGAAGCTATAACTATCAATAACAAAAAAATAACCCCAAACATCAAAGAAAGAACTAGATATTAAGCGCATAACGCTATAGCTGTCTCACCAAAGAGCGTATCGTAGATATAATTATGTATTGGCACAGTGGACAATTAAATTCAACCAGCTGGTAACCCCTCGATGATGCTATACGACACTGTTTCTTCTGCCATAGCGCTATTGCTTTTTGCTTGTAATAGGATGTTGCCCACTTGGGGGAATAGCTTGTTTAAATAGCTTAAATAATTTTCTTTTTTTTGCTCTTTTTCACGTAATGCAAATGAAATCAACATTCCAATTGTTGAAAATCCCGTTCTTGCTGTTTTCCCTTTTCCTTCAACAGTCTTATATATTTTATTACTCTTATTCAAGACAGTGTTTAAAGTACTTCTAGGTATATTAAGCGCTTCACATAGCTCTTTTTGTGTAAAGTATAACACAGGTTCATTCTTAGAATTCATTGATAAGAATGCAATAATATCAGCTTCCCACTCATGCCAATGCGAACGCACTCGATCTTCACGCTGCTTTTTGTGTTTTCTCCAAAATGCAGCTGGAGATCGAAAAGAATTTACCTGCCCAGGTGTCGCATACATTTGAAGAAGGCGATCGATGTAATCTTTATGTGCAGCTTGGTACTTACCCGAGTATGCAGACATTACAATCCCTCTAACCTCTTCATGGTCTAAAGGCTGTTCCAGGTTACTATTAAATTGGTCCATCATATCTAAAGTCTCTCTAATTGACACTTCACTTTGAAAACACGCTAAAGAAAGGGTGAAAATCGCATTGTTTCGCCCTGCTTTTGTTTGTTTCGGTGCAATTTTTGTACAATTAATAACTTGTTTAAACCATGCTTCTTCTACCTGTTTCGGTTGTTCTACAGGTATATTTTTAGCAAAAGGTGTCTCAATTACGTTATTTTCTCCTGGGCTTACAAAAAACTCTTTATCCTTATTATCATCTTGGCGTTTACTCCATTCCTGCAGCTCCTTAAAAGTATAAAGGTTTTCTTCAAAGAACATAATCATATTCTCTTCTGATGGCATTCTGAAGAAGCCAAAGTGATTACATGTTAAGTCCACTTGTGGTAGGCTTTCTGCAAACATTTCTCTCAAGTTTTGAGAGATTCTTTTTGCTGATTTAATAGCAATATAGCTCTTTTTATTTGTTACATATACAGCTTGATCCAATACATAATACACTTGATATCCCTTTGTAGTTTGAAGAATCATAGTAGGCACACCAAAGCCAGCATTTAATGCAACATCGTTAATTGCCGTCATTGGAAATGACTTTGAATCGATATCGATTACAAAGCAATTGATTTGCTGTAAATTTTTTTCTGTATGGCCAACAATTGTACGAAGCCTATTTTCGCTATATGTACCAAAATTATATACATTCGGTGTCCAGTGAGAAGCTTGTCCTACATGATCCAGTACAGCTTCTTCAGAAGTCAATACAACACCACGTGTCCCGAATTTTGCACTTAAATCTTCTTTTTTACGTGTAATGAAAATAGATCCTTTTTTATTTTTCTTACCGTTTAGAATCTTCTTTTCAAATTTCTCTTGAGCAGCAATAGAAACAAGTGCAGCGTTTGAATTTTGATGTTTATATTTACGAACACCATTATGAAGTATAAGATTAATAGCCTTCTGTACTGTATTCATGTTGGATCTCCTTTCTACTAGATTTAAAACAATAAAAAAAGGTGAGCAGTTATATCACTGCTCACCTAGATAAATAGACTTCCCATAAATGTATACAAAGACAGAAAATTCCATACTCAAATACAATTAAAGATGCACTTAAATAAGGGGTCCTATCTTTACAAATCTACACTAATTAACTATACTAATAATAGATATTTCATATCTCAATAGCATAGTTAATTAGAACGGTTTGGGAAGTTTACTCACTGGTTCGAGCAGTGACGTAAATAGAATACAAGATGTTTCCAGCAAATTGTATTCACCAAGAAGTAGAAATGTTTCCAGCAGATCTACTTCCTCTGTCTGATTTGAGATTCTCCAAATCTCAGATAGACAGCCGTTCTTTTTTTATTTGTTTTTTGTGTTTATATGTCTTATATATATCCTACAAATTCTTCCGAATTTTTTATGTATATTATCAAACTAAATCGAATTGCGTTGAGAAACTTGTTGTCTATAACGTTACAACAAGTTTTTTTGTTTGTAAACAAAGAATTTCAGTAAAACTCCTTTCATTTACACATGTGAACATGTGTAAATGTGAAAATGTGTAAATGTCCTCTTATCTGCTTTTATTCTATTAATTAGACAAAAATCATCGGAATAATTTTTACACTTGTGTAAATGTACACTTGTGTAAATGTGGACGTAATTATTCATATTATCCTATTAAAATCTTATTATATCAACCTTTTCCTTTTGGTTGTGGACTTGTGTAAATGTGGACATGTGGACTTGTGTAAAAATGCATTGATGTTTTTTTAGTTGAGTAGTATAATTGCATTAAAGATTTTTTACACATGTGAACTTGTGTAAATGTGTATATGTGTAAACGAACGAAAAGTTTTTTTGGAGGGATACATATGAAATTAAAAAAACCATTAACTATTACTGTAGCAAACAGTAAAGGTGGCGTTGGTAAGTCTACTATTGTAAGACACTTATCTTATCATTTAGCTTTAAAGGGATATAAAGTTCTAACAGTTGATATGGACCCGCAAGCAAATACAACAAAAACAATGATCTTAACAAGAAAAAGAATTAATGATGAATACTTTGCTTTTGACAAAACATTAATGAGAGCTGTACAAGATGGTAGTTTAGAAGACATGCAGTTGAATATAATGGAGAATTTAGATTTACTACCTTCTCATAGTGACTTCGAAAATTTTGAAACCTTACTAACATCAAGATTTGGTCATACTGAGCCTTCTGATCCTAACTATCATCAAGTAGAAGCCAATAAGATTAATTACTTTAGACACCTATTAGAACCTTTGAAACAAAATTATGACTTTGTTATCATTGACAGTCCACCTACAGCATCTTATTATACAAAAAGCTCTGCAATGGCGAGTGACTATGTACTCGTTGCATTCCAAACACAAAGTGATAGTTTAGATGGTGCTAATGATTATATCTCTCGATTCTTAAGAAAATTAGTAGAAGAATTTAATGCTCCACTTGATGTAATCGGCATATTACCAAATCAATTACACAGTGCTGGTAAAATCGATGCAACGGTATTACAAGATGCAAAAAACATTTTTGGAGAAAATAATTTATTTAAAAATTTAATACCTTACGCTAAAAGAATCCAAAGCATTCCACGTATCGGTTTAAATAAAGATCAATATTGGGACAAGAAATTATTTATTGAAGTTTTTGAACCATTTACAGATGAATTTTTAGAACGAATTGAGAAAATGGAGGAATTGAGAAATGAGTAATAACATGGGTTTTTTTGGAAAAAAGGAGGGCGGGGAAAAACCTGGCTCTAAAAATAATGGAGGGAAAATTGATGTTGGCTATAAAGCTGATGTCATTCCCTCTACACCTTATGATCCTAGTTTACCTGCAAAAGCAACACTAGTGAATGGCGATAAGCGTGGTACTATTCGAATGCCTTTAGAAACTAAACATGAATTTGATGCATTACTTGAGATTTCAGAATATCAATATGCTTATGAACTGCTTGGTGAAATGCATAACTTATATATGGAAAAATTGTCTCCTGAACAACTTAGACTATTCCACGCACAACTTGAAAACATCAAACGCAAAGCTGCTCTTAAAGAAGCAAAGAAACAACAAAAGAAATAAAAATAACATGTGTAAATGTGTACATGTGGCCTTTTACACATTTACACATGTTATACCTACATAAAACATATAGACTGATATACACCCTCTATATCAGTGTGGTATCGATACACAGTTATATTTTTCCAAAACAAAATTTGTACACATGTTAACATGTGTACAAATACACAAGTGCACATGTGCGCAATTAGAAAGGCGCGATAACTATGAGAACCTTCGACATTATAGGTTTAGTAGTCATAGCTAGAATTAAACCTATAGGAACTGCCAGGACTTCTATCCGACTTATCCCTTCATTTTTCCTTGCTAAATAGGACGTAGTTATACCGATAATTAAAACTCCTAATACAATTAAAATTACTCCTAGTGTCATTCATATTACCATAAATAAACAGTCATTATAATTACTTCTTTATAAAATAAAAAAGCTGCGGATTCGCTACTTTTAATTAACAATGATACAGTTGACCACGAATTTCGCCATTAGGATGTTGTACTGTATGAACATTAATATAAATGTTGCCAGCGATGATTTCATTTACAAGAGCATCTAATGTTTGACCAGCCAACGGCCCAACCAAATCCTCTTGAGTGATTATTCCTGTAAAAGTTGCACACTCTATTGAAACTGGATTTGTTATAGGTCCAAATAAAAAAGCTACAACAGGACCGTTTGTTCCTTTTGCTCCTAGATGCAGATGGGCAACTACTACATTCTCTAAATCGAATAACTCCAACTTAAATTTTAAACTAAGCTCGTCCCGGCTCAATTTAAAGAAAGCTTGTCCTCGAGCATCTGTTTCTACTGGTGGAACTTCATTTCTGCCACGTAACTTTGCGAAGAACATATTTATCACTCCTATGCTTTTTATTTACTCCTAATATATTCATGTCCTTCTTAAATGGTGACAAAATAAAAAAGCAGCTGTTAAGCTTTAACTGTTTATTATTTACTTATATTTCTTCTTCATTAAATGATTTTAGTACATCTCTTTTTAAATCCAATCTCTTGCAAACCATCTCCTTGAACTCTTTCATAGATAAGAAATCCACTAATGGATCATTCAACACTTCCCATATACCTATCAGTTCTGTATATTTAGGTGTTCCCATAAAATATTCATGTGATTTTACAGCTTCAAAGTGTCTATGGAATTCTCAATGACACTCTTCACATAAAGGAATAAGGTTTTCATAATCGTTTGTTCCGCCTGTTTTTAACGGAATTTTATGGTGCAGGTGAACATCTACTTTTGAAAAACATTTTTCGCATACTTTAGGTTTCTTAGGTTTCTTCCAGTATTGCTTACTTATATTTCGAAATTCCTTCTGTAGCTGTTCATATTCCTCCATCATAGCTCCCCCTCTTTGATACATTTCATTCGCTAGATTGATAAGCATTTCAAATGCCATTCCACGGTTTCCTTGTCCCATTGTTATTCCTCTCTTTCTATTCAAAGGATTATTTTGTTTAAATTTTGCTTAATTCTCGCCAACAATTATCATAAAATTCCAAAATCGTTATATAATGGATTTAAAATTAGGAGTGGTTAAAATGCCAGATACAATATGACTCGTTCTTTTCATCCTTATAGCAATTAGTGCTGTTTTCTCTTTAATAAAAGAGTTTAAAAAACCTGAGAAAAAAGCACTTTGGATTTCAATAGAATTTTTAGTTCTTTTCTGTGCGATATGGGTAATAGCAAATATCATAATCTAATTTATATATTATAAGTCCCTTTGAATAAAACTCAATATTCCGTCAATACTGTAGACAACCCATTAAGTTACTTTCTCCTTGTTCCCCCTTGGAGAACCGAGCAGTTAGCTTTTGCTAACTGCTCGGTTATTTATAACAATGATAAAATTATTTAAAATGATTCTTCTTTATTTCTCAATATAAGGAGCCTTGGATTTTTATTAACACTCCTGTAGTATATAAACAAAGAGTAAGGTAAGAGTTACTCTTTGCCATTTTAGAAGAGGTTCTGTTGGAGACAACAGGACCTTTTTTCATATAGAGATAGTTTTGTTTAATTTTTCACCATTACCCACAAAAATATCTTATAATCGTTATATAATAAATTAGACTAAATGATTAGGAGTAGATCAAATGCCAGTTACACTAGAACTTATTCTTTTCATTCTTATAGCAATTAGTGCTGTTGGCTATTTAATAAAAGAATTTCAAAAAACTAGGAAAAGAACACTTGGAATTTCACTAGAATTCTTGGTTCTTTTCTGGTCAATATGGAGAATATCGACTATCATAATCTGATTTGTAAAATATAATCTCCCTTGAATAAAACTCAAAATTCCGTCAATAATATAGATGACATTAGATTTTTTTCCTTGTTCCCCCTTGGAGATGGGCAGTTAGCTTTTGCTGGCTGCTCTTTTGTATTTCTCTTATCCACTCTTTAATGGGAATCATCTATTCCTGTTTATTCAATTTCATCACCCTTTACCACAAAAGGATGATTTTATTGAGTCTTAATATGAAATATTGCATATTCTGTACCTTCAATCTTTATACATGAAATAATTTGTTTATAAAAATACAAAATATTAGTAAGGATGATTCACATGAAAAAGTTCCGTAAGAAGATGATTACATCTTTACAAACATTCTGGGGATGCTTAGCATTCGGTATGTTAATGTTTGCTATCTTCTTAATTATGGATTTAACAGATACACCTTTTAATACATTAGGCTGGAGAGACTGGATAGGTTCTGCAGTAGGTGCAGCCATTTTATCTATTGGGATGTTTACTTTAAGTAAATTGGATTTAAAATAAATATTCCGTCAATACTGTTGATAGGCCGTATGCCAAAACTCATTTATAATAGGTTTCTCTGTATCTCCTTGTATTGAGCAGTTAGCTTTTGCTAACCGCTCTTTGTTTGTAAAAATGCACTCAATTGACAGGAAATACATATAATATTCTGTGTTCCTTTCTTTATAAAATAAAGGGGTATTCACAAAATGGATCTCGTCACGAGAGCACTTTATTAAGTGCTCTTTTTTGATTTTAAACTAAAACAAAATGAAATTTTCATTATAAATAATGAACTTTCAACGCTACTCGATTGTAGATATACATACAATACTGTTTATCTATAAAGGGGCGTTTTTATATGAATCCATATCAAAGCATATCTTTAATAATGATTAGTTTAGTACCACTCCTTTTCTTAACTGTAACCCTAGTAACTGGTCAATGGGGGGCTTCTTTTGGAGCCTACTGCCTAGTTTTATAAGTGGGATAATAGCTTTAACCTCTTTAAAAAGAACACGACAGTAGACAAAAACTTACCAAATAGCGTTTTTGTTCAGTTTTAATTGATATTATTTCGTGCCTTCAAATCGGACGCTTAGTACTCTATTTTATAATCTAAAACATTGTTTATGGTTTAACACCACATATCTATAAACCTAACAGAAAAGGTTGCCTCAAAACGTTAAAAGTGAACTTAGGTACTAAAAAACACAAAATTTCCATTTAGGGGGTACTTTAAAATCTTAGGTTGATATGGCGATGGGATGTTTACAGCATCCGAAAAAATTTTATTTTACAGATGAATAAACATCCTATGATTGTTAATCAGTCATCATTAACTCCTCAATTACTTTAATATTATTAAGGGTCTCCTCATCAGTTGGTAAGAAACGAAGAACCATCTTATTATGATGATAAGTCTGTTTATAGTCTTTTAGCTGAAAGTAGCAAAACGCTAATTGTTTATGCGGTAACCAAGTTTTAAAGGGGTGTTGTTCAATGAAATGAGCAGAATTTGCTGAAGGTGCTTCTATAGCTTGATTATACCAATAGGCAGCTTGAGAAAACTGATCATTTTTAAGAAAGAATTCACCTAACCGACAGCTAAATTCCGGTTGAGGAATATCATATTCTAAAGACTGAAATGTGATTTCTATTTCTTTTTTTAAATTTCCGATTAGATGATAACAACTAGCTAATTTATGCATAACAAAAAGCCTGTGTTCTAATTGGATATCTTCGTAGTCTAAGAACTTGTTATAAAATTCAATGGCTTGTTTATATTTTTTATGTTTATGTAATTCTCGGGCATAATGAAATATATCGTGAACTGTCATCTTATCTTTATTTTTTTTCAAAAATTGTTCATATAGTTTGAGATTTCGATCTGATTCATTATCGGCATAATTTTTTTTATGGGTGACTATGATGTCACTTTCGAGAGAATTATACTGTTCATGAATGCTTAGATCTTCATGAACAACGCCGTGCCATTGAAAATTTTTACTTCTTTTAACTAATCTATTGCGGCGAATGCTAGTTAAAACATTATTAAATTTATCAATTTCTGCGTGATAAATCATGGAAACCGCATCAATTTTTTGAGTGAGTGATTGTTTTAAATCAAGTAGCTTTTTACGTTCTTCTGGTAAAAGTATATCATCAGCGTCTAACCATAAAATGTAGTCCATTGAAGCTTGATGGAAAGAATAATTTCGAGCTGCTGAGAAATCATCTATCCATTTAAAATCTAAAATTTGTTTTGTCCATTTACTAGCTATTTGTTTCGTTTGATCTGTTGATCCTGTATCTACAATAATAATCTCATCAGGGATGTCTTTAACTGATTCTAAACATCTATTAAGTGTTTCAACTTCATTTTTTACAATCATACATAAACTAATTGTAATCATCTAAGCACCTCTGTTATAGATATCTTTATTTTATTTGAATTTAGATTTTCCACCTAAAAACGTAGTACCTAAACGAATCTCAATAGGTGGGGCTGTAAGTAGTTCACGTTGTGGTTCCCGAATTGGTTTTATAGCTCGTAGTTCAACTATCATTTCAAGAACGATATTCCGGTACTTATTCGTATCATCTAATATCTCTTCCCCAGTTTTCGAGAATGGTCCGGCCACAACATACATGTAGCTTTTTCTCTCCCACAAAATCACCTCATTTTAGTTTATTTTTATTTATGTTGTTCTTAAAAAATGCTAAATGTAATTTTTCACATGAGATATTAGCTTAATTTCTGGTACAATCCATGACCATCAAGCTATTTTTTTGAATTATCCCCAAAACGAAAAATTATACTATTAAAAGTAAATATGGAATTAGAATGCGATCAATTATTGCAAGCATGCTATCTAGCTGTATAGCTAATGTTGTGAGTCATACCTGATTAAACGATTTCTATAACAACGAAAAAGACTCTCCTAGAGAATAGAGTCTTTTCTCATAATATTTACATAGTTTTCGGATGTGAAAGTAACATTAATCATCACTCTTAGTGTTTTATATTCGCTTTAAGGATTGACTCCTACTCCAAATGGACCATTCCCCACTGGAATAGTCGCAATCACGCCATTTGTTAGCCCATCAATCACAGAAACGTTGTCACTAATAAGATTTGTTACGTAGATAAGGTTAGTAGATGGATTAACTCCTACTCCAACTGGATTAATCCCCACTGAAATAGTCGTAATTATAGCATTAGTCGCTCCACTAATCACGGAAACGTTATTATTATAACCGTTTGCTATATAAATATGATTAGTAGATGGATTGACTCCTACTCCAACTGGAGCATTTCCCACCGGAATAGTCGCAATCACGCTATTTGTTAGCCCATCAATCACAGAAACGTTATCGCTCGCAGTATTTGTTATATATACTCGATTGATTAATGGATTAACTCCTACCCCTTGTGAAGAAATCCCCGCCGGAATAGTCGCAATCACGCTATTTGTTAGCCCATCAATCACGGAAACGTTTTCACTAATAAGATTTGTTACGTAGATAAGATTAGTAGATGGATTGACTCCTACTCCAACTGGAACGCCCCCCACCGAAATAGTCGCAATCACGCTATTTGTTAGTCCATCAATCACGGAAGCGTTGTCATTATTAGCATTTGTTACGTAAATTCGATTGGTAGATGGATTGATTCCTACTCCAACTGGAGAACTCCCCACCGAAATAGTTGCAAGCACAGCATTTGCCGCCCCACTAATCACGGAAACGTTGTTATTATTAGCATTTGATATATAAATTCGATTAGTAAATGGATTGACTCCTACTCCCTGTCTAGTACTCCCCACTGGAATAGTACTAATCACGGCATGAGTCGCCCCGCTAATCACAGAAACGTTGTCATTATTAACATTTGTTACGTAAATTCGATTGGTAGATATTGACCCCGTTGGTTCGGTTAGTCCCATCGATTCAGTTGGTCCCATTGGTCCCGTTAATCCTATAGGTCCGGTTGCCCCTGTCGATCCTGTCGGAAATGTAAAAAGAGGAATTGATGGAAGTTTCAAACCAATTAAATTCGGATCGAATGCCAATCCGTATAGAATCTCATGTGATTCAAACTCATTTTTCTCTGACATATGTCACCTCCGAAAATATTTATCATAACTTAATAAATGCAGTTAGGTGACAAAACGACATTAATAAGGACTTCATCTTTTATATGTTTAATCGACGCCCTAAAAAATACTTTTTACTATGAAAACATGATAACAACAAAAACATACTGTAATTTTATTGCATCATAAAAGAGATTTTTTATAGAAGTGGAAATTCTACCGTACAAATATACTTTTTACTATATAAATTGCTAAATTTATATACTAGTTACATTCTCCCGGTCCCGTACCACATTGACTCAGATATTCAGCAGCAAGCACTAAATTAAAAAGATCTGCGGTTTTTTGATCAAAAACTGGAATAAGTACAGTTTCTCCACCATCTTGCTGTATATTCATAGAAACTACTAGATATCGTCTGTCAAAAGGATTCAACCAAATTCCACCACCCGCCCCATGTCCATATGGATTTCCTAACATTTCAACCAGTCCATTCCCTATCCTTCCTAGTTCTCCTGTTACGCCTTACATAATCCTTGTATTATCGTAGTTATCTGGATAACCAAGTGAAAATGTACAATTTTATTGTTTTGGGGTGTTATAAAATTCTTAAGTTGATGGGGCATATCGTGAGACTCCTAAATGAATTTGCTATATAAATAGAGTCCTAAATTAATAGGACTCTATTACTCATGGTTAAACTTTATCACCAATCAACATCTTTCTCATTTAATAACCTCTACGCCTCCCATGTATGGACGTAATACTTCTGGGATTATAATTGAGCCGTCTTCTTGTTGGTAGTTCTCTAAAATAGCCGCTACTGTGCGACCTATAGCTAATCCAGAGCCATTTAGTGTGTGTACAAATTCTGGTTTTGCACCTTGTGTACGACGGAAACGAATGCTTGCACGACGCGCTTGGAAATCTTCACAGTTTGAGCAAGAAGAAATTTCACGATAAATCCCATAGCTAGGTAACCACACTTCAATGTCATATGTTTTCGCAGCCGGAAATGCTATATCAGCTGTACATAATACGATTACTCGATAAGGTAATTGTAACAATTGCAGTACTTTTTCAGCATTCGCTGTTAATTTTTCTAGCTCATCGTATGATTCTTCTGGCTTTGTATATTTAACCATTTCAACTTTGCTAAATTGGTGTTGACGAATAAGTCCTCTCGTATCACGTCCTGCACTACCGGCTTCAGAACGGAAACATGGCGTATGAGCAGTAAAATTAATAGGTAATTCCTCAACATTTAAAATTTCATCACGATAATAGTTCGCTAACGGTACTTCCGCCGTTGGAATTAAAGAGTAATCTGTGCCTTCTAATGTAAATACATCTTCCTTAAATTTCGGGAATTGCCCTGTTCCTAATAAACTATCGCTATTTACGATAAACGGCGGAACCACTTCCGTATACCCATGTTCTTCAACATGTAAATCCAGCATAAAGTTAGCTACTGCTCGCTCTAAACGTGCTCCCAAGCCATTGTAATATACGAAACGACTTCCTGTTACTTTTGCAGCTCGCTCAAAATCTAGTAATCCTAGTTTCTCAGCAACTTCCCAATGTGGTTTTGCTTCAAATGAAAATTCGTTTATTTCTCCCCACTTACGTATTTCAACATTATCATCTTCGGATGCTCCAATAGGCACTGTTTCATTAGGGATATTTGGTAATGCTAATAATATAGAATTCAATTCCTCTTCTACGTTACGTAACTCATCATCTAACGCTTTAATCTTGTCTCCTACTTCACGCATTTCGATTATAAGTTCATTAGCATCTTGCTTTTCACGTTTTAACTTCGCAATTAGCTCAGATACCTCGTTACGTTTACTTTTTAATTCTTCACCTGCTACTAACAGTTCACGGCGCTTTTGATCTAATTCTTCAAACTTATCTAATTCAAGAAACTCCCCTCCGCGATTATTCAAATTCTTCTTCACTTCTTCAAAATTTGTACGTAATACTTTTACATCTAACATGTCTTATCTCTCCTTTAATAAATGACTAGTACTATCTTCTTCGTTCACGTTAAACTTTTAAGGAAGGGAATTTTACTAAAAACACAAAAAACTCCCGTCCCTATAAAAGGGACGAGAGTTAACCCGCGTTGCCACCCTAGTTGAAAGCACAGAAAATATACGCCCTCCACTTAAATTATTAACGGCTTTTAGCCGGAAACGATTACTAACTTCACATTGAAGTGTTCTACATTTCGCTCAAGGACGGATTCGCAAGTTCTTTCTATCGGTTTACACCAACCACCGACTCTCTAAAAGAAAAGATACCTGTTACTATTTCCTTTCATCGCTTTCAAACGATATACAGTTAAATTATCATAACTTTACAACATTTCTATTTATTTATCAAGGAATTATTGTAGTTTTAAAATAAAGTATAGTCAGAAATACTTTACAAACTTATGTTTTAGGATAAATAATATGAATATATTTTGAAACAGATGGATGAAAATTCTGGGTATTTTTGACAGAAAACGGCTTGTTTTTTTGTTTTAGGGTATCTGCTTTTCTTAGCTTGATTGTGATGGGGTAGCACCACATGCTCATCAACCTAATAGAAAAGGTTGCACCAAAACAAAAAAATGAGCTAATTTCTTAAAATGACTAACTGTAGAGGAAGAAAGTTCTCATTTAGGGGGTACCTCAAAACCTTAGCTTGATGGGCATGTGACACTACCTCATAAAACATATAGAGCGATAGAACGATTTATTTTTTTGTGTACATGTGTACAATTACACATGTACACAAAAAGATCCCTTCATACAAAGGGATAGAGCGGTACAAATTTATTTCAAAGGTATAACAATTTACTTGATACAAACTGCATCTACTTATATAAGAAAACTTATAGAACACCATAAAAAAAGGGCTGTAAGCCCCTCCCCTTACACTCCCTCATTAATCACCATTAAAGGATAAAGCGTTCATCAAATACCATATACCCATATAAAATTATACTCTAACTCCACATTATTTATAACTAAAAGGATTCGGAAATCAACTCCTTTTTTACCTATTCCTTTTCTTCATCATATTTCAAATTTACCCACCTATCTTTTAACTTTAGCCCATTTATAGTTAAATTCTCCACCAAAATCGTTGGTCACAATACCTTTGACAAAAGAACGTTGTAAATATGATCTTCCTTGTTGGTAGATCGGCGCTACTGCTCCATCTTCTAATAATATTTTCTCTGCTTGTTTCATTGCTTCCCAACGTGCCTTTTCTTCATCAGCTAAATCGGTTTTTACCTTATAAATTAGTTCATCATATTGCTTATTTGAATACTTATCAAAGTTATATGTACTATCTGTCGTAAATAAGTCTAAGAAAGTAATAGGATCAGGAATATCAGGACCCCATACATCAATACCTATGTCATAATCACTACTTAATAACAATTCAATTTGTTGTTTGCGTGGCTGCAGTTTAACATTCACGGTTAATCCGTTCAGATTCTTTTCAAGTTCACCCTTAAAATACTCTGCATTTCTCTTCGCTAACGCATTGTCACTAGTTAGCAATTCCAATACTACTTCCTCTTTACCTAGCTCTTGTTTGGCTGTCTTCCAGCTTTCCTTCGCTGCATTCACATCATATTTTGCTAAATTTCCATTTTCTTTCCGGAAGTCTTTTTCATCCGTTCCTCTCGCAAAGTTGAACGGTACAATCCCTTCCGCTGGAAGTGAACCATTGTTTAAGAGATTTTCCACAAAATCTTTCTTATCAAACGCCTTACTGATTGCCAATCTTACATTTTTATTTTTCAATATTTCGTTTTTCTGATTCAAACGCAAGAACTGTACAGTAACTTCAGGACGTTCCTTGAAGTCAGGATTATTTCTATATTTATCAACAAATTCACCTGTTAATCCTACACGATCAACTTGACCCGCTTCATATAAATTCACTTCTGTCGACTTATCTTTTACAATATCGAAGTTTATTTCATCTAATTTAACTGTTTTAGAATCCCAGTAACTCGCATTCTTTTTAAGTTGAAAACCTTGCTCATGCTTCCAATTATATAACGTAAATGCTCCGTTATATATTAATTGATCCGATTCTAAGCCATATTGATTCCCTTTTGATTCAAAGTACTTTTGGCTTATCGGTAAAAACGTCGGAAACGTTGTCAATTGAATGAAATAAGGAACAGGTTGTTCTAATTGCACTTCTAATGTTTTATAATCTATTACTTTTACCCCCAACTGATCTACAGGCAACTCTTTACTGTTTATTTTCTTCGCATTCTTTATATCAAAGAACAAAAACGCATATTCTGCCGCTGTATTAGGATTCACAGCTCTTTTCCAAGCAAAGGCGAAGTCTTCAGCTGTAACAGGCATTCCGTTTGACCATTTTGATTCTCTCAAGTGAAATGTGTACGTTTTCTTATCCTCACTCACATCATAAGATTTCGCCACACCAGGTACTACTTTATTGTCTTCCCCAAGCGTATATAGACCTTCAAACACATTACGCATTACATTCATTGATTCGTTATCAGTCGCTTTTGTTACATCCATTGTTGGAATCTCCGCTATATACGGCAAATTAATGGATTGTTTTCTTTCATTCTTGTTAGTTGCCTTCGCTGTATTACCAGTCTCTTTTTCCCCACTGCTACAAGCTGTTAGTAAAAGACTAGATCCTATAATAGAAGCCACAACCGGTGTAACTTTTTTAAACATCTTACTTTCTTCCTCCCTAAATGTAAGGCTCATTTAATATAATTATATTATCTGTATATTTTATTTTAAAGAAAATAAGAAGAGAGTTTTCCTTTTTCTAAAGGTATTCCAACATCTTTTCTCATTATGTATGTTGCATCTAAGTAATAAACCTCTTATTACTTTACCATTAAAAACGTAGCACTCTAGAGATTATTGTGTCAATCACCAAAATTCATTTTTAATACGGTATGTGAAATTTAAAAATATTTTATAAGATTATATGACAATTCAACTGAATCAAGGATATGCCAGTCATCCCTCAATAACGTATAACATTATGAGTTATTACACAAAATTTATATGCTGTAATAACATTTAAGGAGGAATTTGAAAATGCAAGTCTCACTTCATGATCGACACCCAAGAACTCGAATACCTAGTGGCAATTATATTAATGCACAAATGTGGTATTCAAAAAATGCAGATACCGGGGGTACTGGACACACAAGAATAACTCAATATATGAGAGAAGCCGAATCTATATTTTTATCTTGTGATAGAAGTTTTTCGATTAGAAATGTTTGGGCATATCCGAGTGGAGAAGATTCTTATGCAACACTTGACACTCGCCTAATAGCAGAAAATATAGATGTTAACGATTTATCTCAAGATGTGTTCAATGTTTTTGATACAATAAAAAGGAATTTTGCTGAAATAAATGTTTTAGTTTGTTTTGTAGAGGGTAGATTTTTCATAAAAAACGGAAATCCT
This sequence comes from Bacillus sp. SH7-1, assembly GCF_008042405.1. Classification (NCBI taxonomy): domain Bacteria; kingdom Bacillati; phylum Bacillota; class Bacilli; order Caryophanales; family Bacillaceae; genus Bacillus; species Bacillus sp. SH7-1. The sequence goes on from NZ_QNUD01000029.1 coordinate 27,231, forward strand.
TCTAATGTCGTTGCTCGCGCGGAACCCCTTGGTGATGACAATTACATTGTTTTGATAAGTGAAAAAGCTGAGCCTTTACTCTTGGCACATGAGTTAGGACATGTACTAAATTTTAGTAATCAAAGCGGTCGAGCCGATGACCCCGATCCGTTTCCTAATGATCCCGATCATAACGCAAATCGTGATAATTTAATGTTTCCGACACCAACTGGTACGAATATAACCCCTCAGCAATGTAATCAATTTTTCAACAGCAAAATTATACTATAATATTCGATGCTTTATAGAGAAATGAGTACATTTATTATTGAATGTACTCATCCCCAAAACTTCCACCAGAATTTCCTTTTTGCTGCCGCTATTTCTTCCTGTGCTGATACAATAGTACGTTTAGCATCTTGAATCTCTCTGACCATCTTCATAAGGTTATCATCCCTTAGCTCCAACCTCTTTTCTATCCTTTCCTCACGTTCCTTGCGATCTTTCATATCTTCCATTATTAATTTATTTCTCTCTTTAATATCCTCTTCGATTAATTTGTTTTTTTGATCTATACGATCCCCCAGTCTCTTTTCCATTTCTAATAGATTTGCTTGCTGCACCTTATTAATTTCTTCTATCATAGCGCTATATTGTTGTTGGAATTGATACTGCATTTGATAAGGAACTGCATCTGTACCCTGGGACTCCTCTTTCTTATTAGCGATTCCAAACTGCTTTGCAATCATTTTCGCAGCTTTTTCTAAAGTCATACCATCTTGCTTACTCAACTCTACTAACTGTTCAATAAGCAAAACATCAAACTCTGTATATTCCCTTCTCCCTCGACTATTCTTTCTTACATCATACCCTTCACGTTCAAGAACATCCGAATACTTTCTAAGTGTACTGCCACTTACTCCTAAACGACTATAGACTTCATTGCTGGTATATACTATCTCTGCTTCTGACATAGCGCTACGCCACCTCCTATAAGGAAAATTCCATATCAAAGGGCTAATACCTCTTGAAATCCATCGACGAAGCTCGCACGGTCTTTGTAATGTTTTGTCAAAATTATGCACAGCCACATAGCGCTATAATTAAGTAAAACCTTTTAAAACGAATCAGTTATCTCCATGATGGGGTTCAACCGAGATACGTATAAAACTAGGTTAAATTAATCCATTATTCACCAAAATAATTTGAATGTATACTTTTTCATCTGTTTTTAGAATATCAGTAAAAAACAGATGAAAGTTAATATTTAAAGGGAAATGAAAGTAAACTTTGAATCGTTTATAGCTAATTTTGTAATAAATTTCTCAATATATATACTTAGAAACTAAAGTTTCAATATTCAAAATTAACAAAAAATGAAGTATTATAAAAATATGATGGTTATTCCTTTTGTTTACTCCTTGTGCTAAAGATAAGATTGTGTTCCCGATCTTATCTTTTTTCTTTGTAGATTTTTGATACAAAAAAGGAATCCTTATAATAAGGATTCTGTAACAGGAAACAACAAAATATAAATAATAAAAAGTATTACTTATATTATAGTTTATATGATGAACCCAAATAAGAGAAAATCAAATATGAAAAGTGGGAGAGAAAATATTATGAAGATTCTCAGCTAGGTGTATGTATTACGTGGAGCAATTATTTGTGACGATTCAAGAATAGAAATCCAGTTGCGACTTAAACATTCAGTTAATGGGAATAAAGGGTGAAAATCTCCAAATTGGAGATTTAAACTGGGTTGTCATTATTCGGGAGAAAATAATTCGGTTTGCCACACCTGAATTTTCAGAATTACGCATTAAATAAATCCTTAATTTTTTTTTCTTTTAATTGTTTTACTAAATTAAAAAGATTAGAATTTTTAATCTCAACTGTTCCATCTGACTCTAAATTTATGTCTGTTGGTAATATATCTACTCCAAAAATCTTAAGTACTTGATCCATCCCACGGCTTAAGTTACTTTGGGAACCGAAAATTGGAAGGGATAGATTTGGTACGTCGAACTGTGGCTCCTGTTGATTAAAAGAGCGTTCTTTTACTGCTGGAATCACTTTTTCTTTCAATTGCTCGTATGTAATGCCCGGTTCCATGTATTTTAACAACTCAGCAGTAAAATATCCATTGGTCATATCGTCTTTTGCTTGTTGCTCGGCCTTACAGGCTGTTAGTAAATAATAATTCCCCACCGAAAGAGGATGCTCCTTTGGCAGTGATCTGGAGGTTGTAAGACCCGATATGAGTTGTTTAATTTCAGAAACGCTAACGGAAGGAGGGACCGATCTAGTAGCTCCTGTAATGTCTCTTGTTATTGTTCCGGAATGACAACTATCAAAAATAAACGTAAAACTAACGTTTTGTTGCAATTTGACTAAGCGTTCCTGTATCTCATCATCTCGAATTACATTTTCATAAAGAACCTTCTTATCATTAATCCCATCATAGGGTACAATCACCTCATCTAATATATCTTCTTCATCAATAGGTGGCTCATCAGCTACTTGTGTACCATGACCGTGGAAAGCAAGCACCCCAATATCTCCCGATTTTAATTCACTAATTAAATAATCTAAACTGTTTAGTATGTTTTGGCGAGTTGCAGCCTCTTCTAATAATATTTGTATATCCGAAATAGAAAATTGGAATTTTTCTACCAACAACTTTGTAATGCCCTTTACATCATTAATACATCCTTTTAAAGGTGCAATTGAATTTTGATAATTGATGCCTATAAGTAATGCTAATTTTTTCAAAATTAAATCTCCTTTCCAACTTTAGTATCACCATTATTATTTAGGAATGGATTGAATAGAAACTGGGGACTGGCTTTCCTACTAATTAATCCTTTTAAGCAAAAATTATAGGAATGTTAGCGACAATCCAATCCCCTAGTAGTTTAGAGATAATCTAAGATTACCTCTAAATAAAGATTTTTTTTGGAATTCTCACACTAAAATTGCTATTTTGTCTATTGAAAAGAAATTTACAAATAACACCAAATCCCCTCTCAAGTTCTATTACTCTAATGTACCTGAGCATTTGTACACATTACCTGTAGGGCATCCTACATTTACATCCCTAGCAGACATCAACTCTGTAACTGTGTGTAGTTGTGCTGCTTTTACTAACTCCGCAAGAGCAGGATTATTTATTATAACTGATCCATCTGTGCCTAAAGTAATCTCCTCTGCTGACATATTAACTCCAAATATCTTACCTTTAGGTGTTTCGCTCATTTTACGCACCTCCCTTCAAATTCGGGTCACCTCTATTTAAGGTACTCTAAGGATTTTTAATCTAATATAATCAAATCCTGTAATAACCAAGGGAGCAAACCAATTTTTATAATTCAATCCGGTTCTATGCTTCCAGTGCTATTTTCCACAATGTTTAAACTACAATATGCCAAGCTACCATTCGCTCTTATTGCAATCGAATTAGGTTTAAATACAATTTTCATTAATTTCTACTGGAGGTGGAATATCCCGAGAAGAATCTCCCAATATTTCTTTAGCTATTTGTAGTTGTGCTGCTTTTACTAGCTCGACAAGAGCGGAGTTGTTTATTATAACCGATCCATCTGTACCCAGAGTAATGTCCTCCGCTGACATGTCTACACCAAAAATCTTGCCTTTAGGTGCTTCACTCATTTTATACACCTCCCTTCACATTAAGGTAACATGCGTTTAGGACATTCTAGAGTCTCAGAATCTAATGTAACCAAGCCTCGTAACCAAGGAGACAAACGATTTTTATTTATATTCAAGGTTCCATCTGGTTCAATGTTTCCAATACTATTTCGCTCATCATGTAAAGCTACGGTACATTTTGCTAAACTCCCATCTGACCTTATTGCAATTGAATTGGGTCTAGATGCATAACAAACATTATCTGTTTTAAAATCATTTACCTCTGTAGAATTTTGATAAAGCATAGATTTGAACTGTTCTATGAAAATTTGTTCCTCCTTATCATTAATTACATTTAATTTATGGTCGTTTGGACCACCATATTTCCCAACTGGTTTTAATAGGATCTGAAATCTCGGATCGCCTACGAAATGATCTCTAAGCTCTCCCATGAAATCACTCATATGTGGAAGGTTATCTTTTGTTAAATGGATTCGAAGAAGAATCTGGAAATTTTTATACTCTGAATTTTTAATAGACATCAAATTATTCCATATACGTTCGAATGTCCCTTTTCCATTAGCTTTAATTCGAGTAAGATCATGTATATTTTTTGGACCATCCAGTGAAATCTGATAATGAGTTACCCCTTCTTCTACCAGTTCCTTAAAAGTTGAAGGTGATAAAAGGTAACCGTTTGTGGTAATACCTGAAGAGTACGACAAATCATCATACTTCCTAGATAATTGATTTGCATAATTGCTAATTTCTAAAACAATATCCTTCGCTATTAACGGCTCGCCACCAAACCAATTAAGTGATAAGAAGTTTAATTTAGGTGCACGATTATCCATGAAATTTTTGATTGCTTGAACAATGTTTGGGGACATTCGTTTTAACTTAAAATCTTCATAGCAATAAACACATCTAAAGTTACATTGTTCAGTTGGAAACAATATAAGTTCCTGTATTTTATCGGAAACTAAATAAGAATATGTATTCATATCAATTTGATTAGACAAAAGTATCTCTCCTTTGAGAAAATCTATTTAAAAGCCCTAAAAGTAATTTTTTCCCAATAAGTCAATCTATATTCATTTAAAACTAGAAGAATTTATTTATTATTTCAATAGATTTCTAATTGGAAGAACAATATAATTCTTAACCTGATGGGTATGGGGTGGGGCCCATTGATATGTACTCAATGGACATAATTGGAATTAATAATATGAATATCCGTGTATATACTCAAGAACTATAAGTAAGAATATTAGGGGTACCGCAATGATTGGTTCTTTTTCGGGCCACTTGTAAAAAACTTTGAAATGTATGATAAAACATTGACTTTAAGGTAATTAGATATGAAGTCTCCAAGAACGTTTTCTTTAAATATGTTCCGTAAACTTATTTTCCACCAATATTTATAGGTGTTCTGTAAACTAATTTTGTTAGATTTATTTCGAAAAGTTAACGGAATTCCAGTTCAGTTAACTTAAAATGACGATTGGCACCTAAAATTAGTAACCGTTGTCGTGCCCCATATACAGATAAATATGGAGACGTTAATGAACTCCCTTCACCTAGGACAAACATGTGAAATAGCTGATGCTTATGTAGGAATGATTGATAAAGTACCAGCTCATGTAATTGTTGATCGATTAACAAAACAACAGCAACAAAAACGATTACAAAATCAAGCTGTAAGAGAAAAAAGAAAGGAATGAAGTATTCTCCTTGAAGTAAACGACTTAGTGGTATCAATGTATATATGACAAACACCTTCAGATTATATTGTTTCAACTAACTACAACTTTTTAATCAATTCTTCAGTTTTTAAAACTGTGGCAAACTCATCATCTAAAGTTGCTAGTGATACATTATGTATTTTTTCAGACACAAAACAGGCTGTGGAGAACAGTTTCTTCACAGCCTGAGAAAACACTTCTCTCGAGTTAGAGAAGTGTTTTTCTTTCATTACTGATTTGAGCTAGAAGATTGTGATTTTTTTGCAGCTGATTGTGCATTTTGTTTTTGCACAGAATGCACATCTGTTTCAGTTGCAAACTCTGTGCCATAACTAGCATTCGCACTTTGAGCACCAGAAGATTGCGCTTTCTTTGCTTCTGATTGTGCATTTGCTTGTTTTACTGCTTGTACATTCGTTTCAGTTGCAAACTCTGTACCATAGCTAGCATTTGTACTTTGAATGCTAGCACCAGAAGTTGCCTTGTTATACCCTTGTTGTTTTTTGTTCATCTTTCTCACCTCCACAATCAATAATGTAACCAACCCATTTAAAAGCTATTCTTAATTATATTTTTAAACTTCCACATATTATTTTAATCCTCATTCAAACTACATATTATAAAGATGAAAGTATGTATATAGGACGAGATATGACTGAACTAACTATGCTTTTAAGCAATGAATGGAAAGATGAAAAAATATTAATTACATATTATGAAGATGGTTATTTACTCTCAAGTTATATGACTGTTGTTGATATTGATCCGCTAAATAGTGCTGTTATATGTACCGATGCTTTTTATAATAAGATGACACTACAATTTTCTAACATAATAGACGTAAAATAGAATAGATTTAAGTAATCACGTTGAGATTGTTAAGGAGTGTATAAAATGCAAGGGAATCAGATAAGAAAGAATACAGCAAGAACAGTTATTCATAATGATGTAAATAACTATCCCTATTTAGGTATTCCTATGATTATCAATGAGGAAGATGAAAAGATATACGAAGTTTTAAGTACCGGTTTTCATACTAATGATGTAGTAGCAATGATAAAAACAGACGGTTTTGCAACAACCAGTGCAAATATCCCAATCGTAACAGTAAAAAACAATGATGGTAGTATTCAAGTATTCCGCTTGCCTTTAGAGCTGGAATATTGGGTACTTTCTTGTATGCGTGCTGATTCAACAGAAAAAAATCCTTTTCCATGTAAAGTTGCTTTTGGAATCATGGACACTAAATTTTATGTGGAATTTAAATAAATAAGAAGGGGCTACTCAATTTGAGCCCCCTACTTTCTTAAGTTATATAAACATCACCTCTCTATATCGTTGATAGGAACAAATGCATTATTCATTGCTTCCACTGTTAGAATCTATTCTCCCCCTTTGTTTATCTTCAGGTTTATAAATTTAGCGCACTCTAAGTGCAATATACGGCTTCATTCCCCAAGTAGTAGATACTGTATTTCCACAAGCCATATTTCTACCAGAATATCTTATTGCCCCGGCTTTAAAATCAAATGTATCAAATCGTTTAAAGGTCTCTAATGAACTTTTCCCTTGAATTGCTCGTCTAATAACATCTGCAGCTATTTCATTAGCTACTCTCCTCATCTCAGCCGTAAACTTGTGTTGTGCATCAGTTTGTATAGATGAAATAGTACGATTTACTAATTGATTTATCCAGTACAAAAAAGCAGCTGGATTAGCGCTAAATACAGATACGCCTGCAGCTACTACTCCCTGTAATACATCTTTTTCTGCAATGTCATCAGACCAAGCTGCAACCCAACCACCATTTTCGGTTTTGTATTCTAATTCAAACTTATTTGTCAGGTATCCAGTATGACCGTGACAAACAGGAGGTATCATAGAAGAAGGATGATGCACTGCATGATCTATCTCATGCCCTAAATGATCTAACCCACTGCTCACCCAACTCATTCGTTCCGATTCAGAATAATGAATATCATATATTGAGGTTCCATTGTATTCATTATTCCATCCTCCATAATCCCTATTACCATAACAATTATAATGATACTCTGGATAATATAATGAATACAATGGAGTTAATCTAGATAAATATTGTGGAGAGTAATTACTAAATTGACCACATTGAATTATATATAAACTATATGGATTAATTAACATCACAATTCCTCCTATAATCCTTTACTTGAAAGCAATATATGGTAAACAAGGTTGGTTAGGTACTTGTCTAAATTTAAATGGGTATAAATTGGAGGACTTACTAAAAAGAGAATTTGATAATAATGGAAAAAATTTCGAATATGAGACAGTTTTCTATTCTTTCACGTCAAAAATAGAATGTCTCACCCAGTCGTAGCACAACCATTTCTCTAACTAATTTAATCTAAACAGGGGATGAGCAAGTTTCTCTTTTGGATAATGTAACACAGCAAGAACAAGAAATGTATTTAGCGTAAGTAATGGAAAGAATACGCACAAAGTTTTGGAAAACCAGCATTTATCGAAGGAGTTTCTACGCGCATAGCGCCACAGCTAAATACAAAAACACACTAATCGGGGACATAAATCATGACAAACGCTAATATGCCAAAAGGAAGAAGAATGTTCAAATGGACTCCATTCGTTATTAAGACCTAAATCAAAAAAACACTTAAAATACCAATCTCCTAACATGTTATATATAACTAATATGTTAGGAGATTTCATTTTGGGTAATTGAGTCACATTTAATTAGTTATGTTAAAAGGCAAATAGTTTAACTTCCCCTAAAAAATGTATTAATCGCTAGGCATCGGTGTTGGAGTTGCATTTATACCTTATTTCTTATATTGTTTGTCGATGTATTCACGAATTTCTAAAGTAGAGGCTCCGTTTTGTTTCATTAAAATGGCTTGGAAAGCAATATCTACACAAGCAGCTTGACCCATTGCATATGATTCCCATATAACCTCACCGTTCTCTTTAATTTCACTGATAAAACACTCTTTATTGTTTTTATGGTCGGAGTTTTCGTCACAGCCACAGTAACAAGGAATCCATTTTAAGAGTTTAATAGGAACATAGTAAGAAGCTTTTTAGTTATCGAATTCGTTTAATATCACGAATGATTTCCTCATATGGTGTGTTTTGAAGACCTGAATATTTCTTTACAACTTTTCCATCTTTGTCCACGAGATAGAAACTCGTACCATGTATAACTTGTGAGTTATTTTCTGGTTTGGTTACAAGGGTTTTGAAGTTCTTTTTTGCAAACTTTTCAATGTCTGGTCGTGTATATCCTGTTAGGAAATGAGTTCTTTTTGTATCCATTCCATAGACCTTCATAAATTCTGTTATTTTTTCAGGTGTGTCTACTTCTGGATCCACACTAAATGATACAAACTCTACATCTTTAATTCCTTCTGCATGCAACATTTTTTGAAGTTTTGCCATATTGGCTGTCATAGGTGGGCAAACAGTTTGACAGCTTGTAAAGATAAAATCAGCTACCCAAACTTTTTCTTTTAACTCAGATGAACCAAACTTTTTCCCATTCTGATCTGTAAATGCAAATTTTTCTACATCCCAATTTAGTGAATCTCTTAGTTTATCATCACTACATGCTCCTAAAATCGAAACTATGGAAATAAGCATAAGTAATCCAATTACACGCATTTTTTTCATATGTTGGATACCCTTTCGAAATGTATTTAAGATACGGAACTACTAGGTAGCCCCGAATCTTATTATTTGTTTCGTAATAAGCGCATACTGTTAAGTATTACAATAAGCGCAGCCCCTGTATCACTTAGTACAGCCATCCAAAGAGTAAGCCATCCTGGGAAGATAAAGGCAAGGGCAATAAATTTAATAATCAATGAGAACCATATATTTTGTTTAATGATGTGCAATGCTTTTCGACTTAGTTTCATGGTATAAGGAAGTTTTTCAAGATTGTCTGCCATCAAGACAATATCTGCCGTTTCCATTGCTGTATCAGTTCCTGCACCGCCCATGGCAATACCAAGTTTTGTAGCGTTGCTCCTTCTAGCCATTGGCCAATTAATGCAGCACCAATAGCAGCCGAAATCATAAGCACATTCATATCAGGTGATTTACTTCTAACTGCATAAAAGGCACTTTTGGCAGGCTTATAACCACCAATCCCAATGCTCATCGCATAAAGAAGTGTAATAAGAAGAGGTGGTACGTTTGTAAAACTTCCTCCAAATCCTAAAGCTAAAAATAGCCCTGAGAGAATCAAAGTTGTATTTTTTGATTTTGAAACAGATGTCGCTCCTCTACGAGTTCCTGCTAAGGAGGCTTCAAAGCCTGCATTAGATACTTCTTTAATAATGTCATCTGCATTTCGACTATGACGAATTTGCATTTTTCCTGTAGCGAAATTAACTCGAACTTCCTCTACGCCAGAAACATTTTGTAGATGTTTTTCAATAGTTAAAGCACAAGCACCGCAGTCCATGCCATCGACCACATATGTTTGTACCCCATCTCCTGGTATTTTCAGATTATTAAGAATAGTTAAAGAGTCTTCGCATGGGCTATCACTACAGCAAGAAGATTTTGATGTCACTTTTTCGCTTTGTAGGGCTAATTCAGATGAACAACAGGATGAAGTTTCCTTTGCTAACTCTTCTTTTGAAGGTGTTAAGTACGAATCTTGACAGAAATTTACTTGTTTTGTCTTCTCTTTCTTATCTGTCATGACAATTTTCTTGTTTTTGAGATAAACAAGCATCATTTTTATCACATGATGCTACTTCATTTTGTACCTCATGAAAAACAACATCAAACATAGTGAGAAGCTGTTCAACTTGCTTATTACGTATGGAATAATGGACGTATTTTCCTTCTCGTCTACCTAGAATGATTCCGCATCCTTTTAAACAGTTTAGATGCTGGGATATGTTTGACTGGTTTCCTTGGGTGATTTCTACAATTTCGGATACTGTTTTTTCACCATCCATCATACATTGAAGAATTTGTAGTCTTGTTTTATCAGAAAAGCCACGAATAAACTTAACTTTTACATCCAAATCATTTGAGTTGCACAAATGTATCCTCTCCATTCGTATTAGTTCTCACTAATATGTTATTTTTTATTCATATTAGCATTGACTAATATATGCGTCAATTTTTATAAAAGACTGATAAAAATCATTGTTTTTTTATTGATATTAAATATTTATCTAACCACTAAGTTAAACTGTTGTATTTAGAAAATTATTATATATATTTATAAAACGTACATTAGATGCAAGGTAGAAAATCATCTGTTCTTCATTGCGGATGAAGAATTTAAAATATCTTTATGTTAAATTACGATACAAGAATTTAATTGAAAGCTTTAAAGGAAATAATAATACTTTTTTCAAAAGGAAGTTCTTTATATTGGAGTAAAAGGAGGGGAGTGTAAAACGAGATATACGTTAGACTTGGAATTGGAGATTATAAAGTTCTGAGAAATAACAAAGAAAAAAGAGCGCTACAAACTATTTCTAAAATAGAAGAAATAGCTGTTCAATTACATAATGAAAATCAGTATCCATCTACTAATAAAAATGAAGCTCGATACTTTTATTTAATTCAAACTCTTCTCCATGCATTACTGTACTTATAATTTTCACTTTTTAAAACATGTAATTTAATGTAAATAAAGTGTACAACGCGAAAAAACCTCCCCCTCAAAAATTAAATACTAATCAGTTCGATTCACCAAAAACAACCAATTATTGATCAAGTATTATATAAAATGTTTTCCACTTTATTTTTAAGTGTGAGATAAAAAATTGGATAAAATAAAAATTTCCTTCTTCTAATTCAAAAGTAAACTTTTGAATAGAAATTCACTTTCCATTTCATCAATAAGAAAAACCACAGCAATTGCTGTGGTTTTTCTTATTGCCCTGGCTAAAACTATGTTGTAAATACTCGTGTCATTGTATGTTGAATTTCAATTATAAGTTCCAAAGTAAACTTTTGAATATTAGTTTACATTCATTTCCTTGATTTTATTGAATCTATTTCAATTTACCCATTCCCTCCAAAATCACCAACTAAAGTATACATTCAAAACATCACAAATAAAGAGGTTAGAACATTCATGAACAAAAAAGAAAAAGCTAGATCCATGCTAGCTTTTTACATAAGTTCTGTTATCGAAAATTATCATATTCATGTTTTAATAGAGAATATACCTTAGAATCGCAATACATACTATTGATCATTACACTTTGTCTCAATGTTCCTTCATATGTCATTTTTAGCTTTTGCATAACTCGTTCAGACGCTATATTTCTTACATCACATCTTCCTTCAATACGATTTAAATCTAATTCTTTAAAGCCAAACTTTATTAGTTCTTCTAAAGCTTCGACGATAACTCCTTTTCCCCAATACAGTGGGTTAATAACAGCTCCTAAAGAAGCGCTACCGTATAATAATTTCCAGATGCCACAGGTTCCAATAACTTTTTGATCACCCTTAAAGATAATAGACCATGTGAAGGACTTACCTTTCTTAGCTGTTTCCATCGTGTTTTCTAAAAAAATACGAGTTTCATCTTTATTTTTTTGTACCTCCCGAGGTACATAGGTAGTTGTTTGAGGATCCGAATAGACTTCAAATAAATCATCTAAATCATGAAAATCTAGTTTTTTTAATAAAAGACGCTTTGTTTCTAATATAGGAATTTCATATGTATTTTCCATACTCTCACCTCAGTTAATCGTTATTTTTATATTATATATCTTATTCATGTAAAGTTTACATAACACCACTTATCAGTAGTCCATGTATCTCAAAATCTATAAAAAAATCCCTTTAGATCTTCCTTCTAAAGGGATTTTCTGTTCACATAATCTGTATTATCAGTAGTTTTTATTTATCTAATTTAAAATACTTTGGATGCTCTGCTTTCATAGATAAAATGTTACCACACTCCGTACAAACATCAGCAATCACACTTGAAAATTTATTAAAAAGGTTATTCGTACTACTAAGTATTAAATATGCTTGGACTTCTAATGAACATTGCCTGATTTCTCTAAAACCACAATTAGGACATTTCTTATGCATTTTCAATTCCTTCTTCCTAATATTTAGTTCACATAAAATCTGATTATCAGTAGTATCCAAAAAAGCTCAGGGTTCTCATATGACTCTAAACTTTACTCTTATATTCATTTTTCTATATTTTTTAGAGGTGGCGAAAAATAATTAATTAAATCTCAAAAGATTATTTCCAAAACTCATACCATTACTTATCTTTACTTGCTGCAATCATCTTCTTAACTTCCTGGACTTCCATTATTGTTTGCATAAGCATTTCATCGCGTCCCTGATTCTTCGTCTTCACTAGTATTCGTCGCTATAAGCGTTTGGGATTCCTGTATCGTTTGTATAGCGGTATAGCGCTCAATAACTCTGATTCTCTTTGTGCAAATCGCTGGTCTTGTTCAACTAAACGCTTGTTTAATTCTTGTAGTAATCCATTTTGCTTTTCAATGAACTCGTTTTGATCTTGAAGCATCGTCTGTAGCGTTTAAATCTGGTTCTTCATAGCGCTGTGTCGCTCTAATGGCAGTACCTCAACACCTTGATGCCATGATACTATTTGTTTTGTTAGCGTTTTCTACTGTTATGTCTGTGTTGTTCTTTAAGTCAATAACCTTACGAAACACTATTATATCACTTCCTCTATACTTCCTATGCCCACGTTCATTCTTTATGAAAGTATAACCCTCTTTTCTAATACATCAGCATACTTACGTAATGTACTAGATTGGATACCTAATTGCTCTGCCACGTCGCCAGGACTATATAACGGCTTCATAGCGTTTCACCTCAAAAATATATTCGCTATAGCAATGATATACCCTTTGCTATTTGGCTAGAATGCTGGCTCGTCGTGTGGGGACGAAACCCCACTTATTACGTATCTATTTTTTGAATAAGAACTATTTTTTTGCGAATGATCTAGGCGGTTCGGCTCGTATATTGGCTAGTCCAAGTCAAGATCCATTGCTTTTCTTTTTTTAAAAGGACCTGCTCAATTACTCTATAAAAACATAAGATAAAATGAACCCGTTAAGGCACTTGAGTGAACCCTTGTTTTACCCTCTTACCAAAAGGAGGATCTATTATGGGATTTGGTGGTAGTTGTGGCGGCGGTTTTGCTGGTGGCTTTGCTTTATTAGTTGTATTATTTATTTTATTAATCATAGTTGGAGCTGCTTGCTTCTGCTAAAAAACTATCAGAAAAGACACTCATATAAGAGTGTCTTTTCTTTATTTCTAAACAGACTTTCTCATTCATTCCATAAAATATACAGCACTGTAAAGCCATTAAAACAACAATCTATCCCATTGTTAGGTCTTCTAATTAAAGGAGAAAAGTTTATGAGTTACGGTGGTTCTTACAGTGAATTTGGTAGCGACTTCGCTTTACTGATCATTCTATCCTGTTAATCATTATCAGATGTAGCTGTTAGAGCGGTGGATTCGTATATTAGGAAAAATCACTATCATTAGAGTTCCTATTCTATACACACTACCTAAATAATGAATATGGATACTTTCTATAAAGCGGCTTCTTTTGAAAAGCATAACATATAGTTCATTTTAACGAACTTCAGCCAGAAATCTCCTTCCTCTAAGCGCAGCGTAAGTGGGAGATGAATGGTCCGGCCTAAAAAAATACTTCTGAGTGGTAAAGCATCATAAAATTTATTTATAATAGAGGCATCAGAGCAAACATTCGGAGGTGACGATATAATGAAATTGAGTTGGACAATTAGTCCAACTAGATGATAATGCTATAGGAATAGGTGGAATTTTTATTCTCCCTAAATTTAGAGGTCTACAATTGGCTGGGAAACTTGTTTTATTTTTAGTAGAAACTACGAAAGAAGTTGTTCCTCCAATTATTCAAAGAATATAATTGTTGTTTGGATAATTACGATAAACATGTATTATTATTTAAGTTGGGATTTTTCTAAAATGGAAGTGAATACACGCTGTATCTCACCGCATGTTTTAACATAGATTTATCCTGTTTCACCTAGTCAAGTAACTTGTTTTAAAGCGAGACATCATTATTATTCCACCTCTATTTTTAATACATGTTAGTTAGATTATTTGCAAACTTGCTAGCACCCTTTTTGTTTTCCTCTATTACATACTCCTGAAAAAAATTCCAGCTGATTGATGGATATATGATCATTTATGTAATCCTCACAAGAACTTCCTGTTCTTGCAATAATTGGATAGTTAATTCCAATACAATATTTTGCATTAACTGATAACGCTTATCGTGAGTTTTACTTTGTTCTGATATAAATTCAATACATTGAAATATATATCCTTCTACACATAAGCTTCCTTTTTCAATTATAGATGGATTATGTTCTTTCTTTATTATTTTTGGCAATAAGAATTCTTTTTTTGTCAAAATAATTTCCTGTGACACCTCTTTTATTTCTATAGTTTTCCCTTTAAAAACTACCTTTTCTATTAAACTAATTTCACCTTTATACCTCCCTATCTCTATTGGTAGTTTCGCAGTTATATAATTATTTACATCTGCTTCAACATCCTTCTCTAATATCATACTGTGGATAGGAATCCACGAAGATTGGCCTCCCCAACGCTCTTCCATATTCCCTTTTACTTTTTGATTAGAAAGTTCTAAAAGTACTCTCTTTTCATGAAGGTTTGAAGAAACTAAATTACAGTTAATTTCTTCAGCATAATTTTGCATTGTAGTTAATAACTTAGAATCCAGTTCACGCCCTCTTGCATCTTTTTCACTTCGAAATACAAATGTTTCTTGATTTTTTACATTAATATTAGGGAATTTTATAAAACTAGTAACATCCGAAATAATAGAAAATGGCGTTTTTACTTCTATTGAACGTACTGAAGTCTCTATTTTTGATTCCGAATCTATACTTTTTTTCTGTGATTCATTCGTTTTATCTACTTTTTCTGATTTAATTTTCACCTCTACTTCATCTAATTCATTCGCTTCCGCTTCTTTTTCTAGTAAATTCTTTTCACTTTCTTTCTCAAACCCAATTATTTTATCTTCTTTTTTTGATTTTGGTTCTTTTCTTTCTTTCTCCGTTTGTATTACTTTCACTTCTTTTTCTGACTCTGGTTCTTTTCTTTCTTTCTCCGTTTGTATTACTTTCACTTCTTTTTCTAACTCTGGTTCTTTTCTTTCTTTCTCTGTTTGTATCGCTTTTGCTTCTTTCTCTGATTCTTTTTTTTCATTTTTCTTATTTTTTCTTATTTCGCGTGAATCATCTTGATCATTTAGTATTTCCCTTTTGTAAAATTTGTTCCATATTCGCTTACCAACCAATGGCTTTTCCATCACCATCCCCCACTTATGAAAATCATAAAATATGTTTTGATACGTGACCGTTTCATCATTATATATGTTTTATAATAATAAAAAAGACATTGTCTTTTTTATTTTATACTTGTACTTGTAAAATTTTCACAGTAAGATCTAGTACAATTTTTTCGCGAAGAGTATCAAATATTTCGTTTAATTCTGTTGGACAAGGAGAAAGAGCTAATTCAAAAAATTGAGCACTGACTAATTCGCAATATGGTTGTTCGTTATAAAAAACTGTATTTTCAAAAAGAATTTTTCTAAGCATGGTAAGTCACCATTTTTTAGGAATGATAAAGTGACGTGTAGTGTCTGAGGAAAAAACTAGTAATAGCAAATAACCTTCTGTTAAATCTATAAAACCAGAAAATAAAATATTCGCAATACAAACAAATAGTAGTGAATCCAATCCACTACCTGCATATTCAATGCTGTGACGAATATATCCTTGTATAAGTAAATTTTCTCTTGTAACTCGGCGGTAATTTGTACCTAGTGCTAGAGTGAATACTACAGGATTAATCCTGCAGCCATTATTTCCATTTGTAAGTTCAAAACAATTAGTATCATTGGAGAAATAACAAGTAGATGTACCTGGACACTATACAAAAATAAAGAAGGAAAGACGTATTGAGGTGGCAACATGTAATGTTAACAAATAGAAATAAACTGTAGGCTCAATAATAGTCAACTTGTTGTAAAACGAATTAGTAAAGTAAGTATAACCTTAAATGATATAGTCTCTATAATTTTTAGAAGAAATGTGAGTAAAAAAGATTATCCCTTTCTTTGTGTTATTTTTTGTACTCTAGTACATTACAATGCAGTTTCATTTGCATAAAGATGATTAGATCGCATGAAAATATACCAATTTGTTGACTATTAGTCAACAAATTGGATATAATGAAGCCATAGTATTCGCACATAAATTTTTCAATTTGTTCATTGGAGAATATGAATACCGTGTATAAGTTTATAAGCTTTTTGCATAAAATAAAGAAGACAGAAGCCTGAGAAACTTCTGCCTTTCGCAACTTAAACTTGCTATTTGGGAAGATAGTAGGCGCGGTTGTTTTACAATTTAATTAACTTTGAGATCGAGAACCGTCCTTATTATCTTTTCCGAGTAGGGCGGTTTTCGCTTTTTTATATAAGAAAGGGATTATAGTAATCGTTAAGGTTCCTAAACCTATTCCGATACCTTTAGCATATCCACTTGCTAATTCAATTAAAAATGCGATCATTCTATCACCTCCCTCCCTACTGGATGGAAGTGAGATGACCCGCCTACTATATATAGCAATTATTTTAAGTTACCCTTTAATTGTATTATGAGATGCAATAGGATACAAGTTATATCACTAAATTCGTTCTTTTTAACTTGTTATTATTACCTAATCTTCTAATTTAGATAGGAGTACTATGTATATCATTAAAATTAAGATGATTCAAGTCGGAGAAAGACACTTTAGAGAGTTATTCTTTTATAAAGAAAAATCCTGATGCTCCCCCCTATATAACTAAAAAATTGCGTTATAATATCTCCTGAACATATGTATGGGATAATTAATACTTGCTTTTGGTAAGTAGCAATTTATTTAATGAAGAGATCGCTTGTTTCCAAGACAAGTAATCTTTTTATATACATTTCCTTTACTATATTGATGATATCCAAAATAAACCAATTGAATATATCTACAAAAGTCATTCTTACATTTTTTTCTGTTTCATTTGTTTCTTCAAGTAAAGATTCGTTATTTGGATATTTTCATGGCCTCCTCATAGGATAAGTCAATCTTGTTTGCTTACATTTGCGTGCTACAGTTCTTCGTGAAGAGGTTTTTCTATATCCCCAAACACATGTAGATACTAAAAAAGAACGTATCATCACTGTTTGCTTCGCGAGTGTTGGCGATAAAACTGGATTTACTTTTATGCCAAGGCTATAACATTTTCACTAAATAAGCATAGCGTCATACACTTTCCCCGTTCAATTCAAATTCTTCTTCCTGTTGCGTCGTACATTTACATAACAAAAGAATCACCATTATACAACTCTTTTTTATATCCTCTTTTCGCTTTTTTTATCATCCATATCTTTTTATAATTTTAGAAAGGAAGGACGTCATTACATTATTCAGACACAACTATGCATCGTATATTTATACTACTCCTAACCGAATTTATAAATTATTTGATTTACTAAACCCTATAAAATGTGTAACTCAAACCGAGAAATCTAATTGGGTATTACAAGATAAAAACTTTATATCTAATAAGGAGGGAAAACAAAGAACAGTTGCTTAAATGAACTACTACTCTTGATAAAAGCGATGCATATCCTCAGTTACTCCCTTCTCGAAAAAGAAACAAGCTCCTTAGTAGGGTTCAGGCCTATCGACACTTTTAAAAATCTGGAAATTCTTCCGGCATAGAATCCATCGATCCCCATACCATACGTAAAACCTTCGAACATTAATTCTATAAACAAAAGATATAGCAATGTTACAAAAAATACCTTGTAATAGTACACCACAAATCAAACTGAACATATTAGGTAAATGAAGAGAAAAAAAGATGGTATTATTAAACAACTTTCATATTTACATAAAAAATCCACACTTAACTAGACTCCTATACTCACACCATCCTTTCTAGACGAGCATAAGATGTACTAACGAACGAAAGGGGGTAATTTTATGGGTTTTGGTTTTGGTGGAGGTTGTGATTTCAATAGATGTGATGATCGGAGAGATGATCGGAGAGATCATCATAGAGATCATCACAGAAAAGATGAAAGCAATAGACAGTTCAATAATAATCCAGCATTAGCACAATTCTTACACACATTAACTCCTGGTACTTGTATTGTTATTCAATATGATTGCCAACCACCTACAAGTGCAACATTCCAAGGTTTTCAAGGAAACAACGTAATCATTTTATCTGACTTTGATTGTTTCCCAGGATTAGCACGTATTGCGATTAACAGAATTAACGTCATCTCTATAAATTCACCTGATTGTAATCGTTTCTGTTGCAAGCGCAAGCATTGTAGAGAATGTGATGAGCATAAACATGATCATAACGATGATTATTAAAAATGAATGAATAGAAATACCTTTCCTTTAATTTTATAAGCCAATTTGCAGAAAAAACACCTATTAAAAAATAGGTGTTTTTTCTTTCCTAAATTCACTGAACTGAACGTAAATAACAAACCATTCTATATATCGGACATATACTATTGTAAGGTCGGCATCCAAATGACCCAAATAAATACCCACGCCAAGAAATAAAACTACAAAGTATTTCTTGGCACCTTTACATAAAACAAATAAATTTACTAAAAGTGTACAAGTTAATTACCAAGTTTTTCATACTATATAATTAAGAATTAGAAGATCTTATACCACCAATCCATAAAGTTATCTATATATATTTAACTGTCTAAATGTGCAACCTAATTGAAAATGCTTCGTTTTGAAACAACCAATTCATGTGCTAATTTTTCCACAGTAAATTTTTGCATTTGATTAACCATCATAATCATTTAATCTTTTTGCCCTAGACATCGAATCTCCTACATAACTATGACATAATCTAGAGCCGTTATAATATATAGTCATGAATAGAAATTTATCTGTGTTTTTTTGTTTTATCTAGATTCCTTTAAATTATTTCTAACCGCACTTCCCGAAAGAATTCACCTTACTCAAGCGTGTGCAAAACGATAGCCCAACGGTAAGTGGCAGATGAATTTCGGTTGGCACAAGCCAACATATTTTCTACCATATACTTTTATACAGATTGTTTTTATCATTTTTTAAAATGTGTTATAAACCTGTTCACAAGTTGCGGCTGTTGGTTGAAAAAAACAGTGTTTTTTATAACGTCCGACCAAAGGCTGATTATACCATTGTTGAGGACAATCACCTGGTGGCCTAAAATACCATAAACTAAATTTTCCAGGCCAATGCCTCTCTCCAGCGATTACTCGACGAGCTAAGCGTTTTTCACTTTCTCTTGCTCTTTGATAAAAATAACCGTGAGTAACAGCTTCAAATGCATGTTCTTGGAAAATCATTTGTCTAATGGTACGAAGATTTTTAAAATCAGAACAATTGGCTCTTATTCGGTTAATTCCTACATTTCCGACTAGCAACATACCCTGAGTCCCTTCTCCTTCAGCCTCTGCTCTCAGTAATCTTGCTAAAAGTGCAATATCTGCATCTGTAGCGTTAACAACCCCCATGACTCCACCTCCATTATATTTTCTTCTTATAGTATTGTTTATTATTTAGGATAATGACCTTTCACACAATATAGACTGTTATGTCTACGAAGGATGATGGTAATCAAATATGGATTTTTTCATAGAAGGATTTGTATTATCATAGGTATGGGTCTTAAAGATGGAACGCCACGTAAGAAGAATTGCTAAATAAATTCATGAATAGTGGTATTTATAAGGATTATACATTTTCTATAGTTGGGGTTACTTATTTACATTTACTTTTAAGAAATATGATTTAAGTTAGTATTTTATCCTTTTCCGACATGCATCTCATCAAAATAAATAGAGAGATACTTGTCTCTCTTCAAAGAGTACTTTTTGGAATTTTAAATTGTCCCTCTTAGTATCAAACCTAGAACGGCCATAATTATCGTACTGATAATAATGCGTAAAATCCAAGAGGTATTCGTGCTTATTTTTTCTAATTGCTTATTAATTGTAGAAATGTCTTTCTCGTTAATTATTATTCGAGTTTCTAAATTACGAATATCACGCATGATCTCTTTTTGTTCTGATTTCAGACTTTCAATTTTCACATGTATATCTTCCATATATTCACACCCTTACAATATCTTAATAAACCAGTCTTAATATATTATGAGACAACCCTTTTCGATGTGAATGTATACGAGTTATTTCCATGTTGAATCTTTATTTTATACATCTTTCCCGATCGTATTAATCAATACTAAACTAGTACCAGCATTTGTTAATTGACTGACGGTTGTACTAATTAATCAAATTCGGATATTTTGTTAGAACTTAAATCGAACCTCAACTACATTCTTCATATTTTAATATTATCAATAAAAAGTTTAGAAAATCCATGAACAAAAACGAGTGCAGTGAGAAAATGCTCTTTCAAATAATTTTATCAATTTCAATGGTTATTACTGCCTCTATGTTTACACTTACAGAATATTAAGTGTCCATCTTGTTCAATAAAAAGAGAGCATCCAGGACAATAGATGCTCTTACTGTGTGAGGGGTTCTAACCAAAAATTAGAATAGAGGAGGAGTGATCAGCTCGTCCTCTATTCTAATATATGCTTTTTCTCCTTGAAAGGTGAAAAATAAAAAGACACCTTAATTAGGTGTCTTTTCGGATATAAGGGATAGATACCATGTGAAAAGCCTTTCTGTATCATTGTATGATTATCAATTCTCGTTATGCTTAAAATAGCTTATAAATACGTTTATTGTGTATTTTGATAGTGAATGATTTTGTCGCGAATAGCGGACGCAATAAATTCCTCAATAGTGCTGTTTGTTTCTTCGACTATTTTATTAAGTACTTGATATTCTTTACTGGAAATCGTAACTGGTTTTGTCACACTGCTGCTATCTAAATAAACGCTATTATTAACACGTTTCACTAATTTTCCTTCAATTAAATATGGTGAGAGGCTCTCAACCCACTCCATTTGCATACCCATAGGCAATTCAATAAGTGATTGTCTTACATCTAAATACCAAAAACCCTTCTCTTCTGAAATCTTTATATTTCTTGGTGAGACATATTGGAGTATTAAGTCAACTTTTTGGAAAGAACTACTACGTAATTGATCAGACTTAGGTAAACGGAACTTAATAAATCTTTGATGATGGCTCCGAGGTTTATCAGTCAACTCATAAGCTGGTTCATACCCTAATTTTTTTGCTTCTTTTAAGGTAAGTTCATTTCCGAACTCATCAATTAACATAATATCTCCACGCTTTGGAATGGAAATGACTCTTGCTATCGTATTCCCCTGCATGTATCTGTGGAATAAAACGGTATTATACTTTTGAGAGTATGTATAAAGTGCATTTGCCTGATCTAATCGATGTACAAGCTTGAGTAACTCTTCTTCTCTTATGAATTTAGTTTCACGATTACGATATTCTTGTATAGTGGCTGTTAATTCCCCATCTTCTAGCCATCTTTCTAATTGATATGTACTCACATCATATTTTTTACTAGCCTGGTACAAAGTAAGACCTTCAGGTTCTCTTGCTTTTTTTATTGCTTCTACATCACTTCTTCTGAAAAGGAAACTCCCATCTAATCGCCATGTATCTTTGTTAATTGGAACTAATTGTCCCTTTTTTACCAGTTTGTTTACAATGAAATTACTAATCTCCAAAAACTCTCTTACTTCTGTTGTATTCATATTGAGTTGCTGATTTTCATCCATATTATTTCTCCTCATGTATTTAATTTATATTTAATAAATTTATTGATTAAATTTAATTTTTATTTTATAAATATATACTTAGATTTATTATATCATAGGCAGTGTTTATTTTTTTCAAACAGATATAC